>JAFMNE010000027.1 GCA_017859395.1 Ilumatobacteraceae bacterium | reverse complement strand
GGCGCGTCAGCCGTGTCATCATCATCGCCACCACACGCAGCAGCAACAAGCGACACACTGATCAGGGCTGCAATTGCCCTCTGTGTCCTCTTCATACGGGTACTCCCTCCTTGCGCCTCCCCCTAGAGAACGCGTTGTGTTGTGTCGACCGACCGCGGTTTGGGGGGTCGACTGGGCGGGGTGAGTATATTCGCGGGCATCACATTTGTTACGTCGCCCTCGCAGATCTGTGTGGGTGCGCAGCGGCAGTGCGAATAGCCGGGGAGGGCACCGAGTCGAGTGGACACATTGATCAGAATTGATCATCTCACCAAAGCGTTCCCGGGCCAGGTTGCCCTCGATGATGTAAACCTCACGATCCGGGCAGGTTCCACGCATGCCCTTGTTGGTCAGAACGGCTCAGGCAAGAGCACGCTCATCAAGGTTCTGTGTGGCTATCACCAGCCAACGGGAGAGTCATCGGCGACCTTCTTTGCCGATCCAGCACATCCGGAGGGTCGACCGCTCGTGCTGGGAGATGCAGCGACTGCGGACGCAGCCGGAATCCGCTTCGTGCATCAGGATCTTGGGCTTGTCGAAATGCTGAGTGCGGCGGAGAACATTGCCCTGGGGGTTGGCTACGTGATGCGTGGCCGGCGAATCGATTGGCGTAAGAACAGCGATCGCGCCCGTGAGGGTTTGGCGGGCCTTGGGTTCACCGACATCAACGTCGATGTGCCAGTGGCCATGTTGGCGCCGTCACAGCGCACCGCCGTCGCGATCGCGCGTGCCTTGGTCGGCTGGGAAGACGGGGCCCATCTCCTTGTCCTGGACGAACCGACCGCGTCGCTGCCAGGCGACGATGTGCAACGACTCTTTGCGGCCGTGCGGCGATTGAAGGAGCGTGGCGTCTCGATTCTGTACGTATCGCATCACCTCGATGAGGTCTTCGAGATTGCCGATGAAGTCACGATCTTGCGTGATGGGGTGCGGGTGACCACGACCTCGATCGGCGATCTTGATCATGAACGGCTGATCGAGTTGATGATCGGCCATCGGTTGGAACGCGTGGTGCAGTCGACGAGGGAACGCACCGGTGCTACCGGTGGCTTGACGGTGACCGGTCTGTATGGCGGCACGGTCGCGGGGGTTGACCTTCATGTGGAACCGGGCGAGATCGTCGGCGTTGCCGGCATCATGGGCTCAGGGCGCGAAATGCTCGTACCTCTCATCACAGGGCAAATCCCCAGTGATGACGGATCGGTTGTGGTCGGCAACACCGCGATCGACAATTACGCACCGGATCACGCGTTGGCCTCGGGAATGGCATTCCTTGCCGCCGACCGCAAGACCTTGGGCGTTATCGCTACGGACTCAGTGCGCCATAACCTCACCCTTGCCGACCTTCGCCGGCACTGGCGTCGTTGGCGATTGCGCCATGATCTCGAGGTCGTCGAAACGCACGAATGGGTTGACCGTCTGTCGATCAAGACCGCGGGCACCGAGATACCGATCGGTGCGCTGAGCGGTGGCAACCAGCAAAAGGTCCTGTTTGGACGGAGCCTGCGGCTGATGCCGAGTGTCCTCGTGCTCGACGAACCCACCAGCGGGATCGATGTCGGGGCCAAGGAGGAAATCCACCAACTGATCGATGAGGCTGCGCGCAACGGTGCTGCAGTTCTGGTTGCCTCGACCGACACTGACGAGATCGTGCGTGTGGCGCACCGTGTCGTGGTGATGCGTGGCGGCCAGATGGTCGACGAGTTAACAGGAGCCGACATGGACGTCGGCAATATTGAACGAGCCCAACTCCGTAACGACAGCAAGGCCGGTACCAAGTGAGCAATGACACCACCACCCCAGACCAGGTTGCCCCCGCAGCATCGCGCGGCATCGTGAACCGACTCGGGTTTGATCGTTTCAGCGCGCTGTATGTGTTGGCACTGTTCTTCGTGTTCTTCGGTATCACCGAGGACAACTTCTTGCGTTGGAACGGCAGCATCGAGTTCGTTCTCACCGAGAAGGTGATCGTGACGATGTTGGCATTCGCCTTCTTGGTGCCGCTCACCACCCAGACGTTCGACCTGTCGATCGGCGCCAATATGGCGTTGTCGCTGGTGATCGTGACCAAACTGGGCCTCGAGACGGACTTGCCCAACGGTGTTGGTGCGCTGATCGGCATGGCCGCATGCATGGTGATCGGTCTGCTCAATGGGTTGGTGGTGGTCAAATTCGGTGTGAACTCGTTCATCGCGACGCTCGGTATGAGCCAAGTGATCGCCGCGTTAAGTCGGTTGATCCACGACGGCGGCCAGATCGCTGGCGCCCTGAGCGACACCTACGTTAACTTCGGCAAGAAGGATGTGTTTTCCTTCTCGTGGCCGGGCACTGGAAGCGAGATCTCCCTTCCGTACTACTTCTTCTATGGCCTGATCGTTGTCGTCATCCTGTGGTACGTGTTGGAGCACACGCCGCTGGGGCGGCGCATGTTCGCCACGGGCGGTAACCGGGAAGCGGCCCGCCTGTCCGGTGTGGCGGTCGATCGCCTCACCTGGGGCTCGCTGGTTGCATCGTCAGCCCTTGCCGGATTTGCGGGAATCATCTACTCCTGGAAGTTCAACGCCTACACGTCATCAGTGGGCCCGCCGTTGCTGTTCCCCGCCGTTGCCGCGGTGTTCTTCGGTGCCAGCCAGTTGCGCGGCCGCCCGAATGTCTGGGGAACAGTGATCGCGGTGTACACCCTTGCGTTCGGCATCAAGGGGATCGGGCTGCGCTACCCGCGCGAGATCGATTGGATGCAACCGTTGTTTGAAGGTTTGACACTGATCATCGCGGTGGGCATCGCCAGCCGCCAGGCCATCATCAAGGTGCGAAAACGAAAGGGCAATACGGTCACTGATGTGTCGCCTCCAGAAGTCAACGCGCCTGCAGCGACCGAGACATAACGCCGGCGACTGCGAAATAACGCCGTCTCTTCTCGTTGCGCTCGCCGATTGTGCGCGGATAAGCGACTTCGCTCGGGCCGTTTCCTAGTCGGTGAGGACTGCGGCAGCATGGCGACCTGCGGCATAGCCAAAGACCATGCCCGGGCCGAGCGTGCCGCCCGCACCGCCATAGGTCATGCCCATCGCCGACGCCATGACGTTGCCGGCGGCGTAGAGCCCGGGAATCACGTCGCCATCGAGGTCGAGAACGCGCGCATGTCCGTCGGTGCGGGGACCGCCTTTGGTGCCGAGAGCACCTGGTCGAACCTGCACGGCGTAGTACGGGCCTTCCTCTAGGGTGCCGAGGGTGGCTGAACGTGTGCGGCTTCCATCGCCCCAGTGGGTGTCGTTGATGCTGCGGCCGCGACCGAAGTCAGGGTCGTCTAGGTCGGCAACCTGAGCGTTCCACCGGTTGACGGACTCCACGAGGCCGCGGGCGTCTACACCGATCTTCTCGGCCAGCTCACCCAGGGTGTCGGCGCTGTGGAGCCAGTCGGGTGTTGGCCCCTCGCCTCGATACGTGTAGATGCCGCCTTTGGACATGTATTGGCGGTCCATGATCAAGAAGGCCGGAAGATTCTTGTACGTGAACGATGTGGGATCGAGTTCGTGGAATGCGGCGCCGAAGGCGTTGTAGTTGGCGGCCTCGTTGGCAAATCGACGACCAGCGCGGTTCACCATGATGCTGTGCGGTCGGACCCGTTCACGGTTGACCAGCCACGAGAACGTGTCGCCGGACTCATCGGGAACGTCCATGATGGGCACCCACCAGGCCTCTTGCATGTTGCCGATAGATGCGCCCGCGCGCATCGCCATCTTCAGGCCATCACCGGTGTTGGTCTCGATGGCAACGGTACGTTCAAGTGGGCCGCGAATGAAGTCGCGCACCATCTCACGGTTCCATTCGAAGCCGCCGGTCGCGAGAATCACTGCAGATGCGTTGACGGTCACCTCGCCGTCCGCGCTGTCGAAGCGCACGCCGGTGACCGCATGTGCGTTCGTCTCAAGGCGCACCGCTCGGTGCCCGGTGTGGATCTCCACGCCAAGGTCCAAACAGGCGCGCAGTAGTCGTCCGACGAGAGCTTGGCCACATCCGCGAAGGTTTGCCGCAGCGCGTTCGGCCATGAGGTCGGTGGAGATCGTCGTGGTGCCACCACGACCAAGGCTGGTTTCGTTCATCAGTACGTGGGCGGGCATCTGGCGGCTGCGGGAGACGCGGTCGCGCCATTCGCCGAGTTCGTTGAAGTCGAACAGGGGGCATTCAAGTGAGCGTCCACCGGTCGTGCTGCCACCGGGGTGCTCCGGGTGGTAATCGGGGAAGCTTTCGACGATGTCGAAGACCACGGGTGTGTTGTCCTCGAACCAGCGCAACATTTCGGGCCCGGTGTCGACATACGCCTCCGCCAATTCCGAGAGGATCATCCCATGCGAGAGCGATTCGAGATAGGTGAGGACGGCGCCACGGTCGTCGGGTTGCCCGGTCGCCTCCATGTGATGGTTCAACGGGATCCAGATCATGCCACCCGACATCGCCGAGGTGCCACCAACCACATCGGCTTTTTCGAATAGACCAACGCGCGCAGCCCCGTGTCCAGCTGCGGTGGCAGCAGCCGCCAGTGCTGCCGCGCCTGAGCCGAGTACGACAACATCAAATGTGGTCGTGTCTGTCATGGATTGCCGCCCTCTACCTCGCGTATGCATCGTTGTATAACATATGTCATGTTTGCAGTGCCGAAGTCACGAGCAGTGGCGGGGGAGAGGTGCCGATGAGCACGATGCTGAATGATCTGGTCGCGCGCCTGCAGCGCAATGTTGAAGAAGGCCAACCTGACCGCGATGAACAACCGATGCGTGTCCCCGCATCGGCATACGCCGACTCCGATCAGTACCGCCGGGAAATCGATCGGATTTTCTTGAATTCGCCGGTGATGGTGGCGCTGGTCGCTGAATTGCGCGACGCCGGCGATTATGTCGCGTATGACCTAGCCGGGCGACCGCTGCTGATCGTGCGTGGTGACGATGGTGTGATCCGCTCGTTCTTGAATATCTGCCGCCACCGTGGGCCAAAGGTCACCGATGCCGTGTGTGGCAGCGCCCGTCGGTTTACCTGCCCATACCACTCCTGGTCATATGACACGACCGGCAGCCTCGTGGGGGTCCCCGGCAGGGAGACGTTCGGAGAGATTGACGTGACGGGGCTGATCGAGCTGCCGAGCGCGGTGGTTGCCGGCGCGGTCTTTGCGGTTCTCGACCCCGATGGGGACCTCGATGCCGGAGGCTGGCTCGCCGGCATGGATGAGTCACTGTCCGAGTTGCGGCTCGATGAGTACTACCCGTACCGAGTGCCGACCTTCATCGACAGCCCGAACTGGAAACTCGCCGCCGATGGCTACCTCGACGGCTATCACATCGGCTACCTGCATCGGAACACGATCGGCACCCGTGCCATCACGAACCGCAACACCTACGACTTCTTCGGCCCGCATGTGCGCATCGGATTCGCATCGAAACTCACCCCTGAATTCGACCCCGCGGCTGCGGACATCGACTACAAGGACTACTTGAGCCTGGTGCACTACGTGTTTCCGAATGTCTCGCTGTCGGGCGGGCACGGCGATACGTTGATGATGAGCCGCCTGTTGCCCGGGCCCACGCCCGCTCGCTCCACCACACTTCAATTCCAGTTCTACCGGGAACCGATCGTTGACGAGATGGTCGATGTTGCGGAGCAGAAGCGTCAGTTGTACGAGCAGGTGGTGGCTGATGAGGACTGCGCCACGATCTTCCAGGTGGGGGATGCATTACCCGCTATGGGTGACCGGCACTTCATCTTCGGTCGGAACGAACCCGCGAATCAGCATCTGCACCGCACGATTGCGAGCATGCTCGGCGGCTCCGCCTGATAGCTACCGCGCGGCGAGCGCGGTGTCGAGAGCGGCTATCTGGTGGTCGGCCGGCCACGAATCGGGATCGAAGAGGGCCTGGAGGGCAATGCCATCAACGACGGCGATGAGACGTTCAGCTTCGGTGAGTGGATCGGACGCGTTGGGCCATGCTGCGCGCACCCGGTCGGCGACGTTGGCGCGAAAGTCTCGGTACGCGTCACGCTGCAAGGCAGCGAACTCGGGGTCGCCGCCGGCTTGAGCGCAAAAAGCAATCGTTACATTCCAGTGCAAGCGTCCGGCATCATCGATGGGGAGGGCATCGTGCAGCGTGGCGCGAAGGGCGTCGATGGGCTTGTGGGTATCGCGGTATCCGCGTCGTCGCCGGCGACCTTCCAGAGACGCCTCGAGAGTGAACCGCAGCAGCTCCCGACGGTTGCGGAAGTAGTGCACAAGAGTGCCGGTGGTCCATCCCGCCTCAGATGCAACTTCCCGCATCGATGCGCCAGCGACACCAGACCGGGCGATGACGCGCGCGGCAGCGGCAGCGAGTTCTTCTCTTCGGGCAACGGCATCAACGGTGCGAGGCATTGACGGCAGCGTAGCCCGAGTGATATATAACGATCGTTCTGTAATCGCACAGATGTACAATCGATTCGTCAGAGGGGGCACGTCACCATGGTTCATATCCCGACACGAGGAGATGTCCCGGTCCGCCTTGGGCCAAGTGTGGGTCAACTGATCCCACCGATCGGACCGAGCACCATGTCACGCGACGTCTACACCGACCCGGTGCGCTTTGAACTCGAGCGTGAGCGGGTGCTGGGACGCCATTGGATACTCGGTGGTCGCTCCGAGCAGGTGGCAGCGCCTGGTGACTGGATCACCTTTGAAGGGCACGGCGAAGTCATTGTCATCGTACGGCAAGCCGACGGTTCGCTCTCGGCCTTCCACAACGTGTGTCAGCATCGCGGTCCGTCGTTTGTGGCCGAGCGCCAGGGCTGCGGTGCTCGACGTTTCACTTGCCCGTACCACGGGTGGGTGTACAACACCACTGGCGATCTCGTTGGTGTTCCGGAGCGTGACGATTTCGATCCGGCTCACCTCGAAGGTCTTCGCGCGCCCGCTGTTGCCGTCGATGAATGGGGTGGCTGGATCTGGATCAACCTGGCGGGTCCCGATACAGCCCAACCTCTACTCGATGCGTTGGGGCCGGACATCGCCGCTGATCTCGGTCGATACCGCATGGAGAACATGGTGCTCCACGATGTGGTCGAGTGGGATGTACCTGTGAGCTACAAGGCGATCGTTGACGGCTTCAACGAGATCTATCACACGAAAGAATTGCACGGCGTCAGCGCGGAATGGGTGAAGGCAGCCCGCGGTACCTCGTTCCACATCACCGGCGATAACTACATGTGTTTCGTTCCCCGAGCGGAACATGTCGATGACCTCGCCCACGATCCCGATCACCATCGTTACGCGATCTGTCACTACGTGGTGTTTCCCAACACCGTGTTCAACTGCAATCCCGAACATGTGCAGGTGTTCAACCCGATTCCGATCGACGTTGATCGCACTCGTTTCCTGTGCTGGGAACTCGTCTATCGCGACACCGGTGACGACCCCGAGTACTCGGCCTACTGGGGGCGCACGATGAAGCACTGGGAAGGCCTCAAGCGGGTTGTCGGAGAAGACATCGAGATCTACGAACAACTCGAACGCACCAAGCGGTCAAGTGGCTATACCCGCCATGTGTTGCAGGGGCGTGAGTGCAAGATTGCCCACTACCACGAGAATATGGACCGCAAAATTCGCGACGGTGCCTGATTCGTGAGGGCGCCTGGGGTGCTGTCACGCCATTGCGGCGAGCGGATCAGCCGATGCTGTCGCGCACCATTGCTGCGCCAGCCACCATGGCGGCCAGTTTGGCGCGTGCACGTTCGCGCCGCAGGTACTTCATGCCGCAGTCAGGTGACACGGCCAGGTTCTCCGGTGCGATGTGGTCGAGAGCCCCGCGGATGCGTGTCGCCACCTCAACGGGGGTCTCAACGGTGTCCCGGCCAAGGTCGATGACGCCGAGCACAACCTTTTTCGGTGCGAGGCGCGCAACAGTCGAGGGCGGTAGATCTGGCTGAGCGGATTCAATGGCCACCCAGGTGGTGGGCGACTCTGCCAGCGGGTCGAGGAATGGGTACCCGGCCGATTTGTCGTTGACGTAGGCGGCATATCCGTAACAGGTGTGGAGGCACGTCTCCACGTCCACTCCAGCCACCGCCACCGCGAGCGCGTCGAGCGCGAAGCTGGCCGCGGCCTCAGGGTTTGCCTGCAGGTACGGCTCGTCCAGTTGCACCACATCGATACCAGCAGCGGCAAGATCGCGGATCTCGTCATTGATGGCTGCGGCATAGGCCAGAGCCAAGGCCCGCTGATCGGCGTAGTGGCGATTGTCGGCGAGTTGGCTCAGCGTGAACGGGCCGGGCACCGTCACCTTGGTGCGACGTGTCGTGTGCGATCTCAGGTACTTGGCGGCGGAGAGCTCGATGGGGTGCTCACGATGGATGTCGCCGGTGACCAGGGGTACATCGGCGGTGCCGCCCCGACGGTTCACCCCGGCGCCGATCTCGTCTTTGGACACGCCACCGAGTGCATTTGCAAAGTGATTGAAGTACGACTCACGGCCGACCTCTCCATCGGTGATGAGCTCCACGCCGGCCTCGCTCTGATCGCTGATCGCGAGCAGCGTCGCTGCCTCGATCGCCGATGCGAGATGGTCGGCGGCAACGTTCCACAACTCGGCATTGCGTACCCGGGGCACGCCATCGCCGAGAAGTCGTTCATGATCCACCAGCCAACCCGGTTGTGGGTAGCTGCCCATCACGGTTGTTTCGATCATCACGACCTCCTCGGCACAGGACCGTAGCGGGGCCGTTCAGCGGACACATGTCCGCGGTGAATGATGGGCGTGGGCACGAACGCCGACATACTCGGGGAATGCGCCTTGCCACGGCCCGCCACACCCCTTCCGGTCGCATTCTCTTCGGTGCCGTCGTTGACGACGGCCTCGTCGACCTGTCTGGGGCGGTGACCGATCAGTCAGAACTGATCTCGATGGTGCATGACTCGGCCACGCGTCGTGCAATCGATGCGGCAGTTGAGGCCGCGGCGCGTGCACCACTTGACGAACTCACGTGGCTGCCGCCGATGCCGAATCCACGGCGCATCATGTGCGTCGGTACGAATTACGCCGACCATGTGGCCGAATCAGACCGCATCAGTGCGGCTCCCGACCATCCGGTGATCTTCACCCGTTTCCCCTCATCGCTCGTCGGACACGGTGAGGAACTGCTTCGTCCATCGGCCAGCACCAATTTCGACTATGAAGGCGAACTCGGCATCGTGATCGGACGGACTACTCGGCACGCAACCCAGGCTGATGCGCTGAGTGTGATCGGAGGGTTTACGTGCTTCATGGACGGCACGTTGCGCGATTGGCAGCGACATACCTCCCAGTTTCTTCCGGGTAAGTCGTTCGAGCGCTCCGGCGCAATGGGTCCGTGGGTGGTGACCGCCGATGAGATTGCGGACCCACATGCACTGACCCTCACTACTCGTGTTGACGGAGAGGTCATGCAGCACGCCAGTACCTCGCAGCTCATTCACGATCTCACAGCAATCATCGTGTACTGCTCCACATTCACAACTCTTGAACCCGGCGACGTCATCGCGACCGGTACCCCTGGGGGAGTCGGCTATGCACGCGACCCACAGGTCTGGCTTGTTCCAGGGAGTCGGGTCGAAGTGGACATCAGCGGCGTGGGTGTTCTCGCGAACACGGTGGTGGACGAACCAACGCCTTGACCGTTCGAGCGCTGGCCCCGGGCTTGCTAGCGTCAACCCATGGCAGCACATCGCGACGTTGGCCAACGGGTGGCCGATGCGGTTGCAGACCTCGTGCGCATCCCCAGCGTGAACCCACTGCAGTCCGACGACTCTGCCATCACCGGTGAACGTCGATTGGCTGAACACCTGGCTGAGCATGCTGCAGCGATCGGTGCCAAAGTCACCCTCGACAATGTCCTCGATGGACGGCCAAACCTTGAAGCCACTTTTCTCGGTCAACGTCACGACGATGTCATGATCGTCGATGCCCATCTCGACACGGTGGCCGTGCACCACATGTCAGGCGATCCCTTTGATGGTCGTATTGATGACGGGAGACTGTTTGGTCGCGGTTCGGTCGACACCAAAGCCACATTTGCGGTGGTCATGGACGTGCTCGCCGAGTTGCATCGCAACGGGACGCGACCGGGGCCCACGGTTCACCTGGTGGGCACGGTGTCTGAAGAGATGGGTGGGCTGCTCGGGGCCCGGCGGTTGGCAGACCGCCTTGGTGATGGCGGCCTCGACGATGCGGTGGCGCATCGTGCACGCATGATCGTGGCCGAGCCCACCTCATGCGCACCGGTGCACGGCCATAAAGGTGGGCTCGGTGTTGAGGTCTGTGTCCACGGCCACGCGGCCCATTCTTCACAGCCTGAACTCGGCGTCAACGCCATCACTGCTGCCGCGAGGATTATCGCTGCCGTCGACGCGGAGAACGAGCGTTTGGCCGCACTGCCCACAACAACGGCGGTTGGTCCCGGCACGATCTCGGTCACGGAGATCAGCGGAGGAACCGCACGCAACATCATTCCCGACAGTTGTCGCCTGTACATCGGTCGTCGTTTATCTCCGGGCGAGGATCCGACTGTGGTTCAGGCCGAGTTGACGGCAACGGTCACGCGCGCCGCCGGGCCAGCAACCGTCGATGTGGCACTGGCGAACGGTGTGGCATTCCCGGCGTTTTTCACGGATTCAGACAATGCGTTCATCGGGGTGCTCGCCGATATCACCGGTGAACAACCGGCGACGGTGACCTACGGATCGAATTGTTTGGCCTACGACGGGATCGACGTGACCAAGGTGGTGTTCGGGCCAGGATCGATCGACCAAGCCCATCAGGCGGTGGAATGGGTCGAGATCTCCGAGTTGGTTCGCGCCCGCGAGGTATACGCCACGTTGCTGACAATGTGACGTCGCGCCCGCGGGGTGTGTGAGGTCGGCAGCGGCGATGACCTCTCGCGGCTGATGGCGCGGCTATGGTGACGGCGCGGCACGGAGACGAAGTCCGGTGAGAGCCCGGCACTGTCCCGCAACGGTGGTCCCACCGCCTCTGGCGAGTGGGCGAGTCCGGTCGATCTCCGTGTCGTGACGAACCACACGACCCTCGAGGACATGGGGTCGGTTCGTGCGGCAGCCCCTGTCGTTCGAGCATGCAGTCCTCGACCGACAGGAGGTACATATGAACCGCACATCCACACGATTTCTCGCACTGGCGATTGCCGGTCTGTTGACCACTGCCGCATGCGGCGACGACGGTAATGATGCGTCGCCGACCGATGGCGCGGCTGCATCAACATCGGTCACAACCAGCGCGGCACCTGCTCCAGCCCCCGCCCCGGCCGGCGAAGCTGCGCCGACCGAGGAATCCCTCGGTTATCCGCTGACGTTCACCTCGTCAGCGGGGGAATGGACCCTCGATGCCCAACCCGAACGCATCGTGTCGCTCTCGCCAACCGCCACCGAGATGCTGTTCGCTGTTGGTGCCGGGGATCAGGTCGTCGCCGTCGACGAATACTCCACCTACCCCGTCGACGCGCCGGTCACCGAACTGTCAGGCTTCGACCCGAACGTGGAGTCTGTCGCCGCCTACGACCCGGACCTCGTCGTTATCGCCTACGACGCTAATGATTTGGTGGCCGGATTGACCCAACTGGGGATCCCGGTCCTGATGTCGTTTGCGCCGACCGATATCGAGTCGGGATACGCGGTGATGGCCGAACTCGGCCAGATCGTTGGCCGTTCATCCGAGACGGCTGCGGTTATCGCCACGATGCAAGTCGAGATGGATGAGGCATTGGCCGCCGCGCCCAAGGCCCCAGTGCGCGTCTACCACGAACTCGACGACATGTATTTCTCGGTGAGTTCGGCTGGGTTTGTTGGTGATGTGTACGCAGCACTTGGCGCGGTGAACATTGCCGACCCTGCCGACACCGACGGCTACGGCTATCCGCAACTCACCGAGGAATACATCGTGGACGCAGATCCCGAGCTCATCGTCATCACCGATCAAGTCGGCTACACAATCGAGGATGTGCTCAGCCGTCCCGGATGGTCCGATATTACGGCGATTGCCGCCGGTGATGTCGCGCAGGTCGATGCCGATGTGTCATCGCGGTGGGGTCCGCGGCTCCCCGATTTCGTCGATGCGGTTGCGGCCGCCATGGCCGATGTGGCGAACTGAGACCCTGTGAGCGACGGTGATCTCAGCCACGCGGAGCCCACGGTTCCTGCTGAATCGGTAGCCGTCGTCGCGCGTGCATTCCGCGCGCGGCGCGGCGCCGTCGTGGCTGCGGTCACCGCCGTTGTCCTGGTGGCAATCATCAGCGTGACCACCGGGGCAGCGGGTCTTGATGTTCGCGGTGTGGTGCTCACCTTGGTCGATCGCTTGCCCCTTATCGATATCGACACGTCGCTCTCAACTCGTGAGGAGGCGATCCTCACGCAGATCCGTCTGCCCCGCTTGGTTCTCGGCATGCTCGTCGGCGGTTCGCTGTCGATGTCGGGCGCCGCGTATCAGGGTGTGTTCCGAAACCCGCTCGCGGATCCCTATCTGCTCGGTGTGTCTGCGGGTGCAGGGTGCGGGGCCGTGCTCGCCATTGGCTTCGGACTCGACCTTGGATGGGGCCCAGTCGGCGCGGTGCCGGCCGCTGCATTCATCGGTGCTGTCGTTGCCGTGGGGGCCGCCACTGCGGTCTCGCGGGGGTCATGGAACTCGCCGGCCACGTTGTTGCTCGCCGGTGTGGCAATGGCCGCGCTGTTCTCTGCAGTGCAGACCTATGCATTGCAACGCCTCAGCGCGTCGCGCGCACGCGAAGTGCTGTCATGGCTGTTCGGCCAGTTAAACACCAGCGGCTGGGAAGAAATCGGGATCCTTGCACCGTACGTAGGTATCTGCGCGGCCGTTCTCATGACCCAACGACGTCACCTCGATGTGCTGCGCCTCGGTGATGACGAAGCCCGATCGGTTGGGCTCGACCCGGTGCGGGTCCGGCTGCGTGTCGTGGTGGTGGCATCGTTGATGACCGCCGCGGCGGTGTCCGTCAGTGGACTGATCGCGTTCGTCGGTCTCGTCGTGCCGCATGTGGTGCGGATTCTGGTCGGTTCGAGCTACCGGATCGTGATTCCCGTGTCCGCCCTCGTCGGCGCGGCCTTTCTTGCCGGTGTCGATGTGGGCGCGCGCACACTTGTGGCACCGGTTGAGATGCCCGTTGGCGTGATCACCGCGTTCGTCGGTGCACCGTTCTTTGCGTTGATTCTGTGGCGGCGCCAGGCGGTGAACCCGTGATGGCCCGACTCGCAGCACATGGCGTTGGGGTACGGATTGGCCACCGTGAGGTCCTCCGCGACGTTGATGTCGCCGTGCAGGCCGGTGAATGGGTGGCGCTTATCGGTCCGAACGGCGCGGGAAAGACGACCCTTCTGCGCGCCATTGCAGACCTCAGCCCCCACAGCGGTCAGGTGCTGATCGACGGCCAACCGAGTAACGCGCGCAATGTGGCAATGGTCGTGCAAACTCCGATTCTTCCGGACCGGATGACCGTCGCCGAGTATGCGCTCCTCGGTCGAACGGCACATGTCGGTCGTGCTGGACGAGAGATACACCGCGACCATGAGGTGGTGGCGTCGGTGCTCGAATGTCTTGGACTGCTGGCCTTCGCCGATCGGTATGTCACTTCGCTGTCGGGAGGTGAGGCCCAACGTGTGGTCATTGCGCGGGCTCTGGCACAGCAAACCGGTGTACTGCTGCTCGACGAACCCACCAGCGCGCTTGATCTGGGGCACCGTGAGGCCGTGTTGACCCTGATCGATGAATTGCGCCGAAATGACCATCTCGCGGTGGTCGCGGCCATGCACGACCTGACATCAGCAGCGGTGTACGCCGATCGCCTTGTGCTGGTCGCCGACGGTGTTGTCGTTGCCTCGGGGAGTCCCGCCGACGTGCTGCGCGACGATGTGCTGTCGGCAGCCTATGGTGCTCCGCTACGAGTGCGCGACGTCGATGGGGTGCCCATCGTGTTGGGCATGTCGCGCTGAGCGGTCAGCGTTCTGGCGGCCGCAGTGCCACAGGCGGGCCGAGAACTTCGTTGAGGACGATGGCATCGCGCAGCGCGTCACGGTCGAGGTGGGTGATGCGTGCCTGCCGGGGTCGTGTCGCCGCACGGGCGATGCGCGCGGCGTCGTTCGCATCGATGTGGCCCTGTTGAACCGCTCGCGCCGCTACTGCTGATGCCTGCCGATTTGCAGTGTGATCGCTACCAGAAGCGACCGTGGCGGACGCGGGGCGACGAGGACGTGCTCGGCTCGGCGCGGTGACACGATCAACGGGAGCCGATCGTGCCCCTCGGTCGGCCGTCGTTGCATTGTGTGTGGCGCCAGCGCTCGCGTGGTCAATGCGCTGATTGGGGGCCGAGGAGGCCGCTTCTGCGGCCGGCGAGTTGACCGGCCGGGCGGTGTGGTGGGTCCACGCTGTGCCGTCCCAATAACGGGCTTCGAACTGGCCTGATGGGTCGGGGTACCAGCCTGCAGGAACGGCGGTCACTGCTCGATCGTGCCTTCCTCGCCCGCGATGCTGCGCCGCATATCGGTGTCTGCCTGCACGTTCTGCATGCGGTACAGATCCATGACACCGAGGTTTCCGGATCGCAATGCCTCGGCGAGAGCCAAAGGAACTTGAGCTTCGGCTGCAACGACCTGGGCGCGCATCTCCTGCTCTTCGGCAACTGCCATTGCCCGCCGTTGCTCTGCTTGTGCTTGGGCAATTTTCTTGTCGGCTTCAGCCTGGTCGGTCTGTAGCTCAGCCCCGATGTTGCGGCCGATGTCAACGTCGGCAATGTCGATGGACAGAATTTCGAATGCCGTACCCTCGTCGAGGCCGCGCTCGAGTACTCGCTTCGAAATTGCCTCGGGGTTTTCGAGCACCC
The DNA here is from genome assembly GCA_017859395.1 of Ilumatobacteraceae bacterium. Lineage (GTDB taxonomy): Bacteria > Actinomycetota > Acidimicrobiia > Acidimicrobiales > Ilumatobacteraceae > Casp-actino5. Next base: position 14,078 of record JAFMNE010000027.1, on the reverse strand, counting down.
ATTTATGGGTCTCGGCTGAACCGATACCCGACACGGTGCCTTCGCCAACGCGGGCGATCACGGTTTCTTCGCCAGCACCGCCGACCAGCCGGTCGATGTTGGCGCGCACGGTCACTCGGGCCACCGCAACAACCTGAATGCCGTCTTTAGCCACCGCGGCCACGCGCGGGGTGTCGATCACTTTCGGGTTCACGCTCATCTGCACTGCCTGGAGCACATCTCGGCCAGCGAGGTCGATGGCGGTGGCGCGTTTCCACGGCAGTTCGATATTTGCTCGGTCGGCCGAAATCAGCGCGTCGACCACGCGGCCAACGTCGCCGCCGGCAAGAAAGTGCGCTTCCATCTGTCCGATCTGCAGTTCGATTTCCGCTTTTGTGGCGCTAATGAGTGGGCGAATGATCTGCCCCGGCGGAACCTTGCGCAACCGCATGCCGATAAGGGTTGCGATACGTACGCGTACGCCAGAAAAGACCGCCGTGATCCATAGCCCGACGGGGATGAAGTAGAGAATCAGTGACAGCAGCAGTACGGCAACGGCTGCGATCACGATGGCGAGGATCTGACTAGTGTCCATTGGACCTCCTATCAGGTCACCCTAGTTGTCGTCGCTGTCGCTGTCGCCCGGGGCGTTGCGAGGAAGTCGGTCGTTGCCGCCAAAGACATCGAGCCACCGGCGCTGTCGGTCACGCGGAGCGACACCCCCGGTGACCGTGCTGCGCAACATCAATCCCCGGTCGGCACGTATGAGCCGTGCCCGGGTGCCCATGATCGTGATCATCGCGACCACGAGGACCAATGCTCCGGCCGCCACCGCAGCGACCGTCATGATTGCGGTGGTCACCGTTCCATCGGGGGCGTAGGTCAGATCGCGGCCGAGAAGCGCGAGGACGAGGCCGGCACCCGCAGCCAGAGTGCCAGCGATACCGGCGATACCAAAGCCCGGGATAACGAATATCTCCACGAGGATGAGTGCGATTCCGAGTCCGAGGAGGGCGAGGTCCTCCCATCCGGCGAGACCCGCGAGAAGGTGCCCCCACAAGAACAGCGCCAGCGCACCGGCGCCGCCGAGTGCGAGCAGGCCACCGGCACCGGTCGAGAACTCGGCGATGAACAACCCCACCGCGGCGAGAAGCAACAGACCGGCAATTGCCGGCGATGTGAGGAACCGCACCAACGACTCGCTGACGCCTGGAGTGATGCGTTCGATGGTGGCCGACTCGAGCCCGAGGTACGCCATGAGTCCGTCGAGGTCATTGACGGCGATATCGGCGATACCGGCATCGAGTGCGGCGGCAGTCGTCAAGGTGAGGAGTTGGCCCGCGGCGATGACCCCCTCCACCTCGACATCGGTGTCCACCATGGCGGCTGCGACGAGCGGGTCGCGTCCGGTGGCCTCGGCTGTTGATTCAAACAACCCGCGGACCGCCGAGATCGTCTTGGCGTCAGCGGTTTCCCCAGTGCCGCCCACAATTGGCGTGGCGGCGCCGATCACTGCCCCTGGAGTCATTGCAATCGTGTCGGTCGCAAGTGCAAGCAGAGCGCCAGCGCTGAGCGCCGTGGAATCGACCAGGGTGTGCACCGGAACCTCCGCGCGCAGCAATGCGTCACGCATCGTGACCGCGGCGTCGAGCCGACCTCCAGGGGTATCCATGTCGATGATGACGGCAGCCACGTTGTCGGCGGCGTCGCCGAGTTCACGATCGAGAAAGGCTGATAGCCCAAGATCAATCGTTCCCGAGATCTCGATGATGTGGACCCGGGTGTCATCGGCTGACGCGCCTGAAGCCGCGAGGCCAACCAGGGCCGCAGCGGCCATGGCTACAAGAAGAAACCGCCGAATAGCGGACATGGGCCTACGGTATCGCGTGAACGCGACCACTAGGTTCGGGTCATGAGCGACATCCGCGAGATCGTGGGCGCCCAACGCGCGCCATTGATTGCAGCACCGATGACCGATGTGTCCGGCCCCGATCTGGTGGTGACGTGTATGTCGGCGGGCATCATCGGTTCGTTCCCCACAACAAATGCTCGTGATGGGGTGCAGTTGCGCGAGTGGTTCGCGCACATCGACGAAGCCGTGGTGGGCGACCGGGCATATGCAGTGAATATCCCCTTGCGGCTTGCAGGTAAACGTCGCGATGATCATCTCGACGCAGCACTGTCGTCGCGCTGCGCCGCGGTCATCGTCAGCGTCGGTTCACCATCGGGCATCGTGGCACCCGTCCATGCGGCGGGGCGCGCAGTCATCGCTGTTGTTGCCACCGCGCATCATGCCCGTCGCGCCCTTGATGCCGGGGCGGATGCATTAGTGCTGCTATCGGCTGGTGCCGGTGGATTCACCGGATGGATGAACCCATTCGCATTTGTTCGGGCGGTTCGAGGTATGACCGATGCACCACTCGTGCTTGCCGGTGGCATCAGCGATCGTGCAAGCCTGGAGGCGGCGCTGGTGCTTGGCTGTGACGCCGCATATCTCGGATCACCGCTGATCGCCGCGACGGAGAGTCTGGCCGCGGGGGAGTGGCGTTCAGCGGTGGCATCGAGCGCAATTGACGATGTGGTGTTGCGGACCATGGACAACGGACTCGACTCAAATGGTGTTGTCGTCGGTGACTCATTTTGGACAATGGGCCACTCCGCGCACTCGACGACTGCTGTCGCATCGGCAGCATCGATTATCGATGCGGTCCTCCGCTGAGCCGTCAACTAAGTGCGGCACGCGCGGTTGCACATCGCGACCACGTAGCGCGCGCATGTTCTGTGTCAGCATTGGCAAATGCGTACCGGAATCTTCCTCTTTGGCGGCGTGGAGATGGACGATGCAGGCGCGGGCGTGCCTGCGCCGACAGAACGCCGCTACGACGCTGCAACCGTCTGGCATGCAACCGAACGAATTCTGGATATGGGGGTGGTGGCCGATCGACTCGGGTTCGACTCGTTCTGGCTGACCGAACACCATTTTCAATATGAGGGCTACGAGGTCGTGCCGAACGGCATTCTCATCGGGTCGATCCTCGCCGAACGCACTGAGCGGATCCGCATAGGTATGGCGTTCAACATCGTGCCGCAATGGCATCCGCTGAAATTGGCAGAGGACTTCGCCACCCTTCACAACATCTCTGGCGGCCGCGGCATCCTTGGTGTTGGCCGGGGGACCGTGCCACGCGAAGCAGAAAATCTAGGCACCAAGATTGGCAGTTTCGACAACCCCGATCGCAAGGATGCCGATGACCTCAACCGGGCGATGTTCGATGAGGCGATGCAGGTCATTCGTCTTGCGCTCGACAACGAGTCGTTCTCGTTCCATGGCGACGTGTACGACTTCCCGGTGCCGGGCATCCCGGACCGTGGAGGCTTCGTCGAAGAACTCAGTTTGTTGCCGCGACCGCTCTATCCGTACGAGATCTGGCAGGCAATTACCTCCCCGCCGACTTTGGACCAGGTCGCTCGCAGCGGGTGGGGTGGGGTGTTCTGGAACAACCACCATTCGTTTACCAAGATGCGTTGGGAACACTTTGCGGAGGTGTACGAGCAGACCCACGGCACAGCATTGGCTCCGGGAGAAAAGCGAACGCTCGTGTTATGCACATGCGTGGACGACAGCCGTGAAGCAGCGGTGGCCTCGGTGCGTGACGGGCACGATGAGTTCTGGAAGTTCCTCGGACCCTACGGATGGTCGAAGGGCTACATGGGCGATGACGGCCGCCCCTCGCCTCCCGGCCTCATTCCCACCCTCGAGGATTCAATGGATCGGCAGCGCACATGGGCGGTGGGCACCGCGGAAGATGTAGCCGAGACCATCGGGTTCTACCGAGATGAACTCGGTGTCGAGAATCTGATCTTGTTCCCGGGGATGCCCGGAGACCCCTACGACAAGGTTGACGAGCAACTGCATCGCCTCGCGAGTGATGTGTTGCCCAAAGTGCAATGACCGAGGGCCAACGAGTTGGGCGGCTTGGTGCGCTGCGCGTCGGTGATCTCGACGCCGAACAAGCCGCATTGTGGGACTCGGTGATGGACGGTCCTCGCGGAGCTGCGCCGTGGATGGTAAACGATGGTGTTCTTGCAGGCCCGTTCAACGCCTGGCTGCACATCCCCGAGGTTGGTCGTGCTCTGGCTGCGGCGGGCGAAGTCTTGCGGTTCTCGTCAGGTCTGCCGGCGGTCGTGCGTGAACTGGTCATTCTCACGGTGGGTGCTCACTGGCGTAGCGAGTTCGAATTCTGGGCTCACTCGGGCATTGGCCGTCGCGAGGGCATGGCAGACGAACTGATCGAAGCGATCGCGGTCGGTAACCGCGATGCTGTGGTGGCGCACAGTGACGCATTCGGCACAGCGGCATACGACGTGGTGCGCGCCCTAGCCGCAACCGGGCATGTGGAGGAGACGCTGATGGCCGCCCTGCAGGGCCTGGCCGGAGATGCTGTCGCTGTTGAAGTGGTGGCCCTCGCGGGCTACTACTCGTGCGTGTCGTTCACCTTGAACGCATTCGCCGTGCCCTTGCCAGATGGTGTCGCTCCCCGATTCAGGGATATCTCGTGACCGCTGTCGTCGATCACGTTGTGCTCGCGACGAGCGAGGTCGATATCACGGCCACAGAGTTGGAGCAGGCGACTGGTATCGCGACGGAAATCGGGGGACACCACGTGGGCCTCGGCACATGGAACCGGCTGGTCTCGTTTGATGACGGTCGGTACCTCGAAATCATCGGTCCTGACCCCACCCAGCCAACTCCCGCATCGCCGCGACCGTTCGGCATCGACACCATCCGCTCGACAAGCTCGGCCCGGGTGGCAACGATGTGCGTCCGGCCAGTGTCACTCGAGGTCGCGATCGATGCTGCTGCACGGGTCGGCATCACATATGGCGCCCCGCAGGCAACGTCGCGGCAGTCACCAGCGGGATTGCTGACATGGCGCCTGAGTTTCCCGTCGGATGACGGCGGCGGGGCAATCCCTTTTCTCATCGACTGGGGTGACACCCCGCATCCGTCGCAGACCGTGACGGGCGGCCTCCGTCTTGAGCGCCTACAGATTTGCCACCCTGATAATCGCTCGATTACTAATTTGTTTGAGGCGATCGGGCTTGATGTTGACGTCGCAAATGGCGACGCCGGCTGCCGCGCAACATTCGCTGGCCCAGCTGGGGAATTCACCCCGGGTGGGTGACACGGACATGGAGTCGGTTGATCGCAGCCAGGTGAACGCGCGCGGGCTGGAACTGTCATGCCGCCGTGCCGGTGCCGGCCCAGCCATCATCTGGGCTCACGGTTTGACCTCGTCGATGGACGACGAGGACCGCCTACCGCTCATCGATCACAACCGGGTTGTGTCCATTGCTGACGTCGTGCGGTATGACGCTGTCGGCCACGGACAGTCCGCCGACCCTGTCGATACTGGTCGGTACGAATGGTCGGAACTTGCCCGCGACATGGTCGCGATCGCCGACGCTCTTGGCATTGACCGGTTCGTGGCCGCAGGCGCCTCAATGGGTGCTGCGACAGCGCTGAATGCTGCGCTGATCGCGCCCGATCGTGTGGCCGGCCTCGCGTTGGTCATCCCGCCAACGGCGTGGGCAACGAGAGCGGAGCAGGTCGATCGATACCTCGCGTCGGCTGCGGCGATCGGCGCGGGACGTATCGACGAGGTGATCGCAGCGAGTGCCCTCATCGCGCCCCCTGATCCACTCGCTGACGTCTGGCATGCACGAGGCGCCGAGCGTCTTCGTGCTGCCGATCCGATGCGGACAGCGGCCGCGTTGCGTGGCGCGGCCATGTGCGATCTGCCGGCCCTGCATCTCCTTGCCGATGTCGATGTGGCGGTCACAATCTGCGCGTGGACCGGGGATGCATCACATCCCGTGGAGACAGCCACGTCGCTGCGCGACACGATCGACGGGGCAGATCTCATGATCGCCACCGCTCCTGCGGATCTGACACGGTGGACCGATGCGGTGATCGACTTGCTGAACACGATGTTCTGAACTGCACCGGCGCGGCCGAGGCGGGCGGGCTCGAGGGGAACACCACCACGGCCGCCAAGTAGTTTCACTGTGTCCCCAAACAGATGACCGAGGAGCCGTTCATGGACCTTCGCACCCTCATGCGTCAAGCAGCTGAGTACAACGCGAACCGCACAGCGATCGTGCATCGCGACCGTGCACTGACCTTTGCTGAAGCGTGGGAGCGCGCCGTCCGACTGGCAAACGGCCTCCTGGCCGCAGGGTTGCGACCCGGCGACCGGGTCGGGGTCCTAGAAGACAACTCGATCGGGGCGCAGGACTTCTTCGCGGGCTCTGCGGCTGCCGGTCTTGTGCGGGTGCCGCTCTATGCCCGCAATTCACCCGAGAGCCATCACCACATGCTGTCGCACACCGGATGTCGCGGGCTTGTTGTGACCGCAGAACATCACGGTGAGGTCGCTGATGTGTTGGAGCGTTGCCCAGATCTCGATGTGGTCCTGATTCGTGATGATGGGTACGAGGAGTGGCTGGCTGCCCAAGACAGCACCGACCCCGATGTGGCGATCGCTCCGGATGACTGGTGCGTGATCCGCCACACCGGCGGCACCACGGGCAAATCGAAGGGCGTGGCCTACTCCCATAAATCGTGGCTCGACGCCGGTCGCGACTGGTTCTACAACTTCCCGCCGATGGACCCAGGCGATGCCTGTTTGCACGTCGGCCCCATCTCGCACGGTTCGGGATACCTGTACACCCCCACGTGGTTGTCGGGCGGCACGAATGTGTTGCTCGAGCGCTTCGATGTGGCCGAGACCATCGAGGTGATGGAGCAACATCCCATCCAGTACATGTTTGCGGTGCCAACGATGTTGAATGCCCTGGCCCGGCATGAGTCGGCACGAGGACGGGACTGGTCACGGTTGAAAGTCATCCAGATCGGCGGTTCGCCGATCATGGACGAAACGGCGTTGCTGGCCCGTGACGTGTTCGGCGATGTGCTGTACCAGGGGTATGGGCAGACCGAGGCGGTACCGGTGTCGATGATGGGGCCATTGGAATGGTTCTCCGAAGTGCCGGGGTCGGAACCGCTGCGGTCGGCGGGCCGGTGTCTGCCCTTTGCCCGTCTTGAGATCCGCGATACCGAGGACCCCTCGGTGCGGTTGCCGATCGGCGATGAAGGCGAGATTGCTATCCGGTGTGACGGCCAGATGACCGGTTTCTGGGAGAACCCAGACGCCACCGCCGAACGGATGACCGCTGATGGATTTGTGCTCACCGGCGATATTGGACGCATCGACGACAACGGGTATCTCTACGTGCTCGACCGGAAAGACGACATGATCATCACCGGTGGTTTCAACGTGTGGCCAGCCGAATTGGAAAATGTGCTGTGCGACCATGCCGATGTGATCGAGGCTGCGGTGTTCGCGGCGCCACACGAACGCTGGGGCGAAACCCCGGTCGCCGTGTGCGTTGTGGCCGACGGGGCTGCCGTCACCTCAGATGAACTGGTGGCGCTCTGCGCGGAGCGACTCGGTTCGTACAAGAAACCGTCGGAGGTCGTAGTGCGTACCGAACCGTTGCCGAAGAGCCCGGTGGGCAAGGTGCAACGCAAAGCATTACGAGAGCCCTACTGGGCGGGATATGACCGTCGCGTCGCCGGGAATTGATATCGGCGTGGCGTGGGCTGCATCGCGCGACTTCGTCGACTGACGAGTTGCTGTCTAGGTTCATGCGTATCCCGACGGTGATGGAGGAGGCCACATGTCGACATCCACGGTGACCAGAACCGCCACCCGTGGCACATGGACCGACAGCGTTGACCATGAGGCGATCATCATCGGAGCTGGTGTGTGCGGCATCTACTCGCTGTTCCGGCTCCGCGAGATGGAGATGGACGTCATCGTCGTCGAAGCTGGTTCCGACGCCGGTGGCACGTGGTACTGGAATCGCTATCCGGGATGTCGGTTCGACTCCGAGAGCTTCAGCTACTCATATTCGTTCTCGAGTGAGTTGCTTGCCGACTGGGACTGGACCGAGCGATTCTCGCCCCAACCGGAGACCTACCGGTACCTCCAGCACGTTGTCGATCGGTTCGACCTTCGCCAGCACATGGCCTTCAACTCTCCGGTCACCGATGCCATCTACGACGAGGACGCGAACCGGTGGGAGGTGACCACCGGCGACGGCACGTTGCGCACCTGCCGCTTCCTCATCCCTGCGGTCGGTCTTCTGTCGGTGCCGACACGACCGACCTACCCGGGCATGGACACCTTCGCCGGGCCGTCATTCCATACATTTGACTGGCCGCGCGACGGCATCGATTTGACCGGCCAACGTGTTGCGGTCATCGGTACTGGCGCAACGGCGGTGCAACTCATCGCCGCCATCGCCGCTGATGTGGGCGAGCTCAAAGTGTTCCAGCGCCGCCCGAACTGGTGCGCTCCGCTGCACAACTCGCCCATCACCCCCGACGAGATGGCGGCCATCAAGCAGTCATACGACGACATTTTCGAGCGGTGTGCGCAAACACCTGGTGGGTTCATCCACGGCCCGGTCGCCACCCGCTACGCCGACACCACCGCCGAAGAACGTCGTGCCTTCTGGGAAGAGCTCTACGGGCAACCCGGATTCGCGATCTGGTTGGCGAATTATCGCGAAGTACTCATGGACCCTGTTGCGAATGCCGAGTTCTCGGCGTTCATCGCCGACAAGATTCGTGAACGGGTGCATGATCCGGAAACCGCAGAGAAGCTGATCCCCACCGACCACGGATTTGGTGTGCAACGGGTGCCGATGGAGACGAACTACTTCGAGGCCTACAACCACGAACATGTTCATCTCGTCGACATCTCCGAGTCATCAATCAGTGAGATCACCCCGACAGGCATTCGCGTGGGTGATGACCTGCACGACGTGGACGTGATCATCTACGCGACAGGGTTTGATGCCATCACCGGTGCGTTCGACCATATGAACATCGTCGGCCGTGATGGGCGGCGGTTGCGCGATGTCTGGGTCGATGACCCCCGTACCTACTTAGGTGTGCAGGTAGCTGGTTTCCCAAACATGTTGCTGCCCGAGGGCCCACAGGGAGCGGCCCCGACCACGAACTTCCCTCGCATCATCGAAACTGGTGTGGATTTTGTGCGCGAGTTGTTGGTTCACATGCGCGAGGTGGGAGCCGCCACGGTGGAGTGCACCGCAGACGCCGAGCAACAATGGCAAGACGAGGTCGCGAGCCTCTACCAGATGCTGTTGCTGCGGCAGGCACGCAGTTGGTTCACCGGGTACAACTCGAATCTTGAGGGTCGTGATCGCATGCGCCACATGATGTACAACGGCGGAGCGCCGCGGTTCCGTCAGCGACTCGAGGCGGTGGCTGGGGCCGGCTACGAGGGTTTCGAACTGTCGTGAATGCGCTGCGTGTGGCTCGCCATGGCTGAGCGACCACCCTCTATTGATCGTCTGGCACGTGAGTTGGCCATCACGATTGATCTACCGCATGGTGTGCTCGTCGAGGTGGCGCGCTCGGCCGTCGCTGATGCGCCGACCCGTGCCGGCGATGTGGCCCACGAACGTGCGCATGATCTTGAGGCCTCGTTGTTACGTCGTGTGGTGAATGGCACGGGTGTGTTATTGCACACCAACCTCGGCCGAGCGCCGCTCAGCGCAGCGGGTGACCGACCGCTCAATCTTGAGTACGACCTCAGCAGCGGTGAGCGCGGGTCGCGACACGAGCCAATTTCCGCGCTGCTTGCGGGTCTCGTCGGGTCCGAATCCGCGCTGGCCGTCAACAACAATGCGGCTGCTGTGTTGTTGGTCGTTGCCGCTCTGGCTGAGGGGCGTGGTGTAGCGGTGTCGCGCGGCGAATGTGTGGAGATCGGTGGCGGTTTCAGAATTCCCGAGGTGATGGAACGTGCTGGCGCGCGCCTCGTGGATGTGGGCACGACGAATCGCACACACCGCGACGACTATGCGCGGGCGGTCAGCGATGAGGACATCGCGCTCATCATGCGGATCCACCCGTCAAATTTCACGGTGTCTGGGTTCACCGCTGATGTCGATGTGGCTGATCTCGCCGCGCTCGGCGTGCCGGTGGTGTGTGACGTTGGGTCGGGACTCCTCGACAGTTCGGCATCGTTCCTCGGTGGACGGTTGCAGCCGGTACCGGCATGGATTGCTGACGAGCCTGCGGTGCGCGATGCGCTGTCCGACGGCGCTGGCCTCGTCACTTTCAGCGGCGACAAACTGCTCGGTGGGCCACAGTGCGGCATCATCGCTGGGCGAGCCGATCTGGTGGCCGCATGTGCACGTCATCCGCTGATGAGAGCGCTGCGTCCCGGGTCACACACCCTGATGTCGCTGCAGTCAGTCCTGCTTGCCCATCTGCGCCGTGACGCGGCCGACACCGTGCCGTTCTGGGCAATGGTGTGCACACCCATAGACGATCTCGAGCGCCGCGCACGTGCTGTTGCCGAGCAGTGTGGAGTTGATGTCGCGCGCAGCGACGCGGCAATCGGTGCCGGTAGCGCGCCGGGCACCACCATCGACTCCTGGGCGGTTGTTCTCGACGGTGACCACTCATCGGCGTTACGTCGACATGCCACACCGGTGATCACCCGGGTGCGCGATGCGCAGACATTGATTGACCTGCGAAGTGTGCATCCAGACGACGACGCCGTTGTGGTCGACGCCGTGCGCGACGCAATGACACCCATGGGCAAGGACTAGACATGCCGGTCGTTGCCACTGCGGGGCATGTCGATCATGGAAAGTCGGCGCTTGTCCGCGCCCTCACCGGCACCGAACCTGATCGTCTCGGGGCGGAACAGCAACGTGGACTCACGATCGAACTCGGCTTCGCCGACTGTGTCGCCCCCTCAGGCCGCCGCATTGGGTTCGTCGACGTGCCGGGTCATATCGATTTCATCAACACGATGATTTCTGGTGTGGGCGGCGCGACAGCGGTGATGCTGATCGTCGATGCTGTGGAGGGTCCGCGGGCGCAGACCTATGAACACCTCGACATCATCAGCCACCTCGGTGTTCGTCAGGTACTGGGTGTGGTGACGCGGGCCGACCTGGTCGATGCGCCGCGAGTTCACGATGTCTGCGCCGAGCTAGAGGCTCTCGTGGGAGATGCCACGGGTGCATCACGGCCGGTGATCGCTACGTCGGCGGTTTCTGGTAGGGGATTGCCTGAGTTGCTCGTTGCACTTGATGATCTGGTTGACGGCCTCGCGATTCCCGATCGTGGCCGGCCCCGATTGTTCGCTGATCGGGTGTTCACCATTCGGGGTGCGGGCACGGTGGTGACCGGTACGTTGGTCGACGGAGCGCTCGAGGTGGGGGCGCGCCTCACCACCGGCACCGCCACGTCGAGGGTGCGCGCACTGCAGCATCACGGTGTGGATGTGCGCGCTGTGCAACCAGGAGAACGCGTGGCAGTGAACCTCGCCGACGTGGGAGTCGACTCGGTAGGCCGCGGTGATGTGTTGGTTGAAGTCGACCGCTGGCATCACACCGAGGTCATCGATGCTGAGGTGGCCCTTTCCGTGTCGACACCGGCGTCGCTTCGCGGTGTGATGGTGCATGTCGGGACCGCCCGTCGGCTTGCATCGATGCGGCCAGTTGGTGCAGGCAACGCCACCGATGACGGTGGGTCGTTGCGGCAGGTTCGTGTGCGGTTTCAGCGTCCACTTCCAATGGCTCCCGGCGACCGGTTCATCCTTCGCGACCCCGGTGCTGGCAGGACACTGGGCGGGGGAGTGGTGCGTGATGTGGCGCCACGACGCCGCCCATCGCAGGTTCTGCTCAGCGCAGACCCGGTGGCGCAATTGAGCCAGCATGGATGGATCGGCGTCGAACTCGCCGAACAATTGACGGGTGTGACGGTCGCGCCGGTGATTGGCGGGTTCTATGCCGATCGCAGTGTGGTCGACGCCGCTCGATCAGATCTCAATCGTCGACTCGATGCGGGGCCAGTGGATGTGGCGCCGCTGGTCGAGTGGGAACGCGCGCTGCTCGCCCACATGCCAGATGTGCGCATCGTGGCGGGGGCGGCGATACGCGGGGATGATCCGGTGCTGTCCCATCCGGTCGTCGACGCGGTTGCCCATGGTTGGGTCACGCCGCCCGACCTTGTCGATGTCGACCGAGCGGTCATTGCGCGACTCGTACGTCTCGGGGTGTTTGTGGAACATGACGGTGTGGTGTTCCACATCGACACCCTGACTGCGCTCGAACCGGTACTCGATGCGCTGTGGGCGTCGGCTCCGAATGGCTTCACCATTGCGGACCTTCGCACGGCACTGGGCATCACACGCAAACACGCCATGCCGCTCGCGGCATGTCTTGACGCGGTCGGTCTGACGCGACGCGTGGGTGATGTGCGACTGCCGCGCCAACGATGACGACGACGGTCATGGCGGAGGTGGACGGGAATCGAACCCGCCGGACGGAGGTCATCCGTCCCAACCGTGTTGAAGACGGCGGAGCCCACCAGGCGCTCTGACACCTCCAGTATGCACAGTACCTGCGACGATGGCCCGATGAGCGAGGTGGCCGAGATGCCGGTGCTTCCCGACGGGTTAGTGGCCGTCGTGAAGCGGGAGTGCGCGACGTGCGAGCTTGTCGCACCGCTGTTCGCCGATCTTGCAGCCACCGGTGCGTTGGTCGTCTACACCCAAGACGACCCGACCTTTCCCGCCTCGGTTCAGGCGGTTCACGACGCCGACCTTGCAGTGAGCTGGCACCACGACATCGAGACCGTCCCAACGCTCATACGCGTGGTGGATGGTGTGGAAGTGGAGCGCACCGTTGGGTGGCATCGGGCCGAATGGCAGCGCATCACCGGCATTGACGATCTCGGTGCAGACCTCCCTGAGATGCGGCCGGGATGCGGGTCGATGAGCGTCGATCCTGACCTGGAACATGTGTTGCGTGCCCGGTTCGCCAGCGATGGTCTTGCTGCACGCCGTGTCGAGTTCGCCACGGCGGAGGACCCCTTCGAGGCGATGTTCGAACGGGGATGGACCGACGGTCTGCCGGTGGTGCCACCGACACCGGAGCGAGTGCATCAGATGTTGGCCGGCACGTCACGTGCTGCGACCGATGTCGTGTGTGTGGTACCGCCCGATCTCGTTGAGGTGAGCGTGGAGAAGGTGGCAATCAATGCGGTGATGGCGGGATGCCGTCCGGAATATCTGCCGTGGGTCATCGCCGCTCTCGAGGCGCTGTGTACCGACGAGTTCAATATGCACGGAGTGTTGGCAACAACGATGCCGGTGGGCCCCGTCATCGTGTGCAACGGCCCGGGCACCCGCGCCATTGGGATGAACGCTGGAATCAACGCGTTGGGGCAGGGCAACCGGGCGAACTCGACCATCGGTCGTGCGGTGCAGCTCACGGTGCGCAACGTGGGCGGTGGGCGGCCGGGCGAGGTCGACCGTGCAACGCACGGCAACCCGGGCAAATTGTCGTTCTGTTTTGCCGAGGATGAAGCCGGATCTCCCTTCGGTCCTTTGGCGCAGTCGCGCGGGGTGCCCGATGGCCGTGATGCGGTCACCGTCTTCGCAGGGGAGGGGCCGCGATGCATGGTGGACCAGTTGGCCCGCACGCCAGAGGAATTGGTGACCTCGCTCGCCGCGATGATGGTGTCGCAACCGCACCCGAAGCTGGTGCTCGGCTTCGATGCGATCCTGGTGATCAGCCCCGATCATGGGCGCTTGTTCCGTGAGGCAGGGTGGGACCGTGATCGACTCCTCATGGAGTTGTCGTCACGATTAGAACGAGACGCAGCGGAACTGGTGCGCGGACACGGCGGTATCGCCGAAGGGTTGCCCGCGGGTTTCGCCGATGCGGGACCGTTGGCGAAATACCGATCCGGCGGGTTACTGGTGACGTATGCCGGTGGAGGAGCCGGATTGTTTTCCACGTTGATCAGTGGATGGGTGAACGGTGGCACCGGCAGCGACCCGGTCACCGTCGTGGTCACCCACTAACCGCGCAACCTGCCATACTCACACCATGACGACAGTGCTCGATCCGACCAGCGAGGTACGCCCCGCCGAACGAGCCCTGTTGCAGCGCCCCCGTTCGCTCGATGGGCACGTCGT
>JAFMNE010000026.1 GCA_017859395.1 Ilumatobacteraceae bacterium | reverse complement strand
AGGGTTGAGCCCTCGGTGGTCACGACCAGGGCCGTCACCAACTCTCCCCATTTCTCGTCGGGGATACCGATCACCGCCACCTCGGCGACCTCGGGGTGCTGGAAGATGGCGTCCTCGACCTCGATGGATGAGACGTTCTCACCGCCGGAGATGATCACGTCCTTCTTGCGATCGGAAATCGTCACATAGTTGGCGTCATCAATTAGACCGCCGTCACCCGTGTGGAAAAAGCCGTCACGCATCACGTCGGCGGTGGCTTCGGGCTGCTCCCAGTACCCCTCCATGATCATGTTGCCCCGCGCGCATACCTCGCCACTGGGGTCGATTTTCATGGTGCAGCCCACGACCGGTGCACCGGCGCGATTCAGCATTGCAGCTCGGTCACCAGAGCTGAGGTCATCCCACTCTGCGCGAACGCGGTTGAGGGTGAGCAGGGGAGCGGTCTCGGTGAGGCCGTAGATCTGTACGAATTCCCACCCCAACTCGGTTTCGCACCGTTCGATGGTGCGGGTAGGCGGCGGTGCACCAGCGACGACGATACGGAGTTTGCCGCTGCCAGGTATCGGCCCCTTCCATTCCTGGGCTGCATCAAGGATCATGTTCAGAACAGCTGGTGCGCCACACATGAGCGTTACGCCTTCGCGTTCGATGCGTTGGAGAATCTCCGTGCCATCGATTTTGCGCTGGATGATGTGGCGGGCCCCCATCCCGGTGACGGCATACAACATGCCCCACCCGTTGCAGTGGAACTGCGGAAGTGTGTGCAGGTACACATCGCGGTCGCTGACACCCATGTGCCACCCGAATACGACGGCATTTGTCCAGAGGTTGCGATGGGTGAGTTGTACGCCCTTGGGACGTGCGGTCGTACCGCTCGTGTAGTTGATCGTCGCGGTGGCGTTTTCGTCGTAGGTCCATTCCGCGGGCGTGTTGTCGAAGTCCATGAGCGCCGCATCGCTGTCGGTGCCGATGGTCCATTTCATCTCGCACTCGACGCTGGCCAAGGCGTCCTCGAGTTCAGGGTCGACCAGCAGCACGCGCGCCCCGGAATGCTTGACGATGTAGTCGACTTCCTCGGCGACGAGGCGGAAGTTCACGGGAACCAAGATGCGCCCCGAACCCGAGACGCCGAACAAGGCGGTGAGGAGACGAGCCGAATTGTGGGAGACCATGGCGACACGTTCGCCGGCGGCAATTCCAAGACGGTCAAGTCCGGCAGCGATGGCGCGAGCACGCCGCGCCATCTCGCGATAATCAATCGAGTCCCACGAGGGTGCGGGCTGATCGGGTTCATCGACGATGGCGACCCGGTCGGGGTAAACCAGCTCGGCGCGGCGTAAAAAATCATTTACGGTCATAGGGACGAACATGCCCTACACCGTAGTCGGCGCTGCTGTGACCGAAGTCATGGAATCTCGGCGCGAAGATGACGGCGCGTAGTGTGCAGCCATGGCACGCCGAGACGGAATGACCATCCCATTGCCTGGCCACCTGCACGCTCAGCGCGATCGCATCGTCGAGCTGGCCGACCTTGGCTACACCGATGTGTGGAGCGCGGAATCTGATGGTGCCGATGGGTTCACACCGCTGGCGCTGGCGGCTGCATGGGAAGACCGCCTCCACCTTGGCACGGCGATCATCCCGGCCTTCACCCGCGGACCGGCGTGTCTGGCGCAGTCGGTGGCCTCCCTTGCCGATGCAGCACCTGGCCGTTTCACCATTGGAATCGGTTCATCGAGTGATGTGATCGTGGGGCGCTGGAACGGCATCCCATTCGAACAGCCGTACCGCCGTGTGCGCGACACGGTGCGATTCCTGCGCGATGCCCTCAGCGGTGAGAAGGTGGCGCAGCGCTACGACACGTTCGAGGTGAATGGTTTTCGTTTGGGTGTGAAGCCGGAGGTGTCGCCGCCGATTCTGGTTGCCGCACTGCGGGAGCAGATGCTGCGTCTGGCGGGCCGCGAAGGCGATGGCGCCATCATCAACTGGCTCGCACCGCACGATGTCGCAACGGTCGCCTCGGTGGTCAATGAGGCGGCGGGTGGCGATGCTGAGATAGTCGCGCGGATATTCGTATGTCCGAGCGATAACACCGAGGTTGTGCGCGCGGGAGCGCGTTACGCCATTGCGGCGTATATGAATGTGCCGGTCTATGCCGAATTTCAGCGGTGGCTGGGGCGTGGCGATGCTCTTGCGGGAATGTGGGAGGCGTGGGCAGCAGGCGACCGCCGCCAGGCTCTTCAGGAGATTCCCGATGAAGTGGTCGATGATTTGGTGGTGCATGGAACGCCGGAGCAGTGTCGTGCCCGCATAGATGAGTATGTGGCGGCTGGGGTCACGACGACAGCTCTTGCGATTCTCGGCCTTGACCCGGATGTGTCCCATGATGAAGCCGTCCGCGCACTCGCACCGCAGGTCTAAAGGCGGCGCATCTGTCGCCTACTTGCGTCGTGGCGATGAATTAGGCGGCCCGATCGGCTGTGTGTTCAGTGGGGGGAACCATGCTGTGGGCTGATCGGCGTTGTGCAAGTTGGGCGCGCAACACGGCGATGTGAGCCAGACCGCGTTGCCGGGTGTCGTCGTCGATGCGGAATCGCTCGCGAGCTGGTAGCTCCCGCTCGGCGAGAAGCGTCAGTTGCTCGGAGTCGAGGTGACAATGTTCGCTGCTGTTGCTCATATGGCCACCATGACACAGGGGTGTAACACCCAGAACTGGTGACGCTAAAGGGCGCGAAGGCCAGCGGTGACGGCAGCCGCGGTCACGATCACCACGATGAATGGCGCGCGTCGCCACACCAGCACCCCGGCAGCAGCCATCCCTACTTGGCGAGCATCTGCATCGAGCGAGGTGCCATCGGTCAAGGTCAACTGGGCGACCACTGCAGCGACAACAGCTGCTGGGATCAGCGAGGCCAGGCGCGCAGTCGATGGATACTTCGTGATCAGGCGGCCACCGAGAAACATACCCACAACACGTTGAAGTGCAACACCTGCTGCGAGTGCAGCGACGACAATCCAACTCATTGATGTGTCCCGGATCGAATTCCGAGCGCCACGACCGCGCCGCTGACACTCAGAATGATTGGAACACCCGCCGGAGCGACGCCGAGCAAACCAACGCAGACCGTGGCGCCGATGACAGCAGCGACAAACCCAGCGCGCTCCCTCAAGAGGTTCCCGATAATTGCCAACATGGCGGCGGGGAAGACGGCATCTAGCCCCCATGCTCCGGCATCGCCGATGACATTGCCGAACACAATGCCAACGATCGTTCCCGACCACCATCCCGCATGCATCGCTGCGGTGACTCGCCAGAAGGTGCGGATGACGTCGCGTTGGGCGTCGTGCTGCACCGCAAGACCGACATTTGGATCAAACGACTGCAGCGCAATAGCTAGACGATGAGCACGACCCACCGAGATACGTGCCCCGAGACTCGCCGCGAGCAGGCCAAAGCGCGAGGCGACCACCCACCCGGCGATCAGGGCGGCGAGTAGCCCGCCACCGGCATCGCGCACGGCCAAGTAGGCCAACTCTGTCGTTGCCGCGTTGATCACGACCGCAGCGACGAACGTTCTTGCCTCAGATTCGATTCGTTCGAGAACGACGACATTGACTGTGATGCCGAGGGCAAAAAAGGTGGCCGCGATGCCGAACAGGACACCCAGCGGCGGCGTCGAGGAGCGATCGCCCGTCATTGATAGATTTTGACACCTGCGGTGATGGGCAGCGCCAGCGGACGGGCTCTCACCACCTCTGGCGACGTGCTGTCATCTGGAGGCGATGACGACGCAGCAGATGAACGCCACTGCGCACAGCACGGTGAGCAGAGCCACCGTCGAGGGCCGGCGTGTGTGCCCGCGTCGATCCGATTCCACCAGCGCGCATGCTCCACCTGCGACAACCCCTCCGAGATGTCCTCCAATGGAAATGCCAGGCACCACGAACGTGATCAGAAGGTTCATGAGGAGCAGAGACCCGATGCCGGTGTTCATCGGATTGACCCCACGCCGCCAGAATCCGATCGCTGCGAAACCCATCAACCCAAAGACGGCTCCCGATGCCCCTCCATGAAGTCCGTTCGGCTGAAGAGCCAACGCCCCTGCAGACCCACCGAAGATCGAGGTGAGGTAGATGATGCTGAACGAAACCGGGCCGAGCGCACCCTCGAGCATGCGCCCCAATTGGTACAGCAGGAACATGTTGAACGCGAGATGGATGGCACCGAAGTGAATGAACCCAGATGTTGCAAAGCGGTACCAATCTTGGGGGCCGTCAATAAATGGTCCATACAGGCCGAGATCGGCGTGCAGCGCCGTCACGGAGCCGTTGAGCGTGGCGGCGTCGGCAACCGTCATTACCACGAAGACCGCGACATTCACAGCGATGATGGCACGGGTGAGCGCACCCGAGTTGCGGGCCGACCACTGTCGGGCACGGACACTGGCAGCGGGTCGACTGGCTCGGCGGCAATCGTGGCAGATACTGCCAACTGCTCCTGGGGTGAGGCAGTCAGCACATGAGAGTCGGGCGCATCGCGTACAGCGCCGACCAGCTGGCCGGCCGGGATGTCGGTGGCACATATCAGCCGACGGGGCGACGGCCGCGTCGGGTCGTGGGGGCGGAAGATCAGTCATTGCGGGCCTCTGCCGAGCGGCGCAGCACCTCGAATGAGTGGATACCGGTGGCGTGGCCATCGGACCAGACGATGGCGAGCCCCCATAGACCATGCATCTCGGCACTCACGAGCGTGATATCGGCGGGCACCTTTGGGCCGCCCTGCGGTCGCAACTGGACGCAGGCGGCGCACGGGCACGACCTCCGCATTTCGTTCAATGGGAACTCAACGACCATTCCGTCATCCCACTCGACGGTGACGCCCGATGAACGAGAGGCTGCAATAGATACGACCTGTGGCATATCAGGCGACGGGGTCAATGAACTCGGCATGTTCGTGAGCTGAGGGATCGCGGAGATCGCGGCCGTCCCCGCTGTCGCACCCGCTACTGGCGATACACCACACGAATACCAGACCGGCAGCAAGAACACAGCGCCGAACGACCACGATGCCACGCTATCGGTAGTCTGAGCGCGTGTCTGATCGTCCCCCGTGCATTATGACGGTGCACGCCCACCCTGATGACGAGGCCTCAAAAGGGCCCGGCACCATCGCTCTATATTCCTCGCGAGGTGTTTCGACCGTGCTGGTGTGCTGCACCGGGGGAGAAGAAGGAGACCTGCAGAATCCCGCCTTGGCTGAAGCGGGCGGACCTCTACACGGTCTCAAAGGCAGTGCCTTGTCACAGGCCATCGCGGATATGCGTCCGGCAGAATTGGCGGCGAGTGCGCAGGCCATTGGGTTTGACCACGTCGTGATGCTTGGGTACCGCGACTCTGGGATGGCTGGGTGCGATGCCAATACGCACCCCGACTGCTTCGCAACTGCACCCCATGACGACGCATGTCGCCGGTTGGTGACGGAAATCCGGCGCCACCGACCCGACGTGTTGCTCACCTACCCGGATGATCAGCGCGGCTATCCACATCCTGACCACCTGAGGGTGCATGAGATCTCAATGGCTGCTGTTGAGCATGCGGCTGATCCGGCGTGGTATCCAGACACCGGTCCCGCTCATGACGTTCGCAAGGTGTACTACAGCGCGTGGTCTCGCCGCCGGCTCCTCGCCCTGCACGACGCTCTGCTGAAGAAGTGGGGTGAATCGCCGTTTGATGAACGTTGGTGGGAACGACCCGATACCGACCATCGCATCACCACCCGCATTGACGTAGCCGACCATATGGCGGCTCGCAGTGCCGCTCTCCGCGCCCATGCGACACAGATCGACCCTGCGTCGCCGTTCTGGTTTGGCCTCGACGACGTTGAACTCCGCGCGGTCTACCCATTTGAGGACTGGATTCTTGCGCGGCCGAGTTGCGACGAGGGTGCCGCGGAGGAGGACGATCTTTTCGCTGGCCTTGACGATGTTCGTTGTGATGCGGATGGTCAGTATTTCCGTGCCGCGGGAGCGCCGGCATCATGAGTGTGCGCTGGCGGGTGTCCTTCGGCGGCCGTGATGTCGTCGTCGAGGGCCCAGAGGATGCGGCGGTGACGGTGACCGTGCCAGCCGCTGCTGTGACCGCCGACGGATTCGATCCGACCGAGGCCTACATGCGGGGATCATTGAAAGCTGAGGGGAACACCGGTGTTCTCTTCGGAGTTCTTGCCGATGGCTCAGCGCTCAGTGCGCTGACCCGGCTCGCATCGCGTCCCTGAGTTCGCGGTAGCCGATCAATGTGATGTCTCGATTGGCGATCATGTCCGCGATCGCTGGGTCAAGCGCAAGCTGAAGATCGTCGATCCATCCGCCAGCGTCGGTGGTCATCGCGCGCACCTCGGGGGTGTCGATCGCGGGCTGAATATGCACCTCGGTGACGCCGATAGGCAATGACTCGATGGCTGCCGCGAGCCGTTCACGTGACCCCGGACGCCAATCGTGGTCGAAGAAATCGGGGTGGATGATGTCGCGCTCGGCGGCGAGGCGCCGAAACGCGAACCCGACGGTTTCTTCCGACACGGTAGATGGCAGACGGATCGGCAGGCGGAACTCGTCGGCGAGATCGAGGTACACGTCGAAGAATTCAGGACGCAATGTCATCTTCGTGAGGTGTGGTGCCAGGTGGGTGACATCGAGTCCCCAGGCCCCGGCACGTGTGATCTGGGTCCGCAGCTCCCGGTAGACCTCATCAAGATCGGCGTGCTCCCATAAGTCGTCGGGGGAGGCGGGGAATCCTCCGTCGCCCGACAGCAATGAGGGTGCGTGGGTCACTGGCCCCCATCGGTAGGTGGGGTGCTCAGAGTTGAGTGTCAGGTGGACGCCGACGTCGTCCGCGGCGGTCAGACCCGCGGTGGCGTGACGCGCCCATGGGGCGGGGACCATCAGCGATGCACAGGTTGCAACGCCGTCGCGAAGTGCGGTGAAGACGCCAATGGTGGATGCATGCGATGCACCCAAGTCATCACAGGAAATGATGAGCGCGCGTGCGTCCGATGGAAGACCAAGACGATCCAGCAGCAGCGACACAAAGCGAGGCTACCGCTCTGCAGCACCCACGCAGAGACTCCAGATCCCACGTCGGTCTGAACGTGCCTCCCGCTCCGCGCGGGTGAGCACGGCATCATGCTCCCCGTTTGGGGGTATGACCAATCGCTGGGCCCATCCGTGTCGCAATAGTGCGGCATTGAGGGATTGGTCGAGGCCGATTGGGGTCACGACGGCGAGCAGTCGACCGTAATGGTCACGAGGCACGACGTCGCGGTGTAGTTCAACTGATGAGCCGATGGGGGCGCTGCGCGCAGTGAATTCCGCCGCTTGCGTAGCCCCACACTCGGGACCATCGTCGGCGAAGAGTTCAGGAGTGTCGATGCCGAGCAAACGGACACGCTCTGTGGCCCCGCCGATGTCGACGATGACCGTATCCCCATCGACGTGACCTGTCACCACGGCGACATCTGCTGCCCGTTGTGCCGATCCGCACCCCAGAAGCGATATGGCCAGTGCCAAATATGGTGCTGTTCTCAGAGCCGTTCGATAAGTGTGCCCGTGCCGAGTCCACCACCGCAGCACATCGAAATGAGGCCGAATCTGCCTGAACTGCGCTCCAACTCGTGGAGCGCTTTGGTCATGAGGAAGGCACCCGTCGCGCCGAGAGGGTGACCCAAGGCGATAGCGCCGCCGTTCGGATTGGTGCGGGCGAGATCAGCACCTGTTTCGGCTGCCCATGCCAACACCACAGATGCAAAGGCCTCGTTGATCTCGAAGGTGTCGATGTCGTCGATACCAAGACCGCTGCGGTCCAGTAGGCGTTGCGTTGCATCGATTGGGCCGGTCAGCATCAGAACCGGGTCGACACCAACAAGACAGGTATCGACAATTCGTGCTCGTGGTGCGAGACCGAGTTCGTCGGCCTTCTTGGCAGTCATCATGATGACCGCCGCAGCACCGTCAGAGATCTGCGAGGAGTTACCCGCGGTATGGACTCCATCGGGACGTGCGACGGGCGACAGTGCCCCGAGTCGTTCAAGATCGGTGTCGCGAATGCCCTCGTCGCGTTCGATGGTGTGCATGTCACCGGTGGGCTGTCCGTCGGCATCAAGCACCGGGGCCTCCACGGGCACCCACTGGCCAGCAAATCTGTCTTGTTCCCAGGCCGCTGCTGCACGCTGCTGCGACTCGAAGCCAAAGCGGTCGGTGTCGGCACGGCTGATTCCCCAACGGTCGGCGATACGTTCCGCGCCTTCAAATTGCGAGGTCATCTCGTACTGCTCAAAATATGGCTTCGGAATCGGAACGCCCAGCCCGAGTTTCTTCGACGAATTCGACCCGATTGGCACCCGAGACATCACCTCAACTCCGCAGGCCATGGCAACGTCGGTGACCCCTGCAGCGACAAGGCTGGAGGCGAGGTTTGTAGCCTGCTGGGATGACCCGCACTGGGTATCGACAGTGGTGGCTGCGCTCGACAGGGGGAGACCCGCGGCCAGCCACGCTGTTCGCGTGACGTTGAAACTCTGCTCGCCAACCTGAGAAACGCAGCCCCCAACGACCTGCTCGATCTCTGCGGCATCGATGCCGGTTCGGTCGATGGCGGCTCGCTGTACCCGACCGAGAAGGTCACCAGGATGCAGGCCGGCGAACCCTCCGTTGCGTCGACCGATGGGGGAGCGAACGGCATCGACGATGACGACGTCGTTCGGGGCGAGAGGTGAATCTGGCGATGTCATGGCCTCACCCTACGACTCGTGGAGCACTCCCGCGCCATTGGCAGTGCTGTGCGTCACCGGGCGGTTACAGAGTGAATTCAGCACGGACGTCACTACGGCGTCCTGCTCGCCAATCGGCAACAAATGACGCTCGATCCCCACGAAGGAGCGTCGTTCGGTGTTCGATCGGTCGACCAGCTACACAGCCGGTCCGAACCACACAGAACACCGGAGCGCCATGGTCAACATCCAAGAGGTCAGCGTCCGCGCCATGGACGGTTGCAGGCGTGATGGTCTCGATTCCCGACGTCGGCCGACCAATGCCGGATGCCTCGAGTTCGTCGTAGAGAGCAGTGTGCGTGAAGTCGACGTCGAGCAAACAGCGCGCAACATCAGCATCGAGTCGCACGCGGTCGAGGGCTAGTACCTCACCCGCAGCGAGACGGAGCCGATCGAGATGGATCATCATGGAGCCCGCGGGAAGTCCTAGCTGCTGAGCGGCGACGTCATCGGTGTCCTCGCGAAGAGTAAGAACGGTTGACGACTGTTCATGACCAGCATCTTCAACAACTCGAAAGAGGCTGTATAGCGAGCCCAGAGATTGCTCGAGGCGACCATCATCGACGGTTGTGCCAATGCCCCTCGAACGCCGAACGATGCCATCGTTGCCGAGGCCCTGCACGGCGTGACGAGCGGTGTGGCGGGACACGCCGTACACCTCCATCAATTCACGGTCGGTTGGAAAGCGCTCCGCGAAGTGCCCAAGATCAAGCCGCCGACGCAACTCATGCTCCAGCTGGGCCCACAGGGGCTCGCGGCCCGAGCGATCAATCTGTAATGCGCCAATACCGAAGTCAGCCATCATCACCCAAGTGGAATGCAGACGGAACCGGCTTGAGTGGACGCGCGTACCACAGCGGACGACGAAGGCCTCCGGGTCCTGGGGCGGGGCGCGTCTTGGACAACCAGTCCAAATAGGCCTCACGTGACTTCGCTGTGTCCACGACGACATCACCGTACTCATCGCCGGGCTGTGCGGGGCCGACGCGCACGCGCTGGTGCCAGCACTGCATACCCGAGATCGGATCGGGCTGCACCGCGAATGTCAGGTTCTGGTGCACTCCGGTGTCGTTCCACCAAATGCGTTCAGTGTCAGGATCCTCTGAGGTGTATGACGACATCCCCTTGGATCGACGTAGCGACCACTCGCTCCCATCGTTGCTAATACGAGCGAGACCGGCACCCCACGAGCGCGCCTTCTCCTCCTCGATGCGCCACCGGCCCATGTGATGGCTGGCCGCGACGACACCAGGTCGGATGCCTTCCGTACGCCAAGACGAAATCACGAAGTGTCCGATGCGCGTAGTGACACGTACGAGACCGTTCTCATCGATGCCAAGACGCTCCGCGTCGCTTGGGTGTAGCCACAGCGGATGCCGGTGGCTGATCTCGTTCAGCCATTTGGAGTTCGCTGAGCGTGTGTGGATCAACGTCGGGATACGGAACGTCGGCAGCAGGATGCGCTCGTCGTTGTCCATGTCAAGGTCCTCCCAGTGCACATGGGACGGGATCCATTTCGGCGTCGCGTACTCGGGCCACCCCCAGTCACGCAGGGTGGTGGAGAACAATTCAAGTTTCTTCGAAGGAGTGGGAAAGCCTTCTTTCAACTCTCCATCGACCTCTACCGCGGGCGAACCATCGCCGAGTTTTGGAACCGACAACTCGCTCAATGACTCACGTGAGCCGTCCCATGTGCCGGGGGTTCCAGGTTTGCGGTACACGCCAGATTTGTCGCGAACACAGCCATCGACCGCGGCGGCGTCAACCGCGCGCTCGTATGGGGTGTAGGGGTCGCCCGGAACGGCGAACGCGCCTCGATCACGCATGAAGTCGAGTGGTGTTTGACCAGCAGCCTGTGCTGCCTCGCTCAGTCCGGGGACACCGTCGGCGAACATACGTCCGTAGTACTCGTCGATTCCGATTGGTTCACCCGGGCGATCGATCGACTCGAAGTGTTCTCGAATACCGAGCGAACCGTCGGGGTCGATGCGCCACGACAGATCAATCCAGAACTCGTTCTCCTCCCACACCTCGCCGTCGTTGAACTCCCACGTGCGACGGTCGGGGCCGATCTCCTCGCCATTTAGTTCGGCGTAGCGGCGCATCACCGGTTGACGGAAGCCAATCCAACGTCCTGCATGGGTCTCGTAACTGGCGATGTCGTGACGCTCAGAGCCCACACCCATCGGCAAGACATAGTCGGCAAACCACGAGGTTTCGGACCACGTTGGCGTGAGAGCAACATGACACCCGACCTTGCCGGGATCCTTGAGCGCCTCGAGCCATGAGAAGCCGTCGGGGTTGGTCCACACCGGGTTATAGACACGAGTGAAGTAGGTATCCAGCCGCCCGCGACCCTCATTCAAGAAGTGGGGCAGCAGGATGGACATTTCGTGATAGGCGAGCGGATATTCCGTCGGCCAGTTCATTTCGTTCCATTCCCGGATGGGCTGTGTGCCCTTTGGGGCGGCGGGCGTGAACTTGTTCCAACCGTTCGCGCTTGTACCGCCGGGAGTTCCCACGGAACCGGTCAACACGTTTAAGAAGAAGAGGCACCGGGCAACCTGCCAACCGCCGAGGTTCCCCGCACCGGCACTACGCCAGTTGTGCGAGGCGAACTTCGTTGGGTGACGGCCAATGATTCGTGCGATCTCGACGATGGTCTCTGCCGCGACACCGCACACGTGTTCCGCGCGCTCGGGCGTGTACTCCGCGTACTCATCGAGGAGTGCGGTTTCCAGCGAGTCGAAGGTGCAGTCAAGGTCTGGACGGGTTTCGGTGAGGTAGGTCTCCCAGTTGACCCAACGCCGCACAAAGTCGCGCTCCCATGTCCCATCAAGTAGCAACTGCCGGGCCATAGCCAAGAGCATGAACGGTTCGGTTCCGGGCCATGGAGCGAGCCAATGGTCGGCTTTTGCACCGGTGTTGGACAAGCGCGGGTCGACACAGATGACCGTCGCGCCAGCTGCTTTGCCCTCCATAATGCGCTGTGCATGCGGATTGAAATAGTGGCCTGCTTCAAGATGCGACGAGATCAGAAAGATCACTTCTGCGTTGGCGAAATCAGATGACGGGCGGTCGAAGCCCATCCACGACTGGTATCCGATGCGGGCATTCGAGGAGCAGATGTTGGTGTGACTGTTGTGGCCGTCAACGCCCCATGCATGCAGTACTCGCTCGGTGTAACCGTCCTCGCCTGGTCGGCCAACGTGGTACATGACTTCATTGCCGCGGCCCTCGGAGATTGCTGTGCGGATCCGGCCGCCGATCTCTTCGAGTGCCTCATCCCAGGTGATGCGCTCCCACTGGCCCGATCCTCGTTCTCCAACGCGCCGCATCGGATACAGCACGCGCTCGGGGTCGTGGACCTGGTTGATGGTGGCTGGGCCTTTGGCGCAGTTGCGCCCACGGCTGGCTGGATGTTCGGGGTTGCCCTCGAACTTCACGACCTCACCTGACTCTTTGTCGATGAAGGCAACAAGGCCACAGGCCGCTTCACAGTTGAAGCACGTCGTGGGAACGAGGGTGTAGTGGCGCTCGCGCCGCTCGGGCCATGCCTTGGCGTCAAGTTCTGTCCAGTCGTGCCACTTCTCGTGTGGTGGATGGTTGGTCAAAGACATCGCGGGTTCCGATCAGGAGAGAGGGACGGACTGGCCTGCGCGAACGTAGGCATCTTCGTAGCTGAATAGGCCGATGAGGGCGCTGAGGCCGGCAAACGCGGCGAGCGCGGTTGTGGCATCGCCACTGCTCGCGAGGGCGATCGCTGCAAGGACCAACGGGAGCACAATCCCCGCGAGGACACCGCCGAACCAGAATCGTCCGGCATATGCACCTTTGGTCATCTCGAGGACGGCGAGTTCCACCGAGCGGGACGGGTGAGACCACAACTCCGTCGCAATAAGTCCGCCAAGAGAACCCAGACCGATCAGCATCACGATCACGATGGCGTCTTGTTCTGGAACATCGATCACGAGATCCAGCAGGGCGTACGCGCTGGATCCAGCAACAGCCGCTTGGGCAAGAAGTGTTGGCAACAACAGTGGGGTCTGCCAGAGGTCCCGTCCCTCGCATTGGCCGAAGAGAAATGCTGTGTATCCGGCTACAGCTGCTCCGAGCGCGACCATCGGTAGGGCGAGCCATGGCAGAGCACCTTCGGCGTTGATCAGATCGACCAAGCCCCAGAGACCGGTCAGCCCAGCAAAGGCACCGAGAATCCAGGCACCGCGAACCAGCCAGGACGAGGTGTTGGACTTCGTCAAGATGTACAAGAACCGTCCTGGTTGTTTGAGGTCACCGATGAGCAAGGCCCCGGTGATCGCCGTGAAGATCGCGGCCACGACCGCGGGGAGCACACCTGCAGCACTTGAGGATGTGCCATGACCCATGGCCACCATGAGCGCGGCAACACCCATGACGCCGGCTGCCACGGCTTTGGTGACGAGGTAGCCCGACACCTTCGATTTCCAGGTCATCGGGTGGGTGGTTGTGTAGGCGGTACGCGCGACGACACCGTTTCCGGAATGGTTGGCCATCACCGGGCTGATCGTGGGGTGATCTTTGGTTGTGTCGGCCCAGATCATGCCGTCGTTGGCAATGCGCGTACGTGTGGGGTCAAGAGACGCCTGATCAACCCCCCGGTAGAACACCTTCGGGTTTGTTCCCTGTTCGGGAGCGCGCACCGCAGTGGCGTCGCGCGCCACGATCTTGCTGATCTCGGATTCTGGATCGTCGAGGTCGCCCGTGATGATCGCGTGCGTCGGGCAAACGACGACACATGCCGGCTCCAAACCAACTTCAACCCGGTGGTTACAAAAGTTGCACTTATGGGCCGTGCCGGAATCCGGGTTGATGTAGATGGCGTCGTAAGGGCAGGCGTTCATACACGCCTTACAGCCGATGCAACGACTGTCGTCGAAGTCGACGACCCCGTTGTCGGTGCGGTGTAGGGCGCTGGTGGGGCAGATGGTCATACATGGCGCGTCGTCGCAGTGATTGCACCGCATGACCGAGAAAGTGCGTCCCGTATTTGGAAACGCTCCCGTCTCGATGTACTTCACCCAGGTCCTGTTCACCCCCAGTGGGACGTCGTGCTCGCTCTTGCATGCGACCGTGCAGGCGTGGCAGCCAATGCAGGAGTCACTGGCCAGGACGAAACCGAGGCGTGTCATATCAGGCCCTTCCAGAGAGCATCAGGTTCAGGACATCGCGGTACCCCCGTTGAGGAGTTGGCCGGCGACGGCAGTTCCCGCCGATCCGCTTCCGGCAATCAAGATGCTGGTGGCGCATTGTGCTCATTGTCCCCCTTTGGACGTGTGTCACGGACCCTAGCTAGCGCCCGCGTATGTGGTGCGTAGTTGTCCTTAGGCGCTCTGCGTGGTGGCCTGCCATGCGCCGTATCCACCGAGCACGTCGCTGACATCGCCGAATCCCCGCTGGCGCAGCACGCTGGCCGCAACCGACGAGCGGTAGCCACCTGCGCAGTACACGACCGTCGGCACTCCTGCGGACAACTCTGAGCTGCGGGCTGGCAGCTGACCCACCGGGATGCAGATTGCACCAGGAATGGTGCCATCGGCGGTTTCGCCCGGGTTACGCACGTCCACCACCTGCAGCTGGTCGAGCTCCGAGTGGCGTGTGTTGAACTCTTCGGGCGTCAGGCGGCTGGCACGCGCGGTCTGCTCCGGATTGGCGGTCATGGTGCCGTATGGGTCGTCGATGCAGCCGATGACGCGATCGAAACCAATCCGCGCCAAGCGGTTCTTTGCCTCGAGCTCGTACCCCGGCTCGACGAAGAGAATGATGTCAACGTCGCTCGGAACGACCGAGCCGGCAAATTCCGCGTAGCGCCCCTCAAGACCGACGTTGACTGCGCCGAGAAGGTGTCCTCGGGCGAAGTCCTCGGGTGTGCGCCCGTCGATGAGCATCGCTCCGTCAGCCATTGCGGCGCGCGCAGCGTCGAGAGTGAGCGGTGTAGGTGGCTCGGATTCATCGAGGAGAGGGCGCTCCTTACGATTCAGAATGGCATCGAACACGAAGTAGCCAGGCGCCGGCGGCTGCCCCTCGGTCACCAACGCCATGAATGTTTCTCGGTCCGGAGCACGCAGGGCGTAATTGGTTGCCTTCTGTTCACCGATGGTGGAGGAGCGCTCAGTTGAGAGATTCTTCCCGCAGGCACTGCCTGCTCCGTGAGCTGGATACACGCGGGTGGCGTCGGGGAGCGTCATCAACTTGTTATGAAGTGAGTCGAACAACTTGTCGGCCAACTCATCACGAGTGAAGCCGATAGAGGACAACAGATCCGGTCGGCCGACATCTCCGATGAACAGCGTGTCGCCGGTCAGGACACCGTACGGATCCGCGTCGGGTCGTTCGCGCACGACGATGCTCATCGATTCAGGGGTGTGGCCGGGTGTATGGCGAAATTCGAGGGTCACGTCGCCGAGGCTGAGCACTTCGCCATCGTCGACGCCACGGTGCGCGAACTCTGTTTCGGCCACCGAGGAGTAGACAATCTCCGCGCCGGTGGCTGCGGCGAGTTCGAGATGCCCCGACAGAAAGTCGGCGTGAAAATGCGTTTCGATGACCAACTCGATGCTGAGTCCGGCCTCAGCAGCATCGGAGAGGTACTCCGAGATGTCGCGTTGGGGGTCAACGACGACTGCACGACCGGTCGTGTCATCGCCGATGAGGTACGACGCGTGGGAGAGACAGTCGAGGTAGTACTGGACGAACTTCATTGTGGCTCCTTTCGCCTATGCGCGATCATAATGTACGGACATATTGTCGTCAAGAAACCTTCGTCATCATTCGACGGTGAGGATCTCGTCGGTGTCGTGATCGATGAGGGCGGCGATCGCGGTGGGCATGACCGTCCCAGTCGATGCACACACCTCAGCAAGTTGCCGTCGCATGGTCGTGGTACCCGATCGGGCCATATGTTCGATGGCATCGTCTTCGGATAGTTCTGGTGGGAGATATTGCTCGACGCCCGCGAGCATCGCATCTGCGGCATCTGTCCGGAGGCCCGCACGGGCCGCAATCGCCCCAGAAATTGCGCCGCAGCGTTGATGAGTCATCACGACCACAAGGGGTACGGCAAGGGCCACAACAGCGAACGCAAGGCTGGCCAGTACCTCATCGTTGGGAATGGCTCCAGCAACGCGGATGGAGAACACCTCATTGTCAGCGGTGCCGCGCAGCCCGTTGTCCGCAATTCGTGCGTCAGAGCATGTCAATAGAGCGACATGCGGTGCCTGGTGGCGTTCGGGTTCGATATCGCGTGCCGGTCGTGCGTCATGGGCTGCGACCAAGTCGCGCCATAGTTGTTCGTCCTGTGGCGCCGTAGCGCTCACACCGAAACCCCTCGTTCGTCAATGCCGGATGACCGTGGATCGATGACTAATTCGCCGTCTACGGCTTGGTGGGGTGTCGCGTGGATTCGTCCGTCGAGTTGATCCCATAATCCGCTGCGGTGCAGCACATCGCGAACCGGACCTTTCACGTCGCAGAGGTGCAATTCAACTGGCGACTCCGCAAACTCGGTGATGATCTCCGACAGCGTTTCGGCTCCGGTGGCATCAATGTCATTGATACCAGAGCAGTCGAGGACCATTCGGTGCCGACCGTCTGACGGATCAGCTTCGGCGAGCAGTAAGCGTTTCACGTACTGACTGTTTACGAATGACAACGCGGCATCAATTCGGATGACGCGCACGCCAGCGGCTTGGACCGCTTCTGGGAATCGGATGATGTTTCGGTAACTGGTGGTGTCCGGAATGCGTCCGAGCACGGCGGTATGCGGTCGCGACATCCGGGCGAAGACAACGAGCATCGACGCAACGACGGCGATGAGAATGCCGAGTTCAATGCCCACCGCAAGGGTGCCAATGAAGGCAACCCCCATACCAATGGTGTCGGAGCGCTTCACGGTGGCGATATGACGCATCTCGGCGATGTCGATCAGGTTGATGACCGCCACGATGATGATCGCACCGAGTGCTGCCTTAGGCAGGTTGGTGAACAAAGGCGTGAAGAAGGCGATGGACACCAGCACTAGCAGCGCCGTGATGATTGACGCCAGCGGTGTGCGTGCACCCGCGGTGTCGTTGACCGCGGTGCGAGAGAAGCCCCCGGTCACCGGGTAGCCACCGAACACACCCGATGTCACGTTCGCCATTCCGAGGGCCACCAGTTCTTGGTTGGGCTCGACCTCGTAGCGATGTCGCCGTGCATAGACCTTGGCCACCGCGATGGATTCCATGAACCCGACCATGGTGATGACGAGGGCGGTGACGACAAGGTCACCGACGAGACCACCGTTGATCTCTGGTAGTCCAAATGCGGGTAACGAGTCGGGAATCGAACCGACGGTGGACACACCATCGTCGGCGAGATTCGCACCGGCTGCAATGGCAGTTGTCGCGATAACGACGACGAGCGCGCCGGGAATACGTGGTGCGATGCGTTTGATTCCCAGTAGGGCGGCAATGCTCCCCGCGCCAAGCGCGAGGGTGACGCCATGGATATCGCCAAGAGCTTTGGAAACATCGATGACGGTCTCATAGAAGTGGTCGTTGCGATCGATGCTCACACCCAAGATGTGTTTGACCTGCGAGAAGCCGATGATGATGGCCGCAGCGGCTGTAAAGCCGACGAGTACAGAGTGCGACAAGAAGTTGACGATGAACCCAAGGCGACCAAGGCCGAGCATGAGATGCACCAGACCCACCATGATCGCCAACAGGGCTGCCGCTGATATGTAACCGGCGGTCCCTTGCTCGTAGAGCGGACTGAGCGCGCTTGCGGTGAGCAGCGACACGATGGCCACCGGTCCAACGGCGAGCTGACGGGATGTGCCAAAGATCGCATAGGCGAGCACCGGAAGGGTCGAGGCATACAGCCCAATTTCAGGTGGCAGGCCAGCGAGTAAGGCGTAGGCCATGCCCTGGGGGATCAGCATTGCCGCGATAGTGAGTCCCGCCGCGAGATCGCTGCGCAGATCAGGCCGCTGGTAGTTGCCCAGCCAATCAGTGATGGGCAGCACGCGGCGGAGCGATAGTGGCGACATGCGGGCAAATGTACGGACAAATCATGGATGCGTCAAGCATTGACGTGCGACCACCGTTACATCACTCCGACTTCCGCCGTGGCCGACGTCGCCCGCCCGACATCGGGCCTGCGACGGCGGTCGCTAGCGTGAGCATCATGATCACGTCGACCCCCAACCCTCAACATTGTGATCCGACTGGCCACTCAAGTCGCCGCAATTGCCGGTCCTCGGTGTCGATAGCGGTGCCGGTTGTGCTGTTGCTCGTGCTGACTGGGTGTGGTGGCGGCAACGACAACGATGCAGAGGCCCCGTCGGCTGATGTCGCAACCAGTGTGACATCACCGGTTGTAGAGGTGGTGAACGCCACGGAATTTGCCGCTGTTGTTGATGAATCAGGCGTCACGGTGATCGACGTGAGGACCCCGGAGGAGTTCGCAGTATCGCGCCTAGAAAATGCAGCGCTCTTCGATATTGCATCGCCCGACTTCATTGAGATGATCTCCACCCTGGATTCCAGCGGACGGTACGCGGTCTACTGTCGGTCGGGTAATCGTTCCGCAGTCGCGACCGCGGCGATGCAGGACCTCGGATTCACCGACGTCGTGGAGCTCGGCGGGGGCATCGTCGAATGGGAGTCCGCGGGCTACCCCACCGTGTCGGGCTAAGCCTCGAGCAACAGTGTCAGAAGAGTTCGAGTTGTTGCCATGTTGTCGCGACAACCGCTACCGATGTCCACTTCAGCCCACCCTGACGGCCGGCTCTGCGAACTTCAACCGCGTCTGCAGGAAGCGAACGCGTTGCTCCATCAGCATCGATGAGCCGCAAACTGCCGTCGGCGTCGATACCGGTGATTCGAGCAGATCTCCAGCGACGTCTGCCCGCCGGTCGAAATCGTGCCGGCTCATCGTGACGTAGTCCGAGACGCGTCAGGCCGCCCCCGGTAATCACCGACGTCACACGCCCATAATCCGCCGTTGCAGGCGCTGCATCCCGGCGATCCACTTCTCGGTGTCGGTGGCTCGAAAGACCATGTAGTCGGCGACTTCGGCGTGGGGGAGTACGAAGAATCGCTCGGCCTCGACAGCCTCAATAACCCGATCGGCCACAACGGATGGCTCCAGAACCTCGCCGACGGAGCGAACAACTTCGCCACCGTCACCGAGGACCTCGCTTGCATTCAACATATTCGTGTTGACACCCTGTGGGCATAGACAGGTGACCTTGATTCCGCGAGCACCGTAGGTAATCGACATCCACTCAGCAAAGGCCACCGCGGCGTGCTTGGTGACCGAATACGGCGCAGATCCGATCTGCGCCAAAAGACCAGCGGCCGATGCGGTCGATGCGAAATAACCCTCACCCCGCTCAAGCCACTCCGGCAGGAGGTACCGAGCAGCCCAGCGGTGCGCGTGGATATTTACATTGAACGAGGCATCCCACAGTTCTTCATCATCGAGAGGATCGATGCCGAGTGCCACGCCCGCATTGGCGAAGAACAAATCGATCGGGCCGTGCTGTGATCGCGCCTCATCGATCAGGGCGCGATTGCCGGCCTCGGACGAGAGGTCTGATGCGAGCGCTATGGCGTTGGGCATCTCGTCAAGTGACGGAGGAGTGATGTCCGTCGCGCTGACGCGAGCGCCGCGCGCCGCAAAGGCGCGACTCAACGCGGCGCCGATACCACCTGCAGCCCCGGTGACGACGACATGACGATCGTAAAGGTCCATAGGGGCATGGTAGGCGAGAAGGTGCACGCACGATGTCTCCTCGGACGGTACGGTGGTCGGTGATGAGCAGCGATGCAGACACCACCGCCGTGATCGACGCAACTCCGACCGATGTCGGCACAGCAGCGGAATCGTCCACTGTTGCCGTCGCGGACCTCGACGCCGCTGTTGCCCAACTTGATGAGGCATTGGGACGTTTGGTGAGCCGAGACCTAGTGTCATCGGGTGAAATGACCGATCTGCTCTTGGATGTGCGAGCTCTCCTTACCCGCGTCTGAGTAGGCCGCGAGCCACGCGCCCAAGCGCGACGCCTACCAATGCGCCAGCGACGATGTCGCTGGCGTGGTGTAAACGAACGTGGACTCTGCTGTAGGCGACGATCGCCCCGACCGGTAACAACCACCGTGCTGCGGAACGGCCGCGCATCGTTGACATCAACGAGATGGCGAATGCGGCTGACGATGCGTGCCCACTGGGAAACGACGATGTGCTTGGGGTGCGGACCTGGGATCGCTCGTCGCCACTCATGGTCGGACGAGGGCGGCGAATGAGTCGTTTCAGACCCTGGTTCACAACCAGGCTTTCAGCACCGAGCGCCAGAGCGAATACTGCGGCATCTCGTCGATGGCCACGACGGGCGATGAGGGTGAGATTTGCAAGGTGCCATACCCTGCTCCAATCGCCGGCCGCCGATGCCATGTCCATCACCCGATTGAGCGGCCGTACAGATCGCGCGGGCTCGACCCAGCTGTCAATCCTGTGATCGAGAGCATCGATTCGGTCGATCAGACCTCGTTGGCGTCCGGTTGTCATCGCTCAAGCCCCGGATACACCTCCGGTGCCTCGATCGCTGCGCGTTGCGGATCGCCACCGAACTCGGGGCACCATTGCTTGTACGCACAGAATGAACACAACGCTGAGGTGCGCGCAGGGAATTCGCCCGTTGCACATGCCCTGCCGATGGCACCATGCACCGCGGTGAGGCGGTTCTCCATGAGTCGGCGGTTGGCGTCGGTTGGTTGGACCGAAATCGTGTCGCCGGTGCGCACATAGAGCAATTGCACTGCATCAGGCCGTTCGCCCAATGCCGCCTCGCATAGGACGGCGTAGAAACGGACTCCTGATAGTGCGGATTGCTCGTATCCCTGACGCGGAGCCTTTCCTGTCTTGTAATCGCTCACGACGAGGCGACCGTCCACGCGTTCTAGGCGGTCGATGATGCCACGCAAAGTCACTGGACCGATGGGGGCTTCCACCCACTTCTCGAGCGCGACAACGTCGATGCTGGACGGATCCTGCATGGCGATTGCAGAACTCGTGAGTTGTGCAGCCTCGTCGAGAAACGCTCGTTCTTTGTCGGTATCGAAGGCGAGGTAGACAAAGTCGCGATCGACGCGCAATTCGTCGGTGGCTTGCGTGATGGCCGCAGCTACGGCCGCGTCGGTGCGCTCTGAGGGAGCGTGCTCAAAAAGCAGTTCGAGAATTCGGTGGACATGGGTCCCGAGAACGGACGCACGGCTCGGAGGATCGGGGAGTTTCTCGATACTCGAAAACCGAAACGCAAGTGGGCAACTCATGAATGAGTCCACACGCGACGGTGACAGCGTTGTGGGGACGTCGAACATCATGATGACGGCTGGGCGTACAGCGAGTTGATGATCTCGGCAACCGCAGAAGGATCGGTGAAGGGTCCGAAATGATCCAGGTCAGGGCGATGGATCAGATGACCATTTGGGAGGCGGTCGGCAACGATGGCCGCGAACGCTGATGGTTGCATGTCCTGCACAACGCCCGAGATCACGGTTGTTACGAGATCTATATCGGGAAGATGCTCGTAGAGGGGGTACCGATGTGCCGAGGTGAATACTGCGGCCTCAAACGATGGCCGGCAGGCGAGCTCAATTCCGGTGCCATCATCGACAGCGAGAGTCCCGTACCGGACGTAGTCGTCGAGCACCTCGGGAGCGAAAGCAGCCAACGGCGGTTTAGAGGCGTAGTTTTCGATGGCAGTATCGATGCTGGAAAACGTTGAGCGTCGCCGACGAGCCCCAATCGCAATCGGAAGGGTGTCAGGGTCAACGTCACTGGGCGGCGGGGCAATTGGTTCGAAACCGACAAGCGAACTGACCAGGCCTGGGTGATGCATCGCCGACATGATGACCGTTGCCGCCCCCATGGAATGCCCGAACACTCGCAGGCCTCCCTCCGGCGCGAGATGTTGAGCGGCGAGGACGAAGTCGCTGACGAAGCACCACCAGTCCGTCGGCTCCGCGGCGGCATCACGACTCGCGCCGTGACCTCTGTAGTCAACGGCCCAGACGGAGTGATGGCGGATGTCGCGTGCCAACGCCGCGTAGCAGCGGCCGTGGAAGCCTGTCGCGTGGGAGATCAACAGCGGTGGGCCGTTACCGCCAAGGAAATGCAGCGCGAGGGGGCCGCCTTCATCTCGTGTGAGTACGACCCCGTCAACGCTCATGACAGAGCATCGATGAAGAGCTTCGTCTCCTCGCCAATGTGCGCAGGCACTACGTAATCAGTGCGGTCGGTGATCTGGTCGAAGCCGTCCCGAACGTCCTCTGCCGTCAAACCATCACGGGTGAACCCACGGCACTCGCCGATGAACACCTCGGCCACGCGCCCTCCGCCAGCGGAGAACACTCGTCCGGTCGGCTCACAGGATTCGTGCGCCAGGTAGGTCACCACCGGGGCAATTGTCGAGGGGTCGAGTTTTTGCCCGAGGTCCCCGAGCAGGTCTTCGGTCATTCGGGTAAGGGCGATGGGTGCAATCGCGTTCGCCTTGATGTCGAACCGGGCTCCCTCCAGCGCTAACACGCGGGTGAAGCCCACCAGGCCCATTTTTGCTGCGCCATAGTTCGCCTGTCCGAAATTCCCGAAGAGTCCAGCAGCAGATGATGTAGAGACGATTCGGCCGTGACCGCGCTCGCGCATGATTTTGAACGCCGGTGCCGTCAGGTTCAGAGCGCCACGAAGGTGGACGTCAATCACCGCTTCCCACATCGCCGGATCCATATTGTGGAAGGCCTTATCGCGGAGGATGCCGGCGTTGTTCACGACGATGTCGACACCGCCGAAGGCCTCAACAGCGGTGTTCACGATTGCCGCACCGCCCTCCGGTGTTGCCACCGAGTTGGTGTCGGCGACCGCCTCGCCACCGGCCGCGCGGATCTCTTCGACGACACGCTCGGCTGCACCTTTATCCGAACCGGAGCCGTCAACGGCACCCCCAAGGTCGTTGACTACGACCAAGGCTCCCCGCGCTGCCAGCATGAGAGCGTGCTGTCGCCCTAGCCCGCCTCCCGCGCCGGAGATAATCGCGATCTTGCCGTCAAAACCCAAATCAGTCGTCATGAGGCGCACCCTATCCACCGGCGTTAGCGACACGGCGTACCCAGTGGATCAAGGCATTGTGGTGTCGATCACTTCGTGTCCCGCACGACTTGCTCTCAGTAGAAAGCGACGCCCACGGTGCTGTACCCGAGCGGTCACCTCGGTCCAGCCTGATGGCAGGCGCGGATTTAACGTCGGGATCTCTGTGGTGGCATCCATTCCCAAAAATCCGTCAACAACACCAGCCCACAGTCCCGCGGCATTCGCGACGTGGATTCCCTCGGAGGTGTTGCGATGTGTGTCGCACAGGTCAAGGCGCATGGAGTCTTGGAAGTGGCGCCATGCTGCGTCGTCGGCGCCAACCTGGGCGCCAACGATGCTCTGCACACAGGCCGACAACGACGAATCGCCCGTGGTGATGGGGTCGTAGTAGTTAAAATTTCGGCGCCGCTGGTCGAGATCAAAATGCTCAGATCGCAGGTACATGGCCAGAACGACGTCGGCTTGTTTGAGCACCTGATGGCGATAGATCACCAACGGGTGGAAATGCAACAGCAGCGGGTGCTGATCGGGAGGCGTCCCGTCGAAGTCCCACGGTTCGAGGTCAAGGAATGAGTCGTCCTGGGGGTGGATGCCCAGATCGTCGTCGTAGGGGAGATACATCATGTCGGCAATCGAATCCCATGCCTGCACTTCATCGGCGGTCACACCTGTGGCGTCGTGAAGGTCAGCGAAGCGCTCTGGCGCCGCGCCCTGCACTGTGCGCACGGTGTCAGCGGCAAACCTGAGATTGAAACGCGCCATCACGTTCGTGTAGAGGTTGTCATTGACCACCGTCGTGTACTCGTCTGGTCCGGTCACACGATGGATGTGAAAGCGGCCATCCCGGGCCGTGAACCCGAGGTCGGCCCACATACGAGCCGTTTCCACCAGAATCTCGGCGCCCTCGTTGAAGAGGAGGTCGGTGTCGCCGGTGGCATTCGTGTAGCACTCGAGCGCGTACGCAACCGCGGCATTGATGTGATACTGAGCGGTGCCGGCGGCGTAGTAGGCCGAGGCCTCTTCTCCGGAGATTGTCCGCCACGGATAGAGCGCACCACGCTGGCTGAGGTCCCCCGCGCGCTTGCGTGCTGCATCGAGTAAGCGATGACGAAAGCGCAGCAGTTTGCGAGCCGCCCCAGGGTCGGTGCGTGCCAGGAAGGGCACGACGTAGACCTCGGTGTCCCAGAAATAGTGGCCGTCGTAACCAGCTCCCGAGACCCCTTTCGCGGCGATGCCGTTTTCGTTGCTTTGCGCGGTTGTCTGCGCGAGTTGAAACAGGTTCCAACGGACTGCCTGTTGGGCTTCGTCGTCGCCCCTGATCTCCACATCACAGCGATCCCAGTATCGGTCGAGCCACTGGCGCTGCTCTTCACGAAGACGGTCGACGCCGGTCGTCGCCGCTCGGCTAATTGTTCGACGTGCCCGATCGGCAAGTTCGACACAGGGAACCCCGGCCGAGGTGTGGTACGAGACAAATTTCGTGACCGTCAGACGCGCACCAGGCTCGGCCCTGACATTGATCTCTGTCTTTGCGAGATCATTTTTTACGGATGTGGTGAGTTGCAGTTGAGCGTCATCGATTGCGCCATCGACCATCACGAGATGCCGGTAGGACGAGGCGATGGTCATTCCGCTGAGGTGGCACTGATGGCCCAGCACGACCTCATCGCCGCTCGTGGTTGTGTCCACACAGCGGTGAAGGACCGGATCGAGGACCCGTCCATTGAGTTCTGAGGAGCGTCGTGGATCGTCGCCTTCGCCAAGAGCAGCTGACACAACGTGATACTCGTCTTGGCCGTCTTGACGGTTGAGTAATTGTGATGAGAGCAGTAGCGATGCGGCCTTATCGAGGACCTCGACAGTGAGGGTGAGAACGACCAGGTGCCGATGTACAAGGCTGACCATTCTCTCCGACGTCACTCGTACACGTCCGCCGCCCGGGGTACGCCATAACAGGTCGCGTCGGCTGACGCCGTCACGAAAGTCGAGTTCACGGGTGTAGTCGATCAGGTCAGCGGTATCGACGATGAGTGGTTCGTCATCCACGTACAACTTCATGAGCTTGGCGTCGGGCACGTTGACAATTGTCTGACCGGTCGTCGCAAACCCGTGGGCTGTTTCCGCATGGTGGATGGGCCATGTCTCATGGAAGCCGTTGATGAAGGTGCCATGCTGGTGAGCAATCCGTCCCTCGGGCGGGTTGTCGCGCAGGCCGAGGTATCCGTTCCCAACGCAGAAGAGTGTTTCGGTGAGGCCGAGGTCAGCGGTGTTGTGGCGAATCTCGCGCAGGGACCATGGATCGAGGGGAAAGCGCCGTCGATCAAGACCGGTGGACTGGCGCACAGGGCTCACGATTGCTCCAACAGTTCGCTCAGATCATCGACGACGATGCTGCTTCCCGCAGCCAGTAATGCGTCGCGGTTACCGCCCCGGTCAACGCCGATCACGGGCGCGCACCCAGCTGCGCGCGCGCCGAGGACCCCCGACGTCGCGTCTTCGATCACGGCACACCGCTCGGGAGCGCACCCCAGGTCAGCCGCCGCCGCAATGAACATGTCCGGTGCAGGCTTTCCGTGAAGGTCGTCAGCGACGGCTCGCACTCCGTCGACGACGACGTTGAACCTGCTGGCCAGGCCGGCAGCGTGCAGCACCCGATGGGCATTGCGTGACGAAGAAACGACGGCGACGTCGATGCCGTGTGCCTCGACAGCATCGAGAAAGGCGGTGCTGCCCGGGTAGGGGTGCATGCCGTCGGAGTTAAGGCGGCGGGTAAACGCGGCATCTTTGCGCTCCGCTACAGCGGCAACGAGGTCGTCGTCTGGTGAGTCGTATCCCCACGCGTGCAACTGGGCGCGCACCCCTTCAAGTCTGGGTCGACCATCAATGTTGTCGAGGTATTCCCGGTCGGTCAACTCAGCTTCCGAACGGACCGATGTGAATGCGTCTCGCCAACACAACCGATGGAGATCAGCCGTTGGTGTGAGGACGCCATCGAGGTCAAACAGAATCGCGTCCACGTCGACGCCCAGCACGGTACCCATCGAGAAGATGCTAGGAGCCCGTGGATTCGCCCGACACAAGATCGGTGAGGCGGCGGTAATCGAGCTTGCCGTTCGGGGCGCGACCGACGTCGTCGATGAACACGATGCGCCGTGGCGACTTGTAGCGGGCGATCCGTGCGCGCACGTGCTCGGTGAGGTCGTTCGGATCCGGCGGAGGATCAGTGGCTTGGACAATGGCGCAGATCGTCTGGCCGAATCGTTCATCGGGTAGGCCCACGACCGCAGCGTCGATGACCTGCGGATGAGTCTTGAGAACCTCTTCGACCTCTTCGGGATAGACCTTCTCGCCTCCGGTATTGATGCACTGACTTCCACGTCCGAGAAGTACCACGGTGCCATCGGCGGCCACTTCTGCCCAGTCGCCAGGAATTGAATACCGCGCTCCATCGATGTTCACGAAGGTTCCCGCAGACTTCTCAGGATCTTTGTAGTACCCGATTGGCGTGTGGCCACGCAGCGCCACACGACCGCGTTCGCCCGATCCAGGCACGACATCGACCCCTTCGTCGGTTATCACCCGGGTGTCGGGTCCAAGCTCGAATCGTGCGGTCGCACTTGTGTCGCCACCGCGTGAAATGTTCGACGCCATGCCGATGGCCTCACTGGAGCCCAGTGTGTCGACCATGATCAGCCGCTCATTGTGACGTGCCAGACCTGATTTGGTCTCTTGTGACCACATCACACCGCTGGAGACGATGACCCGCAGCGTGGAGATATCCCAACGGTCAGGAGCTGCGTCCAGCTCGGCGAGAATGGGCCGAGCAAAGGCGTCGCCCACAAGCGCAACGGAGTTCACCCCGTGTGTCTGGATGGTGTCTAGAAGTTCCACCGGGCTGAATGTTCTGCCTTCCAGAGTGATCACGGTGCCACCGAGCAACAAGGTTGACAGGGCATTGAACAGACCAGTTCCGTGCATGAGAGGTGCGGCAGGGCATCCGCGAGGGCCTGGCGTGTTCATTCGATCGGTCACGCTGGCGTGATCATCGACCGGCCCCAGACGCTGCCGATTTGATGCATCAAGTGCCCCGATGAGGTCCTCTTGTCGCCACATGACACCTTTAGGCATGCCTGTTGTTCCGCCGGTGTACAGCAAGATGAGGTGGTCACCGCTCCAGGCCTCCGGTCCCGGTGGCGGCAACTCCGTGGCAAGCATCGACTCATAGTTGACCGCCCACGAAGGGCAGGGAATCGACCCATCATCGACGTGGATCCACAGCCGGACGGATGGGAGTTGCTCGCGAACCGCGTCAACCGTGTCGGTGAAGGTTCCGTGGAAGATCACCGCCTCTGCGTCTGCGTTATCCCAGAGATAGACAAGTTCATCCGGCCCGTAGCGGTAGTTCGTGTTGGCAACGGCGAATCCACCGGTGCAGGCACCGATCACGCTCTCGATGTACTCGGGACAGTTGTACAGATACTGGGCTATTTTGGATTGTTCGTGAAGTCCCGCCGCGGTCAGCGCGGCCGCGCACGCTTGGGCGCGACGCCATAACTGCGACCACGACACGTGTCGATCGCCATGCACTAAAGCTGGCTGTTCGGGACGATCCGCAGCGATGATCGACACGAGAGCGGGCAGGGACCATGACGACGCTGGCACGTGGCCAACCTAGTCATCGGCTGTGGTGAACTCCCACTAGATGACGATGCTCACCTAGTCTGAGCCAATGTTGCTGTTCGGTCCACAGCCCATCCGCTGCGATGCCTCGACGATGACGACCGTCGTGCTGGCGCCGCAATGACGGCATCGGTACGTGCTGTGGCAGCGGGAAGCAAGACGGCTCAATTCGTCAGGAACTCGACAGACGATCACGCCGAGGCAGCGCTGCGGGAGTGGTTCAGCTCACGGACCGGGGTGGTTGTCGCGTTCAGCGGAGGTGCAGACTCAGCTCTGCTTGCCTGGATCGCCAATGATGTACTCGGCCAACGAGCACATATCGTCACCGCGATCTCACCCTCGCTCGCCGGCGAGGAAGAGCGTGCATGCCATGGTCTGGCAACGCGCTGGGGTTTGCGATGGTCCACGGTTGCCACCGACGAGATGGAGTCGGCCGCCTACCGCGAGAATGGGCCAGACCGTTGCTTTCACTGCAAGGACGCTCTCATGCGAGCGCTTGCCCCCGTGGCCGAAGGAGCCACCGTTGTTCTTGGGGTGAATACCGATGATTTGGACGATCATCGACCCGGCCAGGACGCGGCGCGAGCGGCCGGCGCACTGTTTCCCTACGTTGAGTGCGGCATCGACAAGGCGACGGTCCGGGCGATCTCGCGACGAATCGGTTTAGAGACATGGGACAAACCGGCGATGGCCTGTCTGGCCTCGCGGGTGCCTCACGGAATGGAGGTCAATGTGCGGGTGCTCTCACGGGTTGAACGCGCTGAGATGGCCGTTCGTCGGGTTGTGACCGGGGATGTGCGTGTGCGTCACCACGGCGATGTAGCTCGTATTGAGGTTGGGGTTGATCACATTCCGGTCCTGTTGGCCGCTGCTGATGTTGTGGCTTCCCAGTTACGCGAACTCGGGTACCGGTACGTATGTGTCGATATCGAGGGATTCAGGAGCGGGAGCCTGAATCCATGACGGCGGGATCGACGCGGGATCCCCGCCGCGGCAGGCTTCGTCGCAGAACGGCCAGTGTCGGTGGTGTCGTTGGTGGTGCGTGTCTGCTGACCTTGCTGTCCTGGTTGCTCGTTCCGCTGGCCATGGTGGTCGACGTTGTGACGTTGAAACGCCGCCTACCGGTAACGCGTCTCGTGTTGTTTGCCTGGTGGTGGACGATTGCCGAAACAGGTGGCCTCGTCGTTGCTGGATGGCTGTTCGTACGAGGACGCAGCAATGATGCGACCGCCCACTATCGCCTTATGGGCGACTGGGCGAATTGGTTGATGCGCGGTATGCGTGTGTGCCTCGGCGCAACCATCGATGTGACAGGTGCTGAGGCACTCGACGGGGGTGGCGCTGTTGTTCTCTCGCGCCACGTGAGCCTCGCCGACTCGTTGCTATCAGCGTGGGCGATCACTCAGTGTGGTGTGGAGCCTCGGTATGTGCTGAAGCGAGAAC
>JAFMNE010000066.1 GCA_017859395.1 Ilumatobacteraceae bacterium | reverse complement strand
TCTCGACCGTACCGCACCGCCGGATTCGACCGGACCTGAAAGGCTGTGACATCGTGACCATGTTCTGAACCCCCAAGGAGATCGACACCGATGAGCACCTCACTGAGCCCCGCCGATTCCGAGGCGTTTGCCGATCAAGTCCGCACGTTCCTCGCGGCAAATACCACCGCTGGTAAAGGCCGCAACATCAACGCCGCTCGCGACTTCCAAGGACGTTTGGCAGGTGCCGGACTAGCCGGTATTCCCTACCCGAGCGAGTACGGGGGCGCAGGCCTCACCCTTGAACACGAAAAGGTCTTTCGGCAGGTGGCCCAAGAGTTCCCGATGATGACCGGGGAACTGGTGATCTCCCACGGCATGTGTCTGCCCGTCTTGAACGAATTCGGTACGGATGAACAAAAGCGCAAGTACATGCCCGACAACATCGCGGCGCGCACAATCTGGTGCCAGATGTTCTCCGAGCCAGGCGCCGGAAGCGACGTGGCCAGCCTGCAGATGCGTGCCGAGCGTGACGGCGACGAATGGATTCTCAACGGGCAGAAGGTGTGGACGACATTGGCGCATGTCTCGGATTACGGCATCGTCATCGCG
This sequence comes from Ilumatobacteraceae bacterium, assembly GCA_017859395.1. GTDB lineage: Bacteria > Actinomycetota > Acidimicrobiia > Acidimicrobiales > Ilumatobacteraceae > Casp-actino5. The sequence goes on along the minus strand of JAFMNE010000066.1, from coordinate 6,418 downwards.
CGAACCGACCCCGATCAGCCCAAACATGCAGGTATCTCAATGTTCATCGTTGACCTGCGCGCGGATGGCGTGGAGATTCGCCCGATCCACCAGATCGATGGCGGCAGCCACTTCAACGAGGTGTTCTTCACCGATGTACGGGTGCCCGCTGCGGATCTGCTCGGGGAGATGAACAACGGCTGGCGCCAGGCAACCGCCATGTTGATGTACGAGCGTGTAGCAATCGGCTCGATCGGCGCCGGCAAGGTCGCCCAACCCATGTACGACATGCTCGTGAAGTGGGCTCGCCAGTCCGGCGTGATCGATGATGCCGTTGTGCGCGACGAACTGATGCAGATGTACATCATGGAGAGCACCAAGTCGATGGTGGCTATGCGTTCACGGGCCGAGATGAAGGCCGGAAAGGCCCCTGGACCCGGTGGTTCGCTCGGCAAGTTGTACTCGTCGATCATCGCGCGACGTTTCCGTGAGATCGCGCAGAATATTGCGGGCCCGGCAAGTGTCGCGTGGGAGGGCACCGACTCCGCCGAGGAGTTGTTGTCGTCCACCATGCTTAATTCGCTCCAAGCTGGCATTGCCGGTGGCACCGACGAGATTCAACGCAACATCATTGGTGACCGGGTGCTCGGCTTGCCCCGCGACATCGCGGTGGACCGTGACGTCGCCTTCAAGGACCTCCGCGTCAGCACTCAGCGCTGAGTACTCCAACCGCTATCTCGCGGCAGCCGGTGCGCCGTCGATCGAATGGTCGCTGGTGTTCTCGGCTGTGCCACCGATGGAGAACACCATCGCACCAGCGAGCGACAATCCACCCGCCACGACATAGGCGGTGTCGTAGCCACCGGCAGCGTCGTGGAGATACCCGAGCAGCCATGGGCCACCAGCGGTGCCGAACAGCCCGACGAACTGGCTGCGGCTGAACAGTCGCGGGTACTCGCGCACACCGAAGCGTTCGGCGATCAACAGTGGCTGCAGCATCAAGATGTTGCCTACCGTCGCCCCGAACAAAATGATGAACGCGAACAGCAGCCACACCCGTTGCGACAGGCCTAACCCCACCAGGGCGACCATCTGCCCCGCCGCCAACACCACGATGACGCGGGTGAGTGGATACCGCGGAAAGACCCGGCCGCCGATTAGACGGGCAACAATTGATGTGAGGGCGAGAGCGAGCGTCGCGAATGCGGCGGTGCTCGCCGTGGTGCGCTCCTCGGCCAACTTGACGAGTTGCTGAATGCCTCCGACCTGTGACCCGAGAGCCAAGACATAGCCCACGGTGACGCACACGAAGAACCGCGAACGAAGCGCCACCCGATATGGGGTGCCCGACAGTGCCGGAGCTTGCGCACCAGGAGCCAGTCGGTCGCCATCGGGGCTGAACCCTGATGCGGCAGGGTCACCACGTACCAAAAACCACGCCGGAACGACCGTACCGACAACAAACACCAGTGCCAGCCACGGAGTTGCGCCGGCCAGTTCACGCCGGTCGACAAACCACTTCATTGCCGGTGTAATCGCAACTCCGCCAAAACTCAAGCCCGTCGAGGCTACGGAAATGGCCATTGCCCGTCGCCGGTGATACCAGCGGGTCACAACGGTGGTCACCGGCACCAGCCCTGCAGCCGCGAAACCCACGCCATATAGCGCGTACACCGCAAACAACTGCCATGGCGAATTCACCCGGCCGAGCAGCAACAGCGCGACCGCGCCGATCACCCCGCCCGCAACGAGCACGAGGCGGATGTCGTAGCGGGCGATCAGGCGCGCGACGTAGAGCCCCATGATCCCCGCAACGACGAAGAACACCGTGGTGCCAAAAGACAGCGACGCCACTTCCCAACCTCGTTCTTTCGAGAAGGCGTTCAAGTACACCGCCAGCCCGTAGAAACCCAGCCCGGCGGTGGTCGTCAGGATCGCAAAACCACCCGCCACCACACGTGGACCGGGAAAGCGTGCGTCCACTGGGGGCTGCTTGGGCACGATGGCACGGTAGTCCCGCAACCTCCAGTACCCTCAGTCGGCGGATGTCCCCTCGTCACATAATTGATGCGTCGCCATGGCCCGTGTGAGCCCGTGCGTACGGGTGTGCCGTATCGCCGAGGACGGGCTGTGCGTGGGATGTGCACGAACCACTGCGGAAATCGCCATCTGGTCGCGCATCGACGACGCAGAGGCCATCGCAATTATGGACACTCTCCCCGCCCGGCGGTCACCGGGCGGGCCCGGTAACTCACATACGGAACAAATCGTCGAGTGAGGATGAGGCGTCATCGGCGGATGTCCCCTCATCCGCTGCGTCGACTCCGGTGAAGGCCCCATACCCGTCACGTTCCAACACATCGGCAAGCTCTGGGCCACCGCTGGCCACAATGCATCCCTTGACGAGAATGTGGATGTGGTCGGGGCGCAGTTCTTCGAGCAGGCGGCTGTAGTGGGTGATGGCCACCACGCCCATCCCCTCGTCGCTCAGGGCTTCGACCCGCCGAGAACAATCTCGGAGCGCGTCAATGTCTAACCCCGAGTCGAGTTCGTCGAGGATCGCTACTTTGGGCTGCAAGACGGCAAGTTGAAGCGTCTCGTTGCGCTTCTTTTCGCCACCTGACATATCGACGTTCAATGAGCGGGCGAGGAACGCTGGAGCAAACCCGATGCGCTCCGCCTCGGTGGCCAACAGCGCATCGACATCGTCGTCGTCACGGCCGCGTCGCTGCAATGCCTCGATGAGCACCGACTGAATGGAGACCCCGGGCACCTCGGATGGATACTGCATCACGAGATGCAGTCCCGCTGCTGCTCGTTGCCATGTAGGCATGGCCAGAATGTCGGCGCCATCGAGAGTGACCGTGCCACCACTCACGTAGTAGCCGGGGCGACCCATCAGCACCGCGGACAGCGTGCTCTTGCCGGCACCGTTCGGCCCCATGATGGCGTGGACCTCACCGGCGTCGACGTTGAGGTTGATGCCATGCAAGATGTCGGTATCGGCGACGCCACCGCGCAGGTCGGAAATAGACAACATGCTCATTCCGCCACCTCCACATTGATCATGCCGTCGACGATGTCGACGCGGTGCACGGCAATTGGTCGCGTGGCCGGGAGGCTGTCCGGGGCGCCGTCGGTGAGAGAGAACGCGCTGCCGTGTCGGGGACACTCGATGGTGCAGGCATCGGGCCATACATCACCACCGGACAACGAGACCTTTGCATGGGAGCATTGATCATCGACCGCGTGCACGCTGGTGCCGATACGCACCAGCGCCACCTGGCGGCCAGCGACATCAACGCAGCGTGCGGTGCCGTCGGGAAGTTCATCCAATGGCAGCACGGGAATCATGGGCGAACCTCCTCGGTGGCGATGTTGAGTCGTTCGACCACGCGTCGCCGAACAGCATCCACAATGTCGACCCTCGGAAGCCGATCGATGACCTCGTCGAAGAAGCCCAAAACCACGAGTCGCTCCGCAACTTCAGGCGGCACTCCCCTGCTCTCGAGGTAGAAACGCTGCTCTGCGTCGATGGGGCCGACGGTTGACGCGTGAGAACACGACACATCGTTCGTGCGAATGTCGAGATTTGGCACACTTTCCGCCCATGCCCCTTCCGAGAGGGTGAGATTGCGGTTGGTCTGATGCGCCGAGGTCTGCCGTGCAGTCTCGTCAATGGAAATCAACCCGGTGTAAACACTGCGCGCGTGGTCCTGCACTGCGCCCTTGAACAACAAGTCGCTGGAGGTATGTGGTGCCTCATGCGACTGGATCACACGGAAGTCGTGCATCTGCTCGCCTGCCGCAAAGTACAGAGCCACCTGTCGAGTTTGAGAACCACTGCCCAGCGCACGCGCTTCGGTGCGGGCACGTGTGTAGTACCCACCGAGGGTGACGGTGGATAGCAGCAGCGACGTATCGCGGCCTTGTTCGGCCAGTTGATGGCCGATCTGCCATGCCTCGGTGTCGAGATCGTTCACGGCGAGGTACCGCAGGCGGGCAGCATCATCGAGACGAGCACTCAGCACGGGAACGCACAGCGCGACTCCGCTTTCGACCGACACGAACTGTTCCACGATGGTCGCTTCGGCGTCACGACCCATTTCCACGATCGTGCGCGGCAGCGTTGCGGTGCCGGCGTCGATGTAGTGGGTGATGATGATCGGTGCCTCAAGAGTCGTTCCCGCAGGCACATCGACACGCAGTTCACTCATCGACTCTGCGTTGAGCGCCGCGAACACATCCGGTGATGCCACGGCACTTGAGGTGGCGGTGGTGCTGCACACCCCGTGCGGATCAACGACGTCGGTGCGCACGGGCGACGGCGTGAAACGTTCCGGTTGGAGGAGGTCGATCCGGCTGTAACGCCAGATTTCCTCATCGGCTGTCGGAAGTGGGAGGGACTTCAGGTCCAGCACACCGAAATACTACTACGCGCGTAGTGGAAATTCCGACGATTCCGGACGTGACGTCCGACTCACACACACGGTGTCGCTATGCCGAGTTCAGTCGCCGGTGCGGCCACGCCGAAACAGGCGCCGTAGGCCTCGACGAGGCTGAGTCTGCCGCTCGGCTTCGATCTCGGCGAGGATCGACGGCCCCGCGGCATTGAGGATGTCTTCGGCCGCATCCAGCAGCGCCGCTGCCGACCCATCGGCGACCGACTCTGGTTCCGGTGGCGTGGCCGACACGACCAGCGATCCATGCGTCCAGGCTGCATCCGCGAGCCGACGCTCATACTTCGGGCACTCATCTGGACAACGCCACGGCGCGTCGGGCGCGAGGTCGAGATTGCATTTCCGCACCGTGTCGCCATTGGGATACGAGCGCGACTCGAAGTTCTTGCATTCGGTACGCATCGGCATGGCGCCAGCCTAGGCAGGGTGCGTCACCCGACCGAACCCTCCATCTGTAGTTCGATCAGCCGCGACCACTCAACGGCGTACTCCATGGGCAATGTGCGGGTGATCGGCTCGATGAACCCGTTGACCACCATCGACATGGCTTGCTCTTCTGAAAGGCCGCGACTCTGGAGGTAGAAGATCTGCTCATCAGCAATCTTCGACACCGTGGCCTCGTGACCGATCTCGGCATCGCGCTCCCCCATCTCCATGTACGGCAGGGTCTTCGACACGGAGTCTTCGTCGAGGATCAGCGCGTCACACTGCACATGGCTCTTGCAGCCGTACGCACCCTCTTCAACCTTCACCAGACCGCGGTAGGTGGTGATGCCGCCATCTTTTGAGATCGACTTCGACACGATTTTCGACGTCGTGTTCGGCGCGGCATGCACCATCTTCGCGCCCGCGTCCTGATGCTGCCCGTCGCCGGCATACGCCACCGACAGAACCTCGCCCGTGGCACCCTCGCCAACGAGGTACACGGCGGGGTACTTCATGGTGAGCTTCGACCCGATGTTGCCGTCGATCCACTCCATGTGGCCGTGCGCTTCCACCCGCGCCCGCTTGGTGACCAGGTTGTACACATTGGGCGACCAGTTCTGGATGGTGGTGTAGGTGACGCGGGCGTGCGGCTTCACCACGATCTCGACCACCGCAGAGTGCAATGAGTCGCTGGAATAGACCGGAGCGGAGCAGCCTTCGATGTAGTGCACTTGAGAACCCTCGTCGGCAATGATCAGCGTGCGCTCAAACTGGCCGGCATTCTCGGAGTTGATGCGGAAATACGCCTGCAGTGGCATCTCCACTTCCACGCCGGGTGGCACATAAATGAACGAACCACCAGACCACACGGCCGTGTTTAATGCGGCAAACTTGTTGTCGCCGGGCGGGATGACCGACCCAAAATACTCCTTCACGAGGTGCGGATACTCGCGCAGCGCAGTGTCCATGTCGCAGAACAAGATGCCCTGCTCCTCGAGGTCTTCGCGATTCTTGTGGTAGACGACCTCGGATTCGTACTGTGCGGTGACGCCGGCAAGGTACTTACGCTCGGCCTCAGGAATGCCCAACTTCTCGTAGGTGCGCATCATCTCTTCGGGCAGTTCGTCCCACTCATCGACCTGTTCACCAGCAGGGCGCAGGTAGTAATAGATGTCTTGGAAATCGATGTCGGGCATGTTCTGCGCGAACCACTCCGCCATCGGCTTACGATCGAACAAACGCAGTGACCTCAGCCGCAGATCGGTCATCCATCGAGGTTCGCCTTTCCACCACGAGATCTGCTCCACAACACCTTGATTCAGACCCTTGACAGGCTCGAAGGCGTACTCAACTTCGTCGTTCCATCCAAGCTGGTATTTGGACAAATCAAGATCGAATGTGGTCATCGGTGCTCCTCGGCGCTGGGGGACGTCGGCGACGTCGCACTAATTAACACTACGGCCATAGTAACAATTCTGTGTAGTCGTGTCACGCGTCAGATGTCACGCTCACGACGCGCCGGCACCATCCGTCACTTCGGCAACAGGCATCTC
>JAFMNE010000005.1:44375-85312 GCA_017859395.1 Ilumatobacteraceae bacterium | reverse complement strand
CCACCGGTGAACGCGTGTCGATGTCGCTGCTGTGCATGGCACTCGCCGACCGTGGTGTGCCCGCAATGAGTTTCACCGGCAGCCAGGTGGGCATCATCACCGACACCTCACATGGCAAGGCCAAGATTCTTGAAGTGCGTGGCGACCGGTTGCGTGAGGCTCTCGCCGAAGGTCGGGTCTGCGTGGTGGCCGGTTTCCAAGGGGTGTCAACCGCAAAAGAGATCACTACGTTGGGCCGTGGCGGGTCCGACACCACCGCAGTGGCCATCGCGGCCGCACTCGATGCGGATGCCTGCGAGATCTACACCGATGTCACCGGCGTGTTCTCCGCCGACCCGCGCATCGTGCCACTGGCCCGCAAACTGGCCCACATCTCGTTCGACGAGATGCTCGAGATGGCCGGTGCCGGGTCGAAAGTGCTGGCCCTGCGTTCGGTCGAGTTCGCCCGCAACCACAACGTCCCGCTCCACGTGCGGTCCAGTTTCACCTGGCAGCCCGGCACGTGGGTCACCTCCGAGGAGCGTCCCATGGAAGATCCGATCATCTCCGGTGTCGTCACCGACGCGAGCGAAGCAAAGGTCACTGTGCTGGGTGTGCCCGACCGCCCCGGCATCTCCGCGGCCCTGTTCGAGCCGTTGGCCAGCGCCAACGTGAATGTCGACATGATCGTGCAGAACACCTCCACCGAGGGCACCACCGATATCTCGTTCACCGTGCCTATGGCCGATATGACCATTGCCGAAGGCATCGTGGCCGACGTGGCCCAGCAGATGGGTGCCGCCGGTGTCAGCCGCGACGATGCCATCGCCAAGGTGTCGTTGGTGGGTGCGGGCATGAAGAGCTCACCGGGCGTGGCTGCCAACATGTTCCGGGTTCTGGCCGATGAAGGTGTGAACATCGAGATGATCTCGACATCGACGATTCGCATCTCGGTGGTGATAGCCGCCGACGATCTGGAACGCGCCGCTCGGGTGTTGCACACCGCATTCGATCTCGACTCCGCCGAGGCCTATTCAGCACCGCTGCCCGAACGGCGCTGAGGGGCACATTCGTCGTTCGTCGGCGATACCGACACTCACCTGACGGTTCTGGCAGAATCACCCGATCATGCGCCGGCGTTCCCAACTCATCCCCTGGAAAGTCGCTGGCCGGGTCACCGAGGGGTACTCCAGCGGTGATGACGTGGTGCGTTCCACCGGGTGGGTGTTCAACAACGCAGTCGGTGATGACCTGACTCTTGCCGAGTTCGTGGCGTCAGGCGACGACGAAGTGCCGGCCTATCTCGAGGCGTTCGGTCTGCGCGGCGCGAACAACGCCACCGAAACCATGTTGGAGATCGGTGCCGGCATCGGCCGGATGACCGCTGCATTCACCCGTGAATACGGCACCGTGATCGCGGCCGATCTCGACATAGGTTTTCTTGAACGATGCCGCGAGACAGTCGCTGCTCACGGCAATGTGGATCGGCTGCAGACCCTGGAGGTCGCCGATGGCCGCAGCCTCGCGATCGGTGACGACAGTGTCGATATGGCCTTCAGCTACATCACGTTGCAGCACTGTGTGCGTAGTGATGCGATGCATCTCATCACCGAGGCGATTCGTGTGGTGCGCCCTGGCGGCACGGTGGTGTTGAACCTGCGTGCGCCGTCGCGGCTCGACCCGTTGCTGTTGCCGGTCGGGGCGGTGATCCGCGCGGGTTTCCGCTTGCCACGGGTGGGTGAATGGCTGTCGCAACAACGGTGGCTCACCCGACTTGGCTGGCAGGTCAGTCGCTTGTCGCCCGCCGAGGTGCTGGCCGCGGTAGAAGCCACCATCGGCGATGCACAGGTGTGGACACGGCCCGGGGCGGCGATCACCCTGGGCGATGCCATCGGGCGCCAATTCGACGGCATCAACCCCTCGCACTGGTGGCTTGTCGCCACCGTGGTGGGCTGACCGGCGCGCAGCGCTGAGGCGCGACCCATCTCGGCGCACCGTTAGCCTGCGGGCATGCGCGTGGGAATTGTGGGTGCTACCGGCCAGGTGGGTGGTGTGATGCGGTCGCTGCTGATCGAACGGGGATTCCCCATCGATGCGATGCGCATGTTTGCCTCAGCTCGGTCCGCTGGCTCGACGATCGAGTGGAACGGCAACGACATCATCGTGGAAGACGCCGCCGTGGCCGACCCGGCTGGGCTCGATATCGCACTGTTCTCCGCTGGTGCCTCGTCGTCTCGTGAATTGGCACCACGTTTTGCGGCGGCCGGGGTGACGGTGATCGACAACTCGTCCGCGTTCCGTATGGACCCTGAGGTGCCCCTCGTGGTGAGCGAGGTGAACCCAGATGCTGCCCGATCGGCCCCCAAGGGCATCATCGCGAACCCGAACTGCACCACCATGGCGGCAATGCCGGTGCTGAAGCCGTTGCATGACGCCGCCGGTCTCACCCGATTGATCGCCGCCACGTATCAGGCGGTGTCGGGCGGCGGGCTGGCAGGTGTGGCCGAACTCGACGAACAGGCGCGTGCCGTGGCGGCCGATGCTGCGGCGCTGACTTACGACGGCCGGTCGGTCGATTTCCCGCCCGCGAACAAGTTCGCTCGCACCATTGCCTACAACGTGTTGGCACTCGCTGGGTCGCTGGTCGACGACGGCAGCGGAGAAACCGACGAAGAGCAGAAGCTGCGCAACGAGAGCCGCAAGATTCTCGACATCCCCGATCTTGCGGTGTCAGGCACGTGTGTGCGGGTGCCGGTGTTTACCGGCCACTCGTTGTCGATCAATGCCGAGTTCGCTCGTCCGATCGACGTGGCCACAGCGACCGAGTTGTTGTCGTCGGCTCCGGGTGTGGAACTGGCTGATGTGCCGACCCCGCTCGATGCGGCCGGTCGTGACCCCAGTTATGTCGGTCGTATCCGCCAGGACCCGGGTGTGCCCGATGGTCGTGGTCTGGCGTTGTTCGTGTCGAACGACAATCTGCGTAAGGGTGCAGCGCTCAACGCTGTGCAGATCGCTGAATTGTTCCTCTGAGCGACCTGCTCAGCAGGCGCACGGCAGGGCCGCACATTTGGGGCAGCCGTCGCGGTATCGGTTGACCACATCGGTGAGGTCGACACCGACCTGGTTGGCGAGTGTGGCCAGCCAGGCGAGAACGTCGCTGAACTCGTGAGCGATTTGATCCGGTGTGCCTTTACGCACCGCTTGGGCGAGTTCGCCGATCTCTTCGCACAGCCACGCCACAGTGGGCGCCACCCCTCGGTCGCGGTCTCGGTCACCGTAGGTGTCGTCGATCACCTGTTGGAGTTCGCGCAGATCCACGCCCCGACCGTACCCCTGCCCATGTTGCTCGGTGACGCATCGCCCCGACAGTGCGAAATTCGGCGGCACGCCGACGAGTCATCTGCGTAGCGTCGCGCGCCCATGGGGGCAGATCATCATCACGAGCACCGTCGCATCACCGATGTGCGACGCGGCCAGAGTCGCGCAGCCGTGACGACGACGCTGGCGATGTCGTGCGTGCTCGCTGCATGCGGCGTGGAACCCCGTGTCGATGAGGTGCGGGTCAGCATCACCGCGCCGACCCTTGACGGGCATCGGCAACTCGGCGTCTCAGCCGCGACACCACCGCATCACGCCGATCCTGACAATGTCGTCGTCACTACGCCACGCGATCCACAGCCCCCAGAGGCGAGTGACGCTGTCACGATCGCCGCAGCCGAACCGGCGGTGAGTGCTCAATCTGGTGACGCCGTTGTGGCGGTCTCGAGTGGTGCGCCGCTGGTATCGCGACCCGAGGACCCTACGGACGTTCGCTCGCCGGCCGGGTCCGCGAGTTCCGACGACCCAGCAGCGACCGTCGGTGCGGGGTCCGCGATGGCCGATGCTGCGGGTGGTGATGGTGCGCGCGGTGATGGCGCACCCATCGATCGTGCGCCTGGCTCCGATGTCGTGCTGACAGACACAGCGGGGTTGGCATCACCCACTGTCGACTCCGGTTCTGCGACGGCGAGTGGTCGTGTTGACGGGGCACACAACGCAGTTGATGAGGCCACCGATGAGCATCAAGCAACGGCGTGGGTGGCGGCTGCCGAGGTGCTCCCACGGGCACCAACCGATTCGGATCGCACAGCCGTAATGACCGCAGTGCACCAGGCGTGGTCGACGGAGATCGCCGCCCGCCGAGCCCCCGATGACGTGTCATTGTGGGCCGCCGTATCGGCGAGCAGAGCGGGAGTGGAACGCAGCCGCGCACTGTCCGAACTCGCCGACCTCGCCACCCGTGGTTACTGGTCGCTCGCCGACCCAACGAACCCGAACGTGCTGCAGGTCATCCAGATGGAAGTTGCCTCACCTCCAGACAACGAGAACGAGGCGACCGTGACCGACGGGTTTGTGGTGGCCACGGTGTGCATCATGACGACCGATCAACTGTGGGGGCCAGGCGCTGTCGCTGGTGACTCAAATGGTGATCACCTCGCATCAGGTGATGCCGTGCCGATCAATACTGCCGCGACCCGGTCCGTGATGCGATGGGGGTTGGAGCGTGCGGGCGATGTGTGGGTGCTGAGCGACGCGGTGGTCGACTGGGTCGAGATCGTTGATGTGGCAGCGGCCACGCAGGGGTGTGCGCAATGAGCCCCAAGGTTCAGCTGGTGAGAACCCGATCACGATGGGCGCAGCGCCGCATCACAGGGCCGGCACGATGGTCGACGAGCGCGATGCTGGCGATGGCACTTGTGACGGCACTGACATGGGGTGGCGCCCAGCGGACCGCTGTCGCCACCTCCGATGCCGACATCGACGTCGGTGCCGATGGCGACAGCATCTCGGTGGAGATCGGCACACCCCCAGATGTCATCGATGGTGATGACGGCAGCACCGATGGCGGTTCGGAGCAGCCACCGGGCTGCATCTGGCAGGTGGTCCCGGCCAGCGAGGGCGGCTGGGGTGTGTACCGCACCCACCCCGACACCGGAGTGCGCCAGATCGCCGTGCAGTTGTTCTGTTACGGAGCATTCGTCGCCTACGGGTGGGTTGATGTGGCCGAACGAACCGCCGATGACATCATCGCCAGCGCGGTGGCTGAGATGACCCGTCAGTTGCCACCACCGGTGCCGGTCACCAACCCGGCGCGTGTCGGCACGGTGGGGGTGGGCACTCGTTTCAGCGTGGCACCTCTCGCCGATGTGGTGGTGTCGGCACAGGTGGGCGCCCACCACGGAACGGTGACGGCGCGGGCATCGCGTCTGCGGGTACACACCGGCGATGGCGCGATCATCGACTGCAGTGATCTCGGCGACGGAATGGCCACGCTCGCAGCTGCGGATCCATCGGCTGGTACCTGCGGTCATCACTACCGTGAGCCCTCTCCTCCGGCACGGCCCTACCGGGTGACGGTCACCGTGGTGTGGGAGATCACCTATGTGACCAGTGTGGGTTTGGGCACCCTTGACGCGCTGTCGACCTCGGCGGTGATCGAGCATCCGGTGGTGGAGATTCAAACGGTGGGGGCGGGTCGAGCTGGATGACTGCGCGTGGCAGGGCGCATCGACCTCAGCGCCGTGACGGTCGCGGGCCAAGGCCGGCACGGGTGTAGATCTCATCGATCACCTGCATGGTCTTGACGCTGTCGTCGCCGTGCGTGATCGGGTCGGCCCCCTCGACAACGGCAGCACGGAAACGCACCAGCTGATGCAGATATGTGGCCGACGGGTCAACGTCCTCGCTGCGCTCACCATCAGCGGTCGACACGCTGAGCGCTCCACCGAACTGGGGTGCAAGCGGATTGCGTACCGTCATCGTGCCGGCCGAGCCATGCACCACCAGCCGTGAGTCACCCTCGGCATCGGGGCCAATCATCGACGATTCCACACGGGCGGTGCGCCCACCTGGCCAGGCCAAGTCGGCGGTGATCCGCCCATCGATTCCCGGTATCGACTCGGTGGCCTCGGCGCGCGTCACGGCGGGTTCAGGTCCGAACAGCCAGCGCACCCACTGCACGGGGTAACAGCCGAGGTCCATCAGCGACCCCCCGCCGATCGAATGATCCCAGCGAATATCGGTGCGTGGGATGTGGCCCTCAGGCAGCACGAAACGCGCCTCGGCATGGTGCACATCACCGAGTTCGCCGCTGTCGATGATGCGGCGCATCTGTGCGACCAGTGGATGATGTCGCCAGTGAAAGGCCTCCATCAGCACACGGTTGGCATCGCGTGCAGCCTCCACCATCTCGGCGGCCTCAATGGCATTGGACGCAATCGGCTTCTCGCACAGCACGTGGCGGCCCGCGGCTAGTGCGGCCAGGGTGTGCTCGTGGTGATAGCCGGCAGGGGTGGCGATGTAGACCGCGTCCACATCGGGGTGGGTCCACACATCGTCGTAGGCGTCGACCACGGTTGGCACTCCCCAGCGTGTTGCAGCATCCTCGGCGCGGGCACGATCGCGGGCGCCGAGCACGGTCACCGCCACATCGGCGAGGCGGTCATCCCCGGTTGCGAGAGGTTCGATGATGGCTGGTGGGGTGATGCGCGCGGCCGAGACCAGGCCAAGTCGCAGTCGCGTGGTCATGGCCGCACGCTAGATCACCGGGCGTGATCGCCACACGTGAGCACCGCTCTCGGTCATCGCGGTGCGCGAGCCTCGGTGCGGCGGAGGCAGAAGTGGCCAATGGCTCGGTGGTTGCGACTGCAGTGATGCGTGAATGTGATGAGTGATGGTCACGCCTCGCGGTTGAGTGCGGGGCGGGGTTGCCATCGCGCGGGGTGCGGGCAGATCGCGGGTGTGGGTGCGACACCGGTTGTTGGCGTGGTGGCCGCCCCAGCGTCCACGAGGCGCGTCGTAGTGTGGGGCGATGCCCAGTCCACATCTGCTGCCTGATGCGCCACGCCCACGTTCGGACATGAACGATGAACAGCGTCTGTTGTTCGACGCTGCGGTGGCGGTGCAAGCCCATGCTCATGTGCCCTATTCCAAGTACCACGTGGGGTGCGCGCTGATCACCGATGACGGCTCGGTGTTCGCCGGAGCCAATATTGAAAATGCGGCGTATCCGCAGGGGTGGTGTGCCGAAGCCAGTGCGATCGCCGCGATGGCCTCGGCGGGCCACCGCCGAATTCGGACCCTGTTGACCATCGGACCTGGTCGCGAATTAGCGACCTGCTGTGGCGGCTGCCGTCAGAAGATTCGTGAGTTTGCCGATGCCGACACTCGCGTGATCTCCACCTGTGCCGATGGATTGATGGCGATCTACACCATGGACGAGTTACTGCCCGATTCATTCGGGCCTGAGAATCTCGACGTGGTCGCCGACGAATGACCTCCCGCGTCAGGGTCATGAGAAAACCTAAGTCATTATGACTCAAGTTTTCTGATATGGGTGTTGGTGTTCGCGGTGGACACCCGTACACTTCGCTCCACAACCCCCACCGAGCGCTCGTCGAGCGCCATCTACAAGGAGCGAATCCACATGCCCAAGGCAGTCGGTATCGATCTCGGCACCACCAACTCCGTCGTCTCAGTTCTCGAGGCCGGCGAGCCGGTGGTCATTCCCAACTCTGAGGGAGCGCGCACCACACCGTCGGTGGTCGCATTCTCCAAGGCCGGCGAAGTGCTCGTCGGCGAGGTGGCCAAGCGCCAGGCCATCACCAACCCCGACCGCACGTTCCGTTCTGTGAAGCGTCACATGGGCGAGAACTGGAAGAGCGACGATGTCGACGGCAAGCAGTACACGCCGCAGGAGATTTCGGCTCGCACGCTGATGAAGTTGAAGCGCGACGCCGAGGCCTATCTGGGCGACACCGTTACTCAGGCCGTCATCACGGTGCCGGCGTATTTCGATGATGCTCAGCGCACCGCCACCAAAGAGGCGGGCACTATCGCCGGTCTTGAGGTGCTCCGCATCATCAACGAGCCCACCGCCGCCGCGCTGGCCTATGGCCTCGACAAGGGCGCCGAAGATGAGACCGTGCTGGTGTTCGACCTCGGTGGTGGCACCTTCGACGTGTCGGTGCTCGAAATCGGCGACGGCGTGTTCGAAGTGAAGTCCACCCACGGCGACACCACCCTCGGTGGCGACGACTGGGACCAGCGCGTCATCGACTGGCTGGTCACCCAGTTTAAGAATGCTCAAGGTGTCGACCTGTCGAGCGACCGTATGGCCATGCAGCGCCTGAAAGAAGCCGCCGAGAAAGCCAAGATCGAACTCAGCCAGGTGCAGTCCACCCAGATCAACCTGCCGTTCATCACCGCCAACGCCGACGGCCCGCTGCACCTCGACGAGACCCTCAGCCGGTCGAAGTTCCAAGAGATGACCGCCGACCTCATCGAGCGTTGCCGGATCCCCTTCGAGCAAGCCCTCTCCGATGCCGGTCTGTCCAAGGGCGACCTGCACCACGTGATCCTGGTGGGTGGCTCCACCCGTATGCCGGCCGTGACCGACCTCGTGGTCGGCCTCACCGGCAAAGAGCCCAACAAGACGGTGAACCCCGATGAGGTTGTGGCCGTCGGCGCTGCGGTGCAGGCCGGTGTGTTGCGCGGCGACGTGAAAGACGTGCTGCTGCTCGACGTCACCCCACTCAGCCTGGGCATCGAGACCAAGGGCGGCGTGATGACCAAGCTCATCGAGCGCAACACCACCATCCCCACGAAGAAGACCGAGGTGTTCACCACCGCCGACGACAACCAGCCGTCGGTGGAGATTCACGTGCTCCAGGGCGAGCGCGAGATGGCGGGCTACAACAAGACGCTCGGCAAGTTCCAGCTTGTCGATCTGCCGCCGGCACCGCGCGGTATCCCGCAGATCGAAGTCACCTTCGACATCGACGCCAACGGCATCGTGAACGTGTCCGCGAAGGATCGCGCCACCAACAAAGAGCAGTCGATCACCATCTCCGGCCAGTCCACCCTCGACAAGGACACCATCGACCAGATGGTGCGCGACGCCGAGTCGCACGCTGAAGAAGATCGCAAGCGCCGCGAGGAAGCCGAGATCCGCAACAACGCCGACTCGCTCGTGTACCAGACCGAGAAGGTGCTGCGTGAGCAGGGCGAGAGCGTGTCCGCCGAGGAACGTGCAGCGGTCGAAGAGCCCTTGGCCACGCTGAAGACCGCGGTCGCGGGCGACGACATCGAGGCGATCAAGGCGGCGACCGAGGCGCTGATGAGTGCTTCCCAGGCCTTCAGCCAGAAGCTCTACGAAGCGGCTGCGCGCGACGGTGACGCTGCCGGCACCTCGGCGTCTGGCGCCGCTGGTGCCGACGACGGCGACATCGTCGATGCCGAGATCGTCGACGAGGACTGAGCCCATGGCCGACGCACACGACGACGATGTGATGAACCCCGACGTCGAGCGGGAGTCGGAAACCGAGGACTTCACCACCGAGACCACCCGTCCCGCTGCGGCTGCCGCGGCGGACATGGGTGACCTCGGGCCCGGCGATGCCGTCGATGTGTCCGATGTGGATATCGACGGCGACGATGCCATCGGCACCGCCGATGGCGCATCCGCTGTTGAGCACGACGTCGAGGAACTCGTTGCCGAAGTCGAGCGTTTCAAGGACATGGCGATGCGGGTCCAAGCCGATTTCGAGAACTTTCGCAAGCGGGCAGCCCAGCAGACCGCCGAAGAAGTCGATCGGGCCACCGGCCGCATGGCTGAGGCGTTCTTGCCGATCATCGACGCAGCCGAGGCGGCCTATGTGGGCAGCCCCGACGAGGTCGGCCCGTTACTGAACGCGCTGCTCGTCGAGTTGAAGAAACTCGGTCTCGAATCCCTCGACATTGCAGGGTCGGTCTTCGACCCGACCACCGCTGAAGCCGTTGCCCACGAACCCGGCGACGGTGGAGAGGTAGTTGTGGCCGAGGTCCTACGTAGTGGCTACCTCTGGAAGGGCCGCACGTTGCGTCCGGCGATGGTGCGCACCCGCGACTGATCGATGACGGCCACGGTGCCATCGTCGATACCCACGCGCATGGCATTCATCACGAGTGGGGCCGGCGATAACGACCAGAATCGATATGAACCGAGGCGAAGGAGGTGACCGACGATGACAGCACAGCGTGAGTGGTTCGACACCGACTACTACAAGGTGCTGGGTGTGTCGTCGGATGCCTCGGCCAAAGACATCACGAAGGCCTATCGCAAACTCGCGCGCGAGTTTCACCCCGATAAGAACCCCGGTAATGCCGAGGCCGAGGCACGGTTCAAAGAGGTGTCATCGGCCTACGACGTGCTCGGTGACGAGGCCAAGCGCGCCGAATACGACGAGGTGCGCCGACTCGGCCCCGGGGGCGCCGGCTTCAGTTTTGATCCCGGCGACATGTCGGGCTTCGCCGACCTATTCGGCCAGATGTTCTCACCCGGTGGCCGTTCCCGCTCAGGGGGCGGTGTGGGCCCGCGACGCGGTGCAGACCAGCAGGCCCGTCTCACCTTGACCTTCGCCGATGCCGTGCATGGCGTCACCACCACCATCAGTGTGCGCGGGGAGGGCCCCTGCACCGCGTGTTCGGGCACCGGAGCAGCGCCGGGCACCAGCCCCCGTACCTGCGGCACATGCGGCGGTCGCGGTCAGGTCGAAGACAACCAGGGTCCGTTCTCGTTCGCGTCGCCGTGCCGGTCGTGCGGCGGCCGTGGCCGTCTGATCGACACCCCATGTGGCACCTGCCATGGTGCGGGTGTGGCGGCACACCAACGCGATGTGCAGGTGCGTATTCCCTCGGGCGTTGCCGACGGCCAGACCATTCGTCTGAAGGGCCGCGGGGCCCCGGGACGCAATGGCGGCCCTGCAGGCGATCTGTTGGTGGACGTGAACGTGTTACCGCACGAGCGGTTCTCGCGCTCGGGTGACAACTTGTTGGTCAGCGTGCCGGTCACTTACCCCGAGGCGGTGCTCGGCGGAGAGATCGAAGTGCCCACGCTCGAAGGGGGCACGGTGCGGTTGCGGTTGCGTCCCGGAACCCAGAGCGGATCGCGACATCGTGTGACCGGTCGCGGGGTCAGCGTGCGCCGTCGCGGCGCCACCGCCACCGGCGACCTGATCGTGCAGGTGCAGGTGCAGGTGCCATCCAATCCAACACCTGCCGAGCGTGCGGCGATCGAGGCCTTGGCGGCAGCGACTACGGTGAATCCACGAACGGGAGGTGCGATGCATCAACCCGCTACGCCACCAACCGACACCGCGCACGAGACTCCTCACACCGATGCCGCCCCTGCGGCACCTGATGAGGGATCACCCACCGACTGATCACCCGATGCCATCACAGGACACCCGATGAACTCTCGAAGCCCACATCAGGCCGTGTATGTCATCTCGGTCGCTGCAGAACTTGCGGGTATGCATCCCCAGACCCTGCGGATCTACGAACGCCGCGGTTTGGTGAATCCGGGACGCACTCAAGGCGGCAACCGCCGCTACAGCGACCACGACATTGCCCTGCTGCGTCGCATCGCCGAACTCGCCGACGAGGGAATGAACCTCGAAGGAATTCGTCGGGTGATGGAACTCGAAGCCGAGGTGGCCGATCTGCGTTCGCGTCTGGCCGTGGAGCAGCGACGTGCTGATCAGGCCGAGACCGAAGCCGAGCGGCGCCAGCGCCGCGACCTTGTGCCGTTGCGCCAGACGGTGGCCATCTTCGGCGAGCGTCCACGGTTTCCCGGTCGCTGACGCCCGTGCGTCGGCGCGTCGCGCATGACATGACGCTGTCGACACGATGCCGATGGTCGGTGTCGTTGACGTCACCGATGTCGGTGACGTGACCGGTGTTGTCTACGACGGATCGTGACGTCGGATCGACACCTGATGGCCCTTTGAGGTGCGACACGCACCCGTGTTCACGTCGAATCGCCACCCGTGCAGGGTGCATACCAGATCGTCACCATCGATTTCACCAAAGATCGACAGGTCGGCGTCGCGGTGTGGGCAGCGGCGCTGCACCGTGTACGGGCCGATCACGATCTCTTCGCCGTCACTGTCGGCGCCTGCGGCGCGGCGACGTGCTTCGGCCTCGGTGCGGGCCATCCGCTCGATCGACAGGCTCTTCAAGAAGTTGTAGACGAACTCGTTGTATGGCCCTGCCCGCCACGCGCGGAAGCGGCACGACAACAGCAGCGAGTTCGACCAGTCCACCGCCCGATCAGCCACCACGCACTCCAGGAGATCGCGGGGAATATCGAAACGGAACGCCGGTGTGAGGTCGGCTGCGGCTGGGTCATCGGCGTCGAACACGCGAGCCGACATGGGGTCGACGATGATCGTGACATCTGCTCGTTCGTCGGCGCCGTGGCCCACCATGGCACGCAGCGCGATGGGTGCCCCGATACCGGCACACACCGTGGGCGCGCGCCGCATCAGTGGTTCCCACCAGTCGGCCAGGGTGGCGACCAGATCGGTGCCCGGCCGTGGCCATGCCGCGCGTTCGGCCACCAGCCAGTCCTCCCAGTCGGCCCGGTACTGCGCTAGGTAGGCGGCCTTGTCGGTAAAGATCGCATCGACGTCGTCGCTGGACATCGGGTGGGTCACTGTTGCCGGCATACCGGGGCTGATCACCTCGATGCAGGTGCCGGGCACTGCGATGATGCCGTTGCGCCCATCGGCGGCGAGACGTTCGTGAAACCAGCGCTGGTCTGGGAAGATGCTCGCCTCATCACCGGTGACCATGTTGAGATGCGCGAGATCATGATCGAGGAATACCGGTGGCCCCGCGCTCGGCACCACCGCCGATGCGTCGATGGCCTCGACGTAGCGCATCGCGCGTGATCCCTGGCTGTCGACCTTGGCCGCGCATTGGCGTTGCATCTCATCGGGGTCGAAGTCGTACACCATGGGGTACCAGATCGCACCGGAATACTGCAGCCAGTGCAGATCCACCGGCCCGTGACCGGCAAGCGCACCGAGGTCGGTGGTGCGACAGTCGTTCTGGTTGACCAGTCGGCCGGTGGCATCGGCGATCACGATGGCCGAGTCGCCACCGGGCCCATCGGTGATGGAGGTCTCCACGTGGATGGCCACCTGCACC
Source organism: Ilumatobacteraceae bacterium (assembly GCA_017859395.1). Lineage (GTDB taxonomy): Bacteria > Actinomycetota > Acidimicrobiia > Acidimicrobiales > Ilumatobacteraceae > Casp-actino5. The sequence goes on along the minus strand of JAFMNE010000005.1, from coordinate 72,322 downwards.
CCGTCGAAGACCTCACACTCGACCCCATCGCGGGTGTGGATGAACTCGGTGAACCCCAGTTCGATCATGGTGCGACGCTGTTCATCGGTGGGGTAGTCGGGCAGCAGCACGCCGATATCGCGTCGCAGGTGTCGGCGTAGCCAGGAGGCGTCGTGATGGTCGCCGTGCAGGTGCGAGACGTAGAGCAGGTCAGCTGATTCGATGCGCGCGATCAGATCGTCATCGAGTTGATCGTTGCGTGGGAACGGGAACCACGAACCGAAGAATGCCGGGTGGAACCACGGGTCGCACAGAATCGATCCGCCGGTGGTCTCCACCAAGATGCCGGCGTGGCCGATGGAGGTGGCGCGCACGACGAGGAATCAGGCCACAGGTGGATCGGTGGACTGCTGGCCACCACGCGACACATGTTCGGTCCAGCGGGTGCCATCCCAGTACCGCAGTTCGAAACGACTCGACGGGTCGGGGTACCAGCCAGCGGGCACAGCATCAGCGGGTGCCGGCGCAGGCGCGGGCGCTGGTGCAGCAGCGGCCATGGGCTCGGGTGCCGGAGCGTCCACCACCGGTGTTGCGGCCGCCGTTGCGGCAACGGCAGCAGTTGCGGCCGTGGCCGTGGTGGCGGCGTCAGATGGTGCGTTGGTGGCGGGCCGCGACAGGTAGGCCACGATCACGGTCCCCGCGGGAACGATTTGCACGACCGACCATCCGTCGGCGGCGTGCGCGTTGAGTGCGTCGCTGAGGGTCGCCGCCTCGTACGACGAGACGCTGACAGATGTGAACTCAAGCATGCCTGAACCCTACTGGTCGGCGCCGGTGTCCTCATGTCGTGATGGATGTCGTGATGGCATCACCCCCACTCGGGCGGCAAGACTTGCGGCGTGACCCACGACGTGCCGCCAACATCGATGCCCTGTAGGTGGAATGTGACCCCGGGTGCGGCCCATCACGGATGCGGGGCGTGGGCGTGATCGCATTTGAGACGTACCGACTCACCGAGGTGCTGCACACCGTCACGGCATTGCTGGCCATCGTGGCTTTGGGCGTGGCGTTGGTGACGCTCGCGGCGATGGTGGTGCCCGCTGCTGCAGCGTGGCGATCGACCATCGTTGCGTGGCGGAGCACCATCACGCTCGGCATTGCGGCGGTGAGCACAGCCGGTTCGTTGTACTTTTCGGAGGTAGCGAACTACGTGCCGTGCACCCTGTGCTGGTACCAGCGCATCGCGATGTACCCGATCGTGGTCGTGGCGGCGGTGGCGCTATGGCGACAGAGCGAATCGCGGGTGACGGTCGCATGGCTGTCGGGTCTGGGTGCGGTGGTGGCGGGTTATCACACCATCATCGAATGGCAGCCAGACCTCGATGCCGGTGTGTGCTCGGCGTCAGGGCCGGCGTGCACCGATGTGTGGTTCCGCAGTCTCGGCTTCGCAACGCTCGCCTCGATGGCACTCATCGCGTTCGTCACGATGTTGATCGTGAACCTGGTGCCCGATGCCGCCACAATCGACGACTGAATCGCCATCGGGAGACGTCAGCCAGGGGCCAGGGGTGCACGGGCGGTGTCGATAAGCGCGGACCAGACCTCCTGGTCGTCGTAGCCGTGTGCCCATAGCGCCACCCCGCCGAATCCGAATTCGCGGGCCACGTCCACTCGCGCGGCCACACCCTCGGCATCCACCCAGTGCACCCGCCGGGTCTGCAGGCAACTCACCGCATCAACACCGTCGTCACCACCAACTGCGAGCGTGTACTCATACACCCACTCGGCGCTCAGTGGGTCGTAGGCGGCAACACCTCCGCGACGTTCGATCAGATCGTCGATCGTGGCTGCATTCACCGAGGTACGCGCCGGCGCATCATCGGCGCAGGTACCCGCCGTCGACACCACCCAGTTGTAGCCATAGGCCGGGATGCCGAGAACGATCCGATCGCGATAGGCCGGCGGCACCTCCGACATCACTCCGGTGGCGGCAGTACGCACCCAGTCGAGTGGCGCAATTGGCCCTGGCGCCGAGGTCGAATAGTCGTACGCCATGATGCGCACGTTGTCGACGATGCCCGCGATCGTGCCGTGCTCGTACACCCAGTAGCCCCGGTCGCCACCGGTGATGGCCGGGTCGTACACGGCTGGAATGCTGACGCTCAGTGTGCGGCCGTCGTCAGCGAGAGCGGCGTCGAGTTCGGTGAGAAACATCACCCAGTTCTCCGCTGTGGTCGGCCACGTCGACCGGTCATCAGCGAATGCGAACTGTTCGTAATCGATGTCGATCCCGTCCACGTCGTACGCGTCGGCAAAACGGATAATCGCATCGATGTGGGCGCGGCGCAGATCGTCGTCAGCGAGGATGCCGGCCATGGTGCCCGCAGGCAGCAGATCCAGAATCGACGGCACCACAACGGCGGTTGACTCGTTGATGGCGGCGATGAAATCGGCCGCGCGTGACGGATCGGCGTAGCGGTCAACGACCACATCTGCGGTGGGGTCCGTCGCGGTGTCGGGTGCTGCAAACCAAAACGGTGAGGCCTCGCGCACACTATTTAGTTGCGCTGCCAGACGGGCCGGGTCGCCGAGATGATCGGCCAGCGTCCAGTACGGGGTCCAGATATCGACCGGGATCGGCCCGGAGGGTTCCGGTGGGGGCAACGTGACGGCCACGGTGCCACCGGTGGCGTCGCTCTCCGACCCCGTCTGTGTCCGATCGTCTGCGACATCGTCGGTGACCGGGTCAGCGCCGCCGCGGAGAGCACCCACCAGGGCAGCGACTACCACGAGTACTGCCGCGGTGACGGCCAGCACCCGATTCAGCGGCGTTGCCCACCATCGCGCTATCGGGGTGAGGCCGTTGCTCGACAACGATTGCTCCGCAGACGTTGTCGAGTCGTCGTGGGTCAACGGGTCATCGGGCAATGGGTCGTCGGCCACCCCCGCGTCGGGAGGATGCTCGTCGCTCATCGGCGGTGCGCCGTCATGGCTCGGTGGTCATGTGGTGAGCGCCATCAGGTCGTGGGCGCGAACGCCGGTGAGGGACCCGATGAGGTGAGCACCGACATCGTCGGGAATGGCGGCCACATTCGGCACACCGAGGGTGCGGCACCCGGCGGCGACCGCCGATCGGGCACCGGTGGGCGAGTCCTCAATCGCCACACACTCACCAACGGCCACACCAAGGCGGTGTGCGGCGGTGAGATACGGCTCAGGATGCGGTTTGCCGTTGGTGACATCATCGCCACAGACCACTGCGGTAAACGAACCCGGAGGCAGCGCATCAACCACTGCAGCGGCCACCCGGCGCCACGACATCGTCACCAGTGCACACGGCACACCATGGGCCACAAGGTCGGCGAGCAACTCTCTTGCGCCTGGTCGCCACGGGATCTCGTCGTGCACCCGTGCGGTCACCCCGTCGAGAAGATCGTCGACGATCTCGGCCGGTGTCAGCGGCACGGGACCGTGTTCGGCAATGTACGCACCCGCATCGAGCAGGTCGAAGCCCACCAGATGGTGGGCGTGGTGGTCGGGCCATTCACCGCCGTAGCGGGCCACCAGCGATCGCTCAGAGGCGATCCAATACGGCTCGGTATCGACCAGAGTGCCGTCCATGTCCCACAGGACAGCTGCCGGCAACGAGGTCATCGTGGTGTACCGCAGACGCGGCGGGTCACTCCTGGACCAGTTCGATCAGCGTGCCGAACGACCCCTTGGGATGCATGAACGCGACCGTCGTGCCGCGACTGCCGGGGCGTGGTGCCGCATCGATGGGTGTGGCACCAGCTGCCACCATTGCCGCGAGTGCCTCGGCGCAGTCGGCCACGCGGTAGCCGATGTGGTGCAGACCCTCACCGCGCTTCTCGATGGCCTTGGCTACCGGAGAGTCGTCGCGGGTGGGGGTGAGCAACTGGACGTAGCTTTCGGCGACCTTCAACAAGGCCTCTTCCACACCGTCGGACTCGACAACCTCGCGATGGTCGACCGTGGCGCCAAAGGCGCGCTGGTAGTAGTCGATGGCCGCTTCGAGGTCGCGGACAGCAATAGCAACGTGGTCGATCTCTGTGAGCAGCATCTGCACAGTCTGCCCCATCTGCACCGGTGGTGATGAGCCGGGTTGACGCTGCGGGTTGTTCTCAGCCGGCGTGGCGTTGGAACATGGTGATGCGGTCCACGCCGATGCGTTCGCGCTTCTCCATGTCGTCGATACCGAGGCCTGCCTCGGGCGACATACACAGCACTCCAACCTTGCCTTCGACCTCATTGCGGTGCACGCTGCGCGCCGCGGCGCCCACGTCGGAGAGCGGGTGGGTGGTGGACAGCAGCGGCTGAATGCGGCCCTGGTCGATGAGCCGGTTCGCCGCCCATGATTCGGCGTAGTTCGCGAAGTGTGACGACAGCAGCCGCTTCAACTTCATCCAGAAGTGACGGTTGTCGAACTCAACCATGTAGCCACTGGTCGCCGCGCAGGTCACCACCGTGCCGCCACGCTTCACCGCGAAGACGGATGCTCCCATGGTGGAACGGCCGGGATGTTCGAAGACGATGTCGGGGTCTTCGCCGGTGAGCTCGCGGATCTTCTTGCCGAAGCGTCGCCATTCGGATTCGTCCTGGGTGGTGTCGTCGGACCAGAAGTTGTAGCCCTCGGCGCGACGATCGATCACCGCCTCGCATCCCATCTCATTCAGCAGGGCCGCACGTTCAGGCGACGACACCACACCGATCGGGGTGCCGCCGCCATTCAACACGTACTGCACGGCGTAGCCACCGATGCCGCCGGTGGCGCCCCAGATCAACACCGAGTCGCCCTGTTTCATGCGGGCGCCGTTGTCGCTGACCAGCATGCGATACGAGGTCGAGTTACACAGGGCGTTCACCGCTGCCTCTTCCCAGGTGAGATGGGAGGGTTTGGGCATCAACTGGTTGGCCTTCACCACGGCAAGGTCGGCAAGGCCACCGAAGTTTGTCTCGAAACCCCAGATGCGCTGATTTGACGCCAGCATCGAATCGTCGTGGGCAGACGGGTCCTGGTCGTCAACGTGGTTGCAATGCACCGTCACCCGGTCGCCGGGTGCCCAGTTACGCACGGCCGAGCCGACGCGCAACACCACACCGGAGGCATCTGAACCGATGATGTGTTCGTCGCGGGCGTGGCGCGCCGACCATTCCGATTCGCGGGCGAGCCGGTCGAGGAAACCAAAGGTGGGCAACGGCTCGAAGATGGAGGTCCACACGGTGTTGAAGTTGATCGACGAGGCCATGACCGCGATGTACACCTCATCGGGTGCGAGTTCGGGGGTGGTCACCTCGTCGACGTGCAACGACTGGGCGGGGTCCTTATCGGCCGATTCGACCCCTTCGAACATGTCCACCTCGTCACGGCGGACGTAGGCGGCGCGATACGACTCGGGGATCGCAAGTGCGGCGAGATCGGGGCCGGGGGCGCCGGCCAAGATGGCGTCACGGATGGCGTCTGTGGTCGACATAGGAGAAACCTACTCACAGGTAACTTCGGGGATGAAGTCGGAGCGCCGATGCCACATCGGCAGATCCTGACGACTACTGCGGCTGCTGAGGGCACATTGACTACGGTGCGCACCATGAGCAGCACACGCATCGTCGCCGGAGCCCGCACCCCGATCGGGAAGATGTCGGGCGCATTTTCTTCGATGAGCGCCGCCCAGCTCGGCGCGGTCGCCATCGGAGCGGCTCTCGAGCGCGCCGGAGTGGCGCCCGACGAGGTGGACCACGTGATCATGGGCCAGGTGCTGATGGCTGGCCAGGGTCAAGTGCCGGCGCGTCAAGCTGCGGTGGGCGCGGGCATTCCCATGGGTGTGCCGTCGGTGAACGTGAACAAGGTGTGCCTGTCAGGTCTGAACTCGATCTACCTCGCACACCAGATGATCGCCGCCGGAGATGCCGACATCGTGGTCGCCGGTGGAATGGAATCGATGACGAATGCGCCACACCTGCTGCCCGGGGCGCGCGGTGGGTTCCGCTACGGCAACACCGAACTGATGGATGCCATTGTCGCCGACGGCCTGTGGTGTGCCTTCGACGCCTGCTTGATGGGAGCGGGCACGGAGACCTACGCCGACGGCGGCATCAGCCGCGCCGCCCAGGACGAGTTCGCTGCCGCATCGCACGAACGCGCCGCCGATGCCACCAAGAACGGGCGACTCGCCGACGAAATCGTTGCGGTGGACGTGCCTCAACGCCGCGGCGATCCGGTGCGTGTCACCACCGATGAAGGTATCCGTGCCGACACCACCGCCGACAGTCTCGGCGTTCTGCGGGGTGCCTTCGGCGGGCATGGCACCATCACAGCGGGCAATGCGTCGCAGATCTCCGATGGTGCCTCGGCGATCGTGTTGATGTCCGAACGCGCCGCAGCCGATCGCGGTGTGGAGCATCTGGCCGAGTACGTGTCGTATGGCATGGTGGCTGGCCCCGACAACCCGTCGTTGCTCCTGCAGCCGTCGAACGCCATCCGCGCGGCACTGTCGCGTACCGATCTCGGAGTGAACGACATGGCTCTGTTCGAGATCAACGAGGCATTCGCCGCGGTTGGCATTGCCTCGGTCGCCGACCTCGGCGTGAGCGCGGACGTCGTCAACGTGAATGGTGGAGCAATCGCTGTGGGTCACCCCATCGGCATGAGCGGCAATCGGCTCGCGCTCACCCTCGCCCATGAGTTGCGCCGTCGTGGTGGCGGTTACGGCGCGGCTGCTCTATGTGGCGGTGGTGGCCAGGGCGACGCTCTGATTCTGCGCGTCGCCTGAGCACGACACCGTCCACAGCTGTTTGGGTGGTGATCGTGCATCAGTGTGGATGCCCGATTCGTAACATCGTTCCCCACGGATCCGTGATGCGAAACTCGGTCACACCCCATGGCTCGTCGACTAGGCGAGTCGGGTCCAACCCTGCCGACTCACAGCGCGTCCACCACGTCACGGGGTCGTTCACGATGATCATGATCTCCCCAGTTGCATGAACCCTCGGTGAGGGCCCCACCGTGGGATCGACTCGGAGGTGGACAACCTCGTCACCGTCGCAGATCACGAAGCCATACATGTGGTCAAACTGCTCGACAGTGCAGCCCACGGACTTCCAGAAAGTAATTGCGGTTGCGAGATCATTGACGTGGAGGACGGGAATGAATCGCACCGGTTGGCGCCGACGATGTCTGAATCGCATCTGGTCTAGGCGGTGTTGTCGACGGCACGGCGGCCCTCAAAGGCACGCCCCAGCGTCAACTCATCGGCGTACTCCAAGTCGCCGCCGACGGGCAGGCCACTCGCCAATCGGGTCACGGTCACGCCCAGGGGTGTGAGCACCTTCGACAGATACATGGCGGTGACTTCACCTTCGGTGTTCGGGTTCGTGCAGATGATGACTTCGCGCACACCTTCGGGCTCGAGGCGCAGCAGCAATTCGCGCATCTTCAACTGGTCGGGTCCGATGCCTTCAAGCGGGTTCATGCACCCCATCAGCACGTGATAGCGGCCGTTGAACTCGCCGGTGCGTTCCAACGCGACGATGTCACGCGACTCCTCCACCACGCACAGCATTGACGCATCACGGCGGTCATCGGCGCAGATCGGACACAGGGTGGATTCGGCCACATTGAAGCACCGATCGCAAAAGCGCACCCGGGCCTTGGCATCACGGATGGCCGCAGCCAACCGCTCGGCATCGGCTTCGGGCAGCTTCAGCAGATGAAAGGCGATGCGCTGAGCGGACTTCGGGCCAACACCGGGCAGACGACCGAGTTCATCGATCAGGGTCTGGACAGGAGGGGTGTACAAGCTGGCCATGGTGTCACTCGTCGTTCGTCACGATGCGGGTGTTCGGGAAGATGTCAGCAACTGCCTCCTCCGGCGAGGCGGCCGGCACCGAGGGTGCGTTGGTGAGTTCATCAGGGTCGACGATCTCATCGTCGACGACGGGGGCGGGGGCGGGGGCCGCTGCGCCGGCAGTTGACACACCGGAAGCAGAGGGCGTGGGTGAGGCGGCGGCGCCGGCACCGGTGATGCTCACCGTGGCCGGCATGCCCAGTGCAGCGGACACAGCGGCGGTGACGGCGTCGATGTGCTGGGTGCATTTATCGGCGTGAGCCGGTGTGGGTGCCGACATCACCAACGTGGCGGCGCCACCCTCGGTGCTGATCGACGCGACATCGCACGGCGAGTACAGCGCACGAACGATCGGCCGCAGGGCCGGCTTCACAGCGTCATCCCAGATCTGAGCGAACCGCTGTGTGTCGATCGGCCCCACCGGTGCGGTTGTTGCTACGGCTGCAGTGGGCGCTGGTGTGTCGGTCACGGTCGCCGGTTCCGGCGCTGCGGCACTCGATGGTGCTGCGGCGGGTGCCGGTGCATCCGCGGGTGTCGCAGCCTCGGCGTTGGGACGAGGGATCGACCCACTGGCGTCGCCGCGGCGTGCACGACCACCCACCACCGCGCGACCGGTAGCCGGATCACGTGGTGCAGGTGCCGGCGCGGCCGCTGCGGTTGCGCCAGCCGCCACGGCTTTCTCCAGGCGATCGAGTCGTGACGCCAGAGCCGAGGTGTCGTCGCCGGTGGCGTCATGGGTCAATTGCACCAGCGCCACCTCGAGCATGATCCGCGGGTCGGGGGCGAAGCGCATCTCGACCAGTGCCGTGCCGAGGCGCTCCATGGTACGCACCACATCGGCGGCGCCCATCTCCCGTGCGGTTGTGGCGAGTTCGTCGATGCGGTCGGCGCGGGCGTGCACCAGCTCTGGAGCCATCAACGACAAGAACAGGTCGCGGAGGTGACGCAGAAGGTGCTCGCACAGGGTGCGTGGGTCATGACCCGCATTCACCGCGTGGGCAACCGCCGCGAGGGCTTGGCCGGCGTCACGGTTCGCCACCGAGGTCGTGAACTCGCCGAGGTCGATTCGCTCGCTGTCCTCACCACCGGTGGATGCCAGCAACTCCAGCGCCGACAAGGTGTCGCGTGCCGACCCACCGCCACGGTCGAGAGCCGCATCCAACATGTCCTCGTCGAGTTCGATGCCGGCATCGTCGGCGACCCAACGCACATGATCAGCCAAGGTGTCCGACGGCAGCAGATGGAACTGCAAATGCTGAGTGCGTGAGCGAATCGTGTCTTTCAGCCGTTGCGGATCGGTTGTGGCCAGAACGAACACCACGTGAGATGGCGGCTCCTCGAGCACTTTCAACAGCGCCGCCGATGCCCCCGGGCCCAACATGTGGACCTCGTCGAGGATGTACACCTTGTGGCGACCGGGCGTGCCGAGCGACACCTTGTCGATCAGAGAGCGCACATCATCGACCGAGTTGTTCGACGCCGCATCGAGCTCGAACACGTCGTAGGAGTTGCCCGCTTCCACCGCCAGACATGACTCACACGCACAGCACGGTTCCCCATCGACGGGGTCGGTGCAGTTCAGCACCTTGGCCAGAATTCGCGCCGTCGTGGTCTTGCCGGTACCACGCGGTCCGGAGAACAGGTATGCCTGGCCTTCACGGCCAGCGCGCACTGCGTCACGCAGGGCCCGCACGATGTGGTCTTGACCCTTTAGTTCGCTGAAACGGCGTGGCCGGTAGCGGCGGTACAGCGACTGGGTGGCCATGTGCTCACACTAGTGATGGGGCATCGCATCGCGACGACGATGTGGCATATCATCGCGCGAGACCGCGACGACGACGAATCGCTTGATGACGGTTCGCGAAGATGACAGCGGGGATGACAGAGCCGACCCATGGGCGATGGCTACCGTGTCCACCGTGGTCACAAATGTGCCCCGCGTCGGGCGGCCCACCCCGTCGCGTGGCAGCACCGGTGTGGCGCGACACCGCTGTGCGGTGCGGCGCTCACTGTGCGCTGTTGTGCGACGCACATTGTTCACCCTCGCTGCTGTGATCGGCGTGGGTCTTCTTGGCGTGGGTGCCGACGGCGTGGCCCATGCCCAAACCGGTGACAACCAGTTGGTGGCATCAACGCCGGCCGATGGCGCAACCCTGGGTACCTCCCCGTCATTTCTCACGTTCTCGTTCAATCAGCCGGTGCGCGCCGACGAGACCTTCACCGTTGCCGTTGGTTGCGGTGTGCCCGCCCAACCGCAGAACACCGGCATTCCACAGCTCGCCGATGATGATCTGACCTTCAATGTCGAGGTGCTCAGTCCCTTCCCGAAGGGTGCATGCACTATCACCTGGCTGCTGCGCGACGAACTCGAACAGCCAATCGCCACCGATCTCATCGCCTTCTCAGTGGCCGCCGATACCCCCGGGGCCGTGACATCTCCGGGCAACAGCCAGGTGACGACGGTGACCGTGGCGGCCACCGCCCTGCCAAGCGCAACCAGCGACGTGGAACCGGTGGGATCAACCGGTGGTGCGCTGTGGTTCGGTCGATACGTGGCAGGCACTGCCGCGCTGGCCATCTTCGGAGCGGTGATGCTGATCATCATCGGGTGGCCAGAAGGTCCGCTGTATCAGGTCACTCAGAGGTTCATGTGGGTGTTGGTGGGCGCGGGCACCTTCGGTGGGTACATCCACGTGGTGGCACTCACCGCCGATCTCACCGGTCGGTCGTTCGGGTCGGCTCTTAGTCCGGTGACGTGGTTCGATCTGCCGAGCACCGGTCTGCCCGGAACCGCAGCCGTGATCCGCCTCTTCCTAATCGCGGCATGTGGCTGGTTGGCGTGGTACCCCGAGCGTCTCTACGACGAAACCTCACGCGGCCTCGCGCTGGGTCTGGTGACCGCTACGGCAGCCACCACCGGCCTGTCGCGAGTGGAGGGCGATCTGGTCGCTCTCGGCGTGCTGGTCAATATGGTCCACGTTCTCGCTGTTGGCATGTGGATCGGCGGCGCCTTGCTCATCAGCCGGGTGGTGCTCGCCGGCCCCGGTGGCGAAGATCTGGTGCAAGCGGTGCGCGCACATTCGCGCTATGTCACCCCGGCGCTGCTGGTCACCATCGTCACCGGCCTGCTCGAGACCTATCGCCTGGCCGGTTCGGCCATCCTCACCTCGTCGTTCGGTCAGGTGTTGGTGCTGAAGACCGTGGTGGTGGTGATTCTGGTGCTTGTCACCTTGGCGCTGCGCCAGCAGGCCATTGCGCAACTGCGGCGACTACGTGAGATGCCGGCGCGCCCCGCCGATCGCCTGCGGCGGGCCTTCGGCTTTGAAGCCACCTTCGGCATTGTGGCGTTGGCGTTCTCTGGGTGGCTGTTGTCGTTCAACCCGCCGAAGGTCTCGCAGATCCCTGAGCGCACCTACGACGTCGTGGTGCCACTCGACAGTGCCAACGGGTTCGCCGCCACGGTGTCGGTCACTCCGCTGCGGGTCGGCCTCAACGAAATCGAGGTTCATGTCACATCGACGCCGGCACCGATCAGCGATCTCACATTGGAGCTCGACCCGTGGATCGGGAGTTATGGCCGCGGCGTCGTGCAGGACATCCCACTCGATGGCATCGGTATTGCGCGGTTGTCGCCTGACGCCGGCCTGCCCCTCGATGTGACCGGAGAGTGGACGCTGACGCTCAGTGCCGATCTGGTGACGGGCGCCACCGTGCGCATGACCGCGGATCTCGTGGTGTCGGCCGAGGACGGTTCGGCGCCGGCAACGACCTCGAGCACGGTGGTGGTCCCGACATCGATCGTGGACCCCACAGCAACCACCATCGTCGACCCAACGGCCACCACCATTGGGGGCGATGCGGGGTCGGAGGCCACCATCGTGACGACCGCCCCGGTGGTGTCGGCCGGCGGCTGACATCTGCTGGGTCGACATCTGCTCATCGCTGGTACGGAATCCGTTGCAGATCACCGCTGGAAGGCGCCGATGGGCGCGTCGTGGGGCCCGTGCGAACAAATCAGGCGATGAGGGGTCCGGCGACTAGCCTCGCCTCCCGTGACCTCCATGAGCGAACGTCTCGACGATCTCCACGCACGGCGTGAACAAGCCCTGCATGCTGGCAGCGAACGCGCCGTTGAACGTCAGCACTCCAAAGGAAAGATGCTGGCGCGTGAGCGCATCGACTATCTGCTCGATGAGGGCAGCTTCCACGAGCTCGACATGTTGGCTCGACACCGCGCGCACGCGGCGGGCCTCGAAGATCACCCCTACACCGATGGTGTGGTCACCGGGTGGGGCACCGTCGATGGACGCAAGGTGTTCGTGTTCAGCCAGGACTTCACCGTGTTCGGCGGAGCGCTCGGCGAGGTGTTCGCCGAGAAGATCCACAAGGTCATGGACCTGGCGGCGTCAACTGGTGCTCCGCTGATCGGTCTGAACGACGGCGCCGGCGCGCGTATCCAAGAAGGCGTGGTCAGCCTTGCCTCCTATGGCGGCATCTTCCGCCGCAATGTGCAGTCATCGGGGATCATCCCGCAGATCTCGGTGATCCTCGGGCCGTGCGCCGGGGGTGCGGTGTACTCACCCGCGATGACCGACTTCATCTTCATGGTGCGCGAGTCGTCGCACATGTTCATCACCGGACCCGACGTGGTGAAGACCGTGACCGGCGAAGACGTCACCCTCGAAGAACTCGGCGGAGCCATGAGCCATGCCTCCAAGAGCGGTGTGGCCACCTTCGTTGCCTCCGACGAGCAAGCCTGCCTTGATGAGGTGAAGTACCTGCTGTCGTTCCTGCCGCAGAACAACCTCGAGTCACCTCCCTCGGTCGACTGCGATGACGATCCGGAACGCCTGTGCCCCGAACTCGACGAGATCCTGCCCGATAGCGCGAACCTGCCCTATGACATGCGCAAGGTCATCGAATCGGTGGTCGATGACGGCGAATTCATGGAGTATTTCCCGCACTGGGCGATGTCGATGCTGTGTGGCTTTTCGCGGATCGACGGCCGCACGGTGGGCATCGTGGGCAACCAGCCAATGGTGCTCGCCGGGGTACTCGACATCGAGTCGTCGGAGAAGGCTGCCCGGTTCGTGCGTACCTGCGATGCGTTCAACATCCCACTCGTCACCTTTGTGGATGTTCCCGGTTTCCTCCCCGGTGTGAACCAGGAACATGAGGGCATCATTCGCCACGGCGCGAAGTTGCTCTATGCCTTCTGCGAAGCGACCGTGCCGCGCGTGCAGATCATCACCCGCAAGGCCTACGGCGGTGCATACGTGGTGATGAACTCGAAGTCGGTCGGGGCCGATGTGGCCTTCGCCTGGCCGTCGGCAGAACTTGCCGTGATGGGGCCGCAGGGCGCTGTCGAGATCATCTACCGTCGCGAACTCCAACAAGCCGCCGACCCGGTGGCCCGACGTGCCGAACTGGTCGCCGATTACACCGAGCGTTACGCCAACCCGTATGCCGCAGCCGAACGTGGCTTCATCGATGATGTCATCGCCCCGTCGGAGACGCGACGCAAGGTCGTCGCGGCGCTGCGGGTGCTCGAGACCAAGCGCGAAGAGCTTCCCCAGCGCAAACACGGGAACGTGCCGTTGTGAGTTCATCGTCGCTGCAGGTCACGCCCACACCCGATGAGGCCGAGATGGCCGCCATCGCGGCGGCTGTCGACGCGCTGTGGCCACGCGCGGTTGCGATCCCCCCGGCCGATGACACGGCATCGGCCTGGCAGGTCAGCGGTCGCTCGTGGATGACCACCCCGCTGGGTGCGGGTCGCCGCGCCCCACGTCGACCCTGGTGGCGATGACCGACGGCGACGGCGCCGTCACCTACACCGTCGGTGAACTCACCGGCGCGATCAACTCCGCTCTGCGCGACGCCTTCGGCGCGGGGGTATGGGTTGTTGGCGAGATCAGTGGGCTCACCGTTCGTGGCCCGCACACCTACTTCTCGCTCGTCGAGGAAGTCGATGGTGATAAGGCCTCGCTCAACGTGCAGTTCTTCGCATACGCCAAGAAGGCGCTCCGGCCGCTGCTGGCGCAGCATCGATTGGAACTCACCGACGGCACCCGCATCCGGATCCGCGGCACCCTCGATGTATATGCCCCCACCGGCCGCCTCGGGTTGAAACTTGCAGATATCGATCCCGAGTTCACCCTTGGTGACATCTCGGCGGCCCGCGATGCAGTGTTGCGACAACTGGCTGCCGATGGGCTTTTGGACCGCAACGCCGCGCTGTCCATGACACCGGTACCGCTGCATATCGGCGTGGTCACCAGTGTCGGTTCGGCGGCATGGCATGACCTGACCGACCAGTTGGCGTCGTCGGGTATCGGATTCACGGTGACTGCCGTTGATGCCCGCGTGCAGGGCGACGATGCGCCACCGATGATCGCTGCAGGCATTGCCGAACTGGTGCGCCGCGACGTGGACGTGATCGCGGTGGTGCGTGGTGGCGGGGCACGGAACGAACTCGCCGCTTTCGACACCGCCGAGGTTGCCCGGGCGATCGCGCTGTGCCCGGTGCCGGTACTTACCGGTATCGGCCATGAGATCGACCACACCGTGGCCGATGATGTGGCCTATGCCGCCTACAAAACACCCACGGCAGTTGCCGGGGCGCTCATCGACATGGTGCGCGCTGCCGTCGCCACGTCGGAGTCGTTATGGCGCGACATTGTCACCACTGCGAGTTCCACAATGACGGCCGCGACCGCGGATCTCGGTACTCGGGCACATCGGGTGGCAGGGCGTACCCATGCCGCGGTGAGCCGATCCGATGAACGCCTGCGGGCCCGCCGGGAACGTCTGGTGGGGGTGCGAGCCACATTGGAGCGCGCTGATCAGGCCCTGGTGCGTCGTGGCGCCGACATGGCTCGACTGGTGCCGGCCCGGCTGCGGCTGGCCGACGAACAGGTCTTGGCGATGGAGCGTCGTCGGCGTGCAGTCGACCCGGCAAATTTGCTGGCGCGTGGATGGTCGATCACCACGACATCAACCGGGTCGGTGGTGCGTTCGATCAACGATGTGCAGCTCGGTGATGTGCTGACCACCGCCGTGGCCGACGGCACGGTGACGACGACGGTGACCGACGTCGACGACCGCGCCACCGGAGATGCCGCATCATGACCAGGGGCCACCATCACGGGTGGGTACCGCGGTGCCGACCCGTGCCGGCGTGTCCGGTCGGTACGTATATGTCCGATGTGGTCTCGCTCGCTTCCACGTCCACCGTCCGCATCCCCGCCCGGCCGAGTAGCCGCGGCATTTCCACCACGAGGAGCTGACCACCTAATGGCCAACGAACACGATGCAGAGAATTCGAGCGGGATTACCTACGCGGCCGCACTCGCCGAGCTCGATGAGATCCTTGGAGAACTCGAATCGGTTGATGTGGACGTTGACCGTCTGGCCGATCGGGTGGCCCGAGCCGCTGAACTGATCGCGATCTGTCGCGAACGTGTGGATGCGGCACGGCTGCGGATCGACACGGTGGTGGCCGATCTCGACACCGGTGCGTGACCGGTCCACCCAGGGGTGACGGCGTCGCAGGCCGACCGCCTGTGAGCGTCGCATTGCGGGCGTAGCCTGAGAAGCGTGAGCGTCGCGACCCCTGCCTCTGTCGCTGTGATCGCTCAGCAGGTGGACGAGCGACTCGAGGCACTGCTCGGGCCTGAACTGGAGCGCTGGGCTGCACTCGATGCGGATCTCGCCGAACCGATGGGGCAGGTTCGTCAACTGGTACGTGCTGGCGGCAAGCGGTTGCGGCCAGCGTTTTGCCACTGGGGGTATGTGGCCGCGGGCGGTGCGGGTGATCCAACCTCGGCAGTGCCGGCCATCGTCGACATCGGTGCGGCATTCGAACTGATGCATGCCTTCGCGTTGTTTCACGATGACGTCATGGACGATGCCGACGAGCGACGTGGCGCGGTTGCAACACACCGCCTGTTCGCCGACCTCCACGCCGTCGGCGGTTGGGCGGGCGAGTCGCGTCGCTTCGGCGAGGGTGTGGCGATTCTGGTGGGCGATCTTGCGTTCGTGTACTCCGACATGCTGCTCGCCGGTGCCTCCGCCGAGGTGTGGGGCGTGTGGAACGAACTGCGCATTGAACTGAACGTCGGGCAACTTCTCGACATCGTGGGCTCGGTGCGTGCCGACCGCAGCCTTGAACGGGCCGAACGCGTGTGTCGCTATAAGAGCGGGAAATACACCGTGGAACGTCCACTGCATATGGGTGCCGCGGCCGCAGGTGTGCGGCCCGACTCCGACCTTGGTGCGGCGCTCAGCGCCTACGGACTGCCCCTTGGTGAGGCATTCCAGATGCGCGATGACGTGATGGGCGCCTTCGGTGACGCCGCAGTGACCGGGAAGCCGGTGGGTGGTGACCTGCGCGAAGGGAAGCCCACACCGCTGTTGGCTCGCGCATACGGCGCCGCCGACGACGCGCAACGCGAGATCCTTGATCGCGTCGGTTCACCACAGATCACCGACGATGAAGTGGCCCAGATTCAACAGGTGATCGTGGACACCGGGGCGCTCACCGCGCTCGAAGCCGAGATCGACCGACGCGTCGTCGCTGCGGTGGCTGCGTTGGGGGCGCCGGCCGTCGATCGGTCGGCGGTTGAGGAACTGACGGCGCTGGCCGCCTACGTCACCGACCGCGTCTCCTGAGCCGTACTTCGAGCCGCAGATGGCTCAGCGATACAGATCGAGAGCGTCCGGAAGCCCCATCTGAGCCACGCCCGGAGCGCCCGCCACCGCCTCCAGCCAAGTGGGCCGGAACGCCGCGGCCACACACAGAGGCTCATCGAGATGCGAGGTCGAGGTTGCCATCTGGACGAAATCGAGGGCGTAGTCCGGTGGTCGCAGGTCGCGACCGAGTTCCAGCAGCGCGTACGGGTCGGGTGTGCGCCCGACATCGGCGAGGCGCACCACCGCCTGCGACGTGGGTGAGACCGCCCCGCCGGTGAGCCCGGGGCCGTCGGCGATTACGGCGCCGTGCACCACATCGGGGCGTGCCCCCGCGATGAGCAACGCCACGTAGCCCCCGAGGCCACGGCCGACCACCGTGCAGGTGCCGAGATGGTCGACCGCGAGATCGGCGTCGCCCATCAGGATCTCTGCGGTGTACCCACCACCGACAGGCAGCGTGGACGCACCATGACCGGTGAAGTCAAGGCCCCAGATCTCGCCGTCCCATGAGGCGACAACGTCGGGAGTGTGGTCCGGGGTGCGTTCGCCCAGCCCGTGCAAGAGCAGTAATGGATGAGCGTCACCGGTGGCCTCACGGATGCGGTGCAGGGCAAGTTCCACACGGTTGTGGCGCAGGGTCACGGTGGGCTCTGTCGCTGCGGTGTTACCAGCCGTGGTCATCGTGGATCTCCCAAGAAGTCGAGCACCAGGTCTGCGGTCATCTCTGGTGCTTCGATATGGATGAAATGCCCGAGGTCCTCGAAGTATTCGAGGCGACCGGTGGCGGGCACGTAGGGCTCCACATGTCGTGGGCGGGTGCCCCATCCCATCGGTTCATCGGCCCCGACGAGCACACCGAGAAATGGAAAATCCACGCCGGCCAACCGGTACAGAGCCCACTCGGGACGCCACGGCCCAAAACCGCCCATGCGCATCGATGGGTCGAGCTTCCAGCGCCACCCGTCGTCGTCGTGTCGTGCTCCGACGGTGACCAGATACTCGAGCCATTCGGTGGACAGGCGTGGGTTCATCGCCCCGCGACGCCGGGCCAGCTCGGCGATGGTGCCCGGTTTGCGCGTATTGCCCGCGGTGCGGCGACGATGAGCCAGCCATCCATCGAGATCGGCGCGCAAGGTCGTGGCGCGCTGGTGTTCGGCGAGGTCGGGACCTGGTCGTCGATAGGGCACCCCATCGATATTCACAAACCGCTGGAAACGGTAGGGCTGGGCATCGGCCAAGGTGGTCATCATCGCGCCCCCCTTGGAATGCCCGAGCACGGCCACCGGCCGATTCGGTGCCACCGCGTCGAAAACGCACACCGCATCGCGCAGATCCGCATCGAATGAGTACAGGTGGGTGTGGTCGCTGTCGCCATGGCCGCGGTGATCCCATGCCACCACCCGCCAACCGCCGGCGGCGAGTAGTGGGGCGAACACGTCGAAGGTGCGCGAGAAGTCGGCACCGCCGTGTACACACATCAGCACGGGCGCGTCGGCGTCGCCCCATTCATTGATCGCAATACCCACACCGTTGGCATCGAGGCGCCATGACCGGTCGGGTGTGCGGGCACCGGGGAACTCGCGGTGGGTGTCATCGGCGGCCATCGCGTCCGCGGGGGTGGCGCCGGGGGTGGCGTCGTGCATGGTGCTCACATGGCGAGGATAGGGAGGCAACGCGCTGCGCAGCGGATCGGTGCATCAGGTGTTGATGTGGCACTATGACCGCGATGCGTTCTGGCACCCCACTATCTGCACCGGTGGATGTCGCGTCATCGGGTGTGGCTACATCAGATGTGCCGACGCTGCGTGTGTCGTCGCGGCGCATCACTGCATTGCTGGTCATCGTGGGGACATGTGCTGTGGCGGCGGCCTGTGGTGGCGGTGATGACATCGCATCGATAGAGACCCTGCCGCCGATCCGCACCACCACGACCACGTCGACGACGACGACGGTGGTCGACGACAACACGTACCTGTTCGAGGTGCGCCCGGGCGACACCCTGAGTGATATCGCTGCGCAGTTCTCTGTGCGGGTGAGCGATCTCGTCGAGTTGAACGCCCTCGAGGACGCCAGCGCCATCCGGGCCGGGCAGATCATCGAGATCCCAAAGGGGTTCGTCATCGTCACGCTGCCGCCGCGCGAGACCATCGCGACCGGCTGACCACGATCACGCCGGTACAGGTAGTGATCGGTGCGCGCTTCAGTGGTGGTCGCGCATTACTGCGTTGACTCGTCGGCGGTGTCGCATTGGCGGTGTTGTGTTGTCCTTTTGGCCCATGCCGATGGGATGGCCTCTCGACAGTGATCGCGGTTCATAGACTGCCCACATGGCGTTCTGGCCGAACTCCGAACACTGGAGCGTGTCGATTCCACTGCACACGCCGCACTGGCGGGTTCCTGCCCTTGCCGATACCGGGGTGGTTGAACTACACCCGATGCCCGTCGACGTGCCGGCCGCGGAGTGGGAAAACCTCGAGTACATGGACTGGAAGAGCGGCGGCGACACGAACTTTGCGCCTCTCGCGTCCGCCGACGGTCAACTGGACTGTCGTGGTTTCTGGGACAAGGGCAAAACCGACAAGGACGCACTGTGGACATCGAATGCCGATGTGGCCCCCACGCTGCGCGACTACGTCACGGCGGTGGGAGCAAACTTCGGACGGGTTCGGATCATCAAGCTCGAACCCCAAGACCGCGAGGCCGCCATCCGGTCGATCCATCGTGATGACAACAACCGCTTCAACCCGGACAACGAGGGTTGGGTGGTGCGCACCTGGGTGGAACTCACCGACAATCCCGACAGCTACATGCTGGTGATGGACAACGACGCCGAGGGCCTGCCCGACCCGGCGACCGAGCAGCGCATTCCACTTGGCCGTGGCGCCCGCTTCGTTGTCGACACGCAGCGGCTCTGGCATGTGGTGGTACACACCGGAACCGCACCCCGCTATGCCTTGATCACCTCGTTCGAGTCGTCACCGACTCTCGATGCATGGATCGAGCGCGAGCGTCGCGTCCCCGTCGGCTGAACCTCGGTGGTGCCGCTGCGCCGACGCGTGATCAGACGGTTGCGTGCTCGCCGCGGTGACCAACGGCGAGGTCACAGATGTCGTCCATGATCGCCACCAGGTCGTAGTCCTTCGGGGTGTACACGGCGGCCACCCCCGCAGCGAGCAGCACGGGCTGATCTTCATCGGGGATGATGCCGCCGACCACGACCGGGGCGCCCACACCGACTGCGCGCAACTCCTCGACGAGGCGAGGCAGCAGCTGCAGGTGGGAGCCCGACAGGATCGACACACCGATCACATCGGGGTCTTCGTCGCGCGCGGCCGCCACGATTTGATCGATTGTCGAACGGATACCCGCGTACACCACTTCCATGCCGGCATCGCGCGCCGCAACAGCGATCTGTTCGGCGCCGTTCGAATGGCCATCGAGGCCGGGCTTGGCCACGAGTAGACGCGGAGGACCATCGGGCAGGGCGCGCACCCGGTCAGCCACCGTTGACAGTCCCGCAGAATCTGCCCGTGCCGCCGCCACACCGGTGGGGGCGCGATATTCGCCGAACACCGCGCGCAGCGTGGCGCCCCATTCGCCGGTTGTGCCACCGGCACGAGCGAGGGTGATGGATGGTTCCATGATGTTGTGACCGTCGAGGGCGGCATCGCGGAGCGCGGTGAGCGCGGTCTGCACCGCGTCCTCGTCGCGGGCGGCACGCCATTCGTGCACCTCGGCAATCGTGCGCGCCTCCACCTCGGGATCCACGCGCTGGATCGCTCCCTCACCGCCGAGGGGCGACGGCTCGGATTCGGTGAACCGGTTCACCCCAACCACCGTCTGGTCACCGCTGGCAATACGCCGAGTGCGTTCTGCCATCGACGACACCAGGCGTGACTTCAGCGTGTCGATCGCGGCGAAGGCACCACCGAGGGATAGCACATCGTCGAGTTCGGCGGTGGCAGCGGACATCAGATCACTGGTCAACCCCTCCATCACATGTGATCCGGTGAAGATGTCGGTGTACTCCAACAGGTCGGTCTCGTAGGCCAACACCTGTTGCATACGCAGCGACCACTGCTGATCCCATGGGGTGGGCAGGCCGAGCGCTTCGTTCCATGCCGGTAACTGCACCGAACGGGCACGCGCGTCGCGCGACATCGTCACCGCCAACATCTCCAAGATGATCCGCTGCACGTTGTTCTCCGGTTGCGATTCGGTGAGACCGAGCGAATTCACCTGGACGCCATAACGGAACCGCAGCGCGCGCTCATCGGTGACGCCGTAGCGCTCCCGACCGATGCGTTCCCACATCGCGGTCATCGCCCGCAACTTGGCGATCTCCTCGACGAAGCGGATACCGGCGTTCACGAAGAACGAGATGGACCCGAAGACCCGTGAGAATTCATCTGCGGGCACCCGGCCCGAGTCGCGTACCGCATCGAGCACGTCGATGGCCGTGGCCATCGCATAGGCGATCTCTTGCACCGGTGTCGCACCCGCCTCTTGAAGGTGATACGAGCACACATTCATCGGGTTCCACAACGGTGCGTTCGCATGGCACCACGTGACCATGTCGACGATGAGGCGGCGCGATTCCTCCGGCGGGAAGATGTAGGTGCCGCGCGACAGGTACTCCTTCACGATGTCGTTCTGGGTGGTGCCACGCAACTGCTGCGAGGGCACGCCCTGCTCCTCGGCATTGACGACGTGGAGCGCGAGCAGCCAGGCGGCGGTGGCATTGATCGTCATCGAGGTGTTCATCTCGCCCGGAGGAATCTGGTCGAGCAAGGTGCGGAAATGGCCGATGTGGGCCACGGGCACCCCAACTTTTCCGACTTCACCGGTGCATTGCGGCGCATCCGGGTCGTACCCGGTTTGGGTGGGCAGGTCGAATGCGATCGACAGACCGGTCTGTCCCTTCGCCAAGTTGGTGCGGTACAGACGGTTCGATGCCTCCGCCGTGGAGTGCCCTGAGTAGGTGCGCATCATCCATGGGCGATCCGGGGTGCGGTCGGTGGTCTCGGGGGTAGCGGTCATCGCGGTGCTCCGATTCTGTGTGGTCCTGCGGTGGATGCTGACGTCGATTCGGTCGGCAGTGCCACCAGTATCGGCTGTTGACGCGGCCGTTCCGCTATCGAACCTCCAGCGGAGCCGGGTGATTCCCGTGCACGCCCGCCCCGCCGGACGATCAGCGGCCGGATCCGATCGCGTCGGCCAGCAGGGTGAGGTACTTGCTGCGGGCAATATCGATGGCACCAAGACTGCGCAGATGGTCGGTTGTCCATTGCACATCGAGGAGGGTGGCGCCGGTGTGGCGCAGCCACTCGACCAGGTGCACCAGAGCCACCTTCGATGCATCGGTGGCGGAATGGAACATCGATTCGCCGGCGAACAGCCCATTGACGCGCACCCCATACAGCCCGCCGACGAGATGATCATCGTCGTCGAACACCTCCACCGAGTGTGCCCAGCCCAAGGTGTGCAAGGTGGTGTACGCCTCGATGATTCCGTCGTCAATCCACCCGCTGGGTCGTGACGGGTCACCACATCGGCGCACCACCTCGGTGAAGCACGTATCGAAGCGCACCTCGTATCGGCGCATGCTGCGACGCAGCGACCGGCTGATCACGAGCCCATCGAGGGGGATGATGCCGCGCGGATCGGGGGAGAACCACCCGATACGACGACGGCGCACCGGGATGGGGAACAGCCCGCTGCGGTAGGCACTCAGCAAGGTGCCCGGATGCAGATCAGCACCGACAGCCACCATGTCCGATTCATCTGACGGCCCCGATGTGGGCATGACCCATTGGCTCATCGGCGGTTCGACCGGTGTGCGCACTGCGGGCCAGATGGCTCGTAGCCCCCCGGTGCCGCGGTCGTCGTCGCTGTGCGGTGCACGCGCCATGGCACCATGGTCGCACGACACACCGCGTCGCACCATGCCCGACGCCCAACTGCAGGGTCGGATTCAGTGGATATCGCTTACCGAAGTACGGCCCCACGGGCCGACTGGCGTTGCCGTTCGCAGCATGGATGCTGGATGTGCCAGTGGCGAACTCGGCACTACTGTCGGGCCATGTCCGCAACGATTGCCCTGATGGGAGGCGGTGCATTCACCGCCAATGACGACATCGCGCGCGCCGTGCTCGAGGGGCGATCGGGCAAGGTGCTGGTGGTGCCGACCGCCGACGCGTTCGAGGAGCCACACCTGCTGGTGGAGGCCGCCGCTGCGTGGGGGGAACGGGTGGGTGTTGCCACGTCGCCGCTGATGGCCCTCACCCGGCCCGATGCACGCCGCGATGATTTCGTCGCGATGGCGAATGATGCCGACGCGGTGTGGCTGGTCGGCGACTCCCCGATTCATTTACGCACGGTGATGAAGAACACACCGTTGTGGGCGGCGTTATGCGCGGTGGTCAACCGTGGCGGTCTTCTGGTTGGCGTAGGTGGCTCGGCGGCTGCAATGTGTGACCCGATGACCGATCCGCGAGGGGGAGCATTCACTATCGGCTTGGGCCTGGTCGACGCGATGGCCGTGGTGACCGAAACCGAGAACTGGTCGCCCGAGCAGTTGGTCCGCACCCGCCAGTTGGCTGGCGATGCCACCTTCGTGGAGATGCCCACCGGCACGGCGCTGATCCGCCATGGTGTGGGCGGCGATCATCGCTGGGAGACGGTTGGCGAGGTTGTCATCCATGGCGATCTGCCGTGACGTTGTCGCCGTGATGGCGCTTCGTCAGCGCCAGGCGAACACCGGTTGCTCGAACTCGTCAACCCGCGACTGATCAGCAGCACGGCCTTCGATACCAACCCATCGGAACTGCACCAGCACCGCGCCGGTGGGGGCGTGGATCAAATCGTTGCCGAGTGGCAATTGCACCACGGGACGGTCGCTTTCGGGAATGTCGATAAAGCGGGGCGAGTCATCGCAGCACAGGGCGTGCAGGCCAATGCGGTAGACGGCCTGCACCTCATCTGGCGATGGTGACATCTCTGGGTCGGCGCCACCCCACACCACCACGGGTGTGATCACATACCCCGACCGGGTTGGGTAGTCGTCCAGCAGTCCCAACACTCGGTCGGTTCCCAAGCGCAGGCCCAGTTCCTCATCGGTTTCGCGCAGGGCCGCCGTCACAGCATCTTCGCCGTCATCGATGCGGCCACCCGGCAATGCCCACTGGCCCGAATGAGAGTTCAATCGCGGTGCTCGCCGACACAGCAGAAATGCGGCGCCACCGGCCACACCGATCATGCGGCCATCGAGGCCGCGGGTGTCACCGGGCACCATCGACATGTCGACGCCGTCGGGAAACTGCGGGTCACCGTCGTGAAGTTCAGCATCGGAATCCACCAGCACGATCGCGACGGCGGCGTGACGGCGACCGTCCAGCGGGTGCACTCGGCGGTCGTGGCCCGAGAGGTTGGTGTCGATCCGGGCACGAAGGGTGTCGTCGAAGGTGATCACAGTGATCCGAGCCTGCCATGTGGTCGCCGGCATACGACAACCGGCCGATGAGTCGCACGATCATCGGTAATGTCGCCACGGTGAGCAACACCTCGCAGTCGGGCCGGGTACAGAACTCGGATGCACAGCGCGCACCCTCGGTCGTGGCGATCAGTGCAGGCCGCACGAGCACCATCCGGCGAGGTACACGAGAAGTCACCACTGCGTTCGTGAAGAGCCCACTGTCGGGTCCCGTCGATGTCGGCGTCCTCGGTATTGGCGGCGATGAACATGTGTACGAGCACCACGGCGGCCCCGATATGGCTCTGCTGGCCTACCCGTTCGAGCACTACGACCACTGGCGCGCGTGCGGGCTCAACCTGCCCGCGGTTGCCGCGATGGCCGAGAACCTGACCACCACCGGCCTGGTCGAAACCGAGGTGGCTATCGGTGACGTGTTCACGATCGGCACGGCAACCGTGCAGGTCACCCAGCCACGTAGCCCCTGCCACAAACTGGCGGCACGGTTCGGGCGACGTTCATTACCGGTGGAGATGCAGACCACCGGGTACACCGGCTTTCTCCTGCGAGTCCTCGAACCCGGCCAGATCACTGCCGGTGATGCGGTGGTGGTGGCGGGCAACACCGCAGACGATGTGGTGACCATTGCCGACGCGGGGCGGATACTGAACGTGGACCGACACGATGTGGAGGGCGCGCACCGATTGCTGGCGATTTCCGAATTGGGGTCCGCTACTCGCCGCACCCTGATGGCGCGTGTGGACGCTGGTGGGCAACACGGCGAGGATGCCGATCGCCTGTACTCAGATCTCGTCTGAGCGAGTCAACGCGACGCGCGGATCAGGCGGCGACAGCGAAACGATCGCGAGTCCGATTCGCGTGCGCCACCAACGCCAGCATCAGCGGCACCTCCACCAGCACACCGACAACGGTGGCAAGCGCGGCCGGAGAGTCCAGCCCAAACAGGGCAATCGCTGCGGCGACGGCGAGTTCGAAGAAATTGCTGGCACCAACCAGTGCTCCGGGAGCAGCGACCTCGTGCCGGATACGACGCCAGCGCATGATGCGGTATCCCACGGCATAGACGAACACCGTCTGGAGGATCAGCGGCACTGCGATCAACACGATGTGGCCAGGCGAATCGGTCACGGTGTCGCCCTGGAAGGCGAAGAGCAGAACGAGTGTGACGATGAGCCCGGTGGGTGTCACCGGCGACAGTCGCGGCAAGAACTGTTCGCCGAACCAGGTGGAACCGCGACGAGCCACCAAGGTGCGGCGCAGCACCAGCCCTGATACCAACGGCACCACGATGTACAACAGCACCGACACCGCCACCGTGGACCACGGCACGTCGATGTCGGAGATGCCGAGCAGGGTCACGACGATCGGAGCGAAGGCCACCAGCATGATCAGGTCGTTCACCGCGACCTGCACCAAGGTGTACCCGGCGTCGCCGCGCACGAGCAGGCTCCATACGAACACCATTGCCGTGCACGGTGCCGCGCCGAGCAAGATCGCTCCGGCGAGGTAGCCGTCGGCGGTGGCGTCATCGATGAACGCGTCGAAGACCACGGTCAAGAAGAACCATGCGAACAGATACATGCTGAAGGGCTTCAGCAACCAGTTCACCGAGGTGGTCACGGCGAGGCCACCCGGTTCGCGGCCGACGCGGCGCACTGACCCGAAGTCGACGCTGACCATCATCGGCAGGATCATCGCCCAGATCAACACGGCCACCGGAATGTTGACGCTGGCGACCTCCCACGTGGCGAGGGTGTCGGGAACCGATGGGATCAATTCACCGAGCACCACTCCAACGACGATGGCGATGGCCACCCACAACGAGAGGTAACGACCGAAGACACCGAGCGCATCGCCGTGCTGGTCGGCGTCGGCTGGGCGACAGTCGGAGAGTGCGCCGTTGTCATTCAGGTTGTCGCTCATTGCGATGTAGCCCATTCAGAGATCGTTTGTCGGCTCACCGTCACGCCCGTCGTCGCGCCGTGCGACATGGTCGAGTTGTCGTCGGTGCTGCACCTCACACGAGCAGTCTTGCCGCCAGACACAACGTGTCGGAGGTTCACCTATTGGTTACCCGGTTGGTCACCCGGCCGACAAGATGCCCTCAACGATCTCCTGCACCGCCAGGGCATCAGAAAACGTGGGCAACGTGTGCGCAGCGCCGTTGAGCATGGCAGCGATCTGATCGAGTTGCGCCCGGTAGGCCGCCACCGCCGGCGTCGGTTCTGCGGGCAGGTCAACAGCTGTCCACACATCGTCGTCATTGGTGGCCTCGAGTCGGTACCAGTCCACGATGCGGAACGATCGTTGAGTACCACGCACGACGAACTCGACGATTTCGGATCCGGCTGCGCCGCTCGTGCCGGTGATCAGCATCGGCACACCCGCACAGTCGAGTCGGGCATGGACGAGATCCTCGGCGCGGGTTGGGTCCTGACGGCGCACCGTGGCGGCAACCAGGGTCGCCCCGCCCAACACCCGGCGTGCACAGAACACGAAATGCGACCCGATCTCCCGGGTCCACCCTCCTTCGGCAGCGGCGCCCAACCAGGTGGCCTCGGCCTGCCAGGCGCGGGGCCACAGCGGCATATGCACCCGCAGATCGGCCACCGTGATATCGCCCGCGTCGCCGTTGGCCAGACGACGGCCGAGTTCAACGGCTGCGGGCGCAGAGCCGTGCACGAAGTTGATCGCAGCCGCGAGCCCCGAGGTGTCGACCAATGCGGTCAACTCGCGCGAATCAGCCACATCAACACCGAGGGGCTTCTCGCACAGCATTGCCCGACCCGCGGCTACGCAGCGCCGAACATAGTCGCCATGGGCGGCCGGTGGCACCGCGATGTAGACGAGATCGGCGGCTGCGATCACCTGATCGGCATCGGCAACCACCGGTGCCTCACATGCGCGACGCGCGGCGTCGGATGCGTCCCAACAGGCCACCAGGTCGAAGCGGTCATCGGCTGTGAAGAGATCAACGAATCGACGACCGACCGTTCCTAAACCGATGATGCCGACGCGGTGGGCGTGAGTGCTGCTCATGTCCCCAGTGTGGCTGGCGCGGCAGCGGGTGCGCCCTATCGGGTCTCCGTGTTCTCACGTCGTGGTGTCCTCGGGTCGTGGCGGATTTGTGGTGTCGCGGACTGAAGCGTCGTGGATCACGGCGTTGAAGATGAGCCGGGTTAGTTGATGGCAGATCCTGCTGGTGGTTGATCGTTCTGGTGGCAGTCGATGCCGGTAACTAGTTCATGTCGTATTTGGTTGACACAGCAACCCCGATCGGTCACGGTGATGGCATGCGCCTACAACTCGCCATCGACGTTGCCGACCTCGCTGAGGCCATCGACTTCTACGGCCGCCTATTCGGCACCGCTCCCGACAAGGTGGAGGACGGCTACGCCAACTGGGCACTCACCGACCCACCGCTGAAGTTCGTGGTGTTCGAACGCCCGGATGCCCCGGCCGGCGGGATCAACCACCTCGGCCTCGAGGTCGAGTCAGCCGATGAGGTGGTGGCCACCGAGGAGCGATTGCGCGGTGCCGGACTCATGACCACCGGTATCGACGAGACGATGTGCTGCTTTGCTGAAAAGGTGGAGACCTGGGTGACCGACCCGAACGGGCATCGCTGGGAGGTCTATGTGAAGACCGCCGATCATCCGACCGCCCGCGAGAACGTGGTGCTCACCCACCGTTCAACCACCGCAGGCATGAACGCTGAGGATGCCGCAACGACCAACGCGTCCAGCACGTCGATGGCCGATACCGGCAGCTTGGCTGGCGAAGGTGCAGCCCCCAGCGGCCGCTGCTGCTCCTGAGTTCAGACGGGGTGTGCTCACCCACCGTTGAACAACCGTGGGCATGAATCCTGAGGATGCCGCAACGACCAACGCGTCCAGCACGTCGATGGCCGATACCGGCAG
>JAFMNE010000005.1:12301-44365 GCA_017859395.1 Ilumatobacteraceae bacterium | reverse complement strand
CTGAGGATGCCGCAACGACCAACGCGTCCAGCACGTCGATGGCCGATACCGGCAGCTTGGCTGGCGAAGGTGCAGCCCCCAGCGGCCGCTGCTGCTCCTGAGTTCAAACGGTGTGCTCTCGCCGCGTGAGGCGCGGTCGGACACTGACCGGTTGAGCCAAATGAGCGCTTGTCGGCGTGTGGCCACCACCGATGTCACGGTGGTGGGCGTCAGCTGTAGCGGTTGGTGACGGGCAGACGCCGATCGCGCCCAAACGCCTTCCGAGTTACCCGCACACCGAGTGGTGTCTGACGTCGTTTGTACTCCGCGATGTCCACCAGCCGAGTGACGCGCTGCACCATCTCGGCGTCATGACCGTCGGCAATGATCTCGGCAGCGGTACGGTCCTGTTCCACGTAGGCCGCAAGAATCGGGTCGAGCACCTCGTAGGCCGGCAGGCTTTGGTCGTCGCGCTGATCGGGACGCAACTCAGCCGATGGGGGTTTCACCAGCACGTTGTTCGGCACGACCTCTCGACCAGCGCGATCGTTGACGAAACGGCACAGGTCGTACACCCGAGTCTTCAGCACATCCTTGATCGGGCCATACCCGCCGACCGCATCGCCGTAGATCGTGAAATAGCCGACCGCGACCTCGCTCTTGTTGCCGGTGGTGAGCACCATCCAACCCATCTCATTCGACAGGGCCATCAGGATCTGGCCGCGACACCGCGACTGCATGTTCTCCCATGCCAAACCGACATCTCGGCCCACAAACGATGTGGCCAGCATCTCTTCGAAGGCGCTCACCGCGGGCTCGATGGCGATGGTGCGGCACTCGATGCCGAGGTTGTCGGCGAGGGCCTCAGCATCGCTGATCGAGTGATCCGACGAGTAGCGCGATGGCATCGCAACACCATGCACGTGGTCAGCGCCCAGGGCATCGACGGCAATACACGCCACGATCGTGGAGTCGATGCCCCCCGACAGGCCAATCACCACATCACGGAATCCGTTCTTGTGGCAGTAGTCGCGGGTGGCCGCCACGAGCGCGTCATACAGCTCGGCATCTCCCGACACCTCTGGTGCGATGTCGCCACCGGGTGCTCCTGCGGGGCTGCGCCGCGTCGCGGTCACGTCGATCATCGCCACATCCTCGCGGGAGGCATCAATGGTGGGGTCGAGCACGCCGTCGATCACATCTTCGATCACATGGTCCACCATGGCGGTGAGCTCATCGGTGTCGCTCGACGTTGCTGCGGCGGTCTGCACATCATCAGGTGCTGTGGCATCAGACGGAACGGGCACCTCCACGATGGCGAGGTCCTCTGTGAACAGTGGTGATCGGGCGATTACCTCGCCGGTGGCATCGACCGTGAATGACCCACCGTCGAAGACCAGCTCGTCCTGGCCACCGACCTGGTTGGCGTAGACGAAGGGCACACCGAGTTCGTTCGCGCGCCGCGCGAACAGCGACTCACGCTCGGCGTCCTTGTCAAGGTGATACGGCGAGCCATTCACCACGATCACCGCACGAGCGCCAGCGGCCACCATCGCCGCGTGCGGGCCGTCGTCGTGCCACGCGTCTTCGCAGACCACTACCGCCACCGGCACGCCGGCGATGCTGAACATGGGCATGGTGCCACTGCCTGGCGTGAAGTAACGCTTCTCGTCGAACACCTCGTAATTCGGCAGCAGCCGCTTGTGGAACACACCGACGACACGGCCGTGGGCGCAGACCGCGGCAGAGTTGTGCAGCCGGGTGGGATCGTTGCGCACGCGGGTGGCAACACCGATGATGGCAACGGTCTCGCCGGTGGCTGCAGCGAAACGGTCGAGGGCGGCGAGGTTGTCGTCCACGAAGCGTGGCTTCAACAGAAGGTCCTCAGGTGGGTAGCCGCTGATCGCGAGTTCACCGGCCGCCATGACGTCGGCTCCGGCGAGGTCGGCGCGCCGGTACGCAGCCATCAGTCGTTCGACGTTGCCCTCGAGGTCGCCGACGGTGGGGTTCAGTTGCGCAATCGCAACTCGGAGCTGGCTGCCGGGGCGGCCCGATGGCGCATCGGGCGCGGCAGCCGTTGGCGCGTCTGGCACAGCGTCGGGCACCGGCTCAGGCTAACCATGGCGACGGCTGCCCTGTCGCGCCAAGGTCGGGAGGCATGTGATCGCGGGAATCGCGGCTATGTCGCATCCACGTGCTGTTGGCGCGGCACGCACCTGCAACGTTCAGTGGTACTGATCGAGAATTGCCGATTCGGTCACTTTGGTGAGGGTGTCGCGAATCTGAGTGGCCAGGGCGCTGTCCACACCATCGATCGTCGATAGTTCGGCCACCGAGGCCCGCTGCAGTCGTGCAAGGTCTCCGAAATGTGCAGCAACCCGCACAGCAATCTCATCTGGGAGGCGGTTCACCCGCCGCAGTAGGCGGGTGCCTTTCGGGGCCAACTCGAGATCGAGGTCATCGGGGTCGCCACCGTGATGAAGAGTGGCCGCAACCCGTCGGAGATCGCGCAGCTCATCGTCGGTCAGAGTGGCAAGTTCCGTCATGGTGTCGTCGGTGTCACGTGCCGCGGGGAGATAGTCGGTGATGACGAGGTCGATGCGATCATCGACTTCGGCGTAGAGCTCGTCGAGCTGTAGTCGCAGAAGTCGGGCATCCACACCCAACTCCACGATCATCGTCTCGATCTCCTCGGCGATGCGATTCACCATCTCGTGGCGTTGCATCACGATGGCGACATCGCGGAGGGTGACCACG
Organism: Ilumatobacteraceae bacterium; assembly: GCA_017859395.1. GTDB lineage: Bacteria > Actinomycetota > Acidimicrobiia > Acidimicrobiales > Ilumatobacteraceae > Casp-actino5. The sequence continues at coordinate 41,629 of JAFMNE010000005.1, read as the reverse complement.
TCTTCCACCTCTGATGCGGTGAGGCCACCGAGAGAATTGTTGACGCGTTCGGTGTAGCGCTCCAAGGTCTGCAATGCCTGATTCGATCGGTCGAGTAGGCGGCTGGTGTCTTGTAGCTGGTGCTTTTGGCCACCGGCGTAGACGTTGATCACACCCATCTCCTCAGAGGCGCTGATGACGGGCACGCCGATCGAGCGAGCCACCCGTTCGGCGGTGCGGTGTCGAGTGCCGGTCTCGCTCGTGGGCACGCTCGGGTCGGGGACCAGGTGGACATTGGCGCGCGCGATCCGGGTGCCGTCACTTGAAATGATGATGGCGCCGTCCATCTTCGCCAACTCCGACAGTCGCTGTGGCGAGTAGGGGGCGTCGACCAAGAACCCACCGGTGCAGATGGCCAGCACTTCAGGGTCGTCTCCGAGAACCAGCAGTGCGCCGGCTTTCGAACGAACCACACGATCGATGCCGTCCCGCAGCGGTGTTCCAGGTGCCACACGACCGAGGGCGCGGCGAAGAGCCTCGCTGAGGGTGGTGGGGCGTGACATGTGGTGATTGTAGGGGAGGTGGCGCGCGGGACGTTCTGCGGACATCGCCGACACACACGTTGCGGCCCCACAACTTCTGCGCCCTACATCCGCGATACCCCGCGACCCGGTGTCGTTATGGGAGCGTGGGAACCGCCGTCAGAACGAATCATCGGTATGACTGTTACCAGATGGCACTGACACGCCGGCCAAACGAAGCGCCTCGCGAATGTCGCCTGCGCGCCACACCGTCAACCCGGCCGGCGGCTCGGGCGATCGTTCGGGAGCGATGACCGCGGTGAACCCCAATCGAGCTGCTTCGGCGAAGCGACGCTCGGTGTGTCCCACCTGGCGGATCTCGCCACCGAGGCCGACCTCGCCAACCACAGCAATGTCGGTCGACAGCGGCCGATCGGCGAGCGCGCTGGCCACGGCCACGCAGACGGCGAGGTCCATTCCCGGCTCGGATACGCGCACCCCGCCGACGGTGGAGGCGTACACGTCGTGACGGCGCACCGGCAGACCCGCATGGCGCTCCATCACCGCGAGCAGCAGCGAGAGGCGGTTGTGATCGATGTGCTGGGTGGTGCGTCGTGCCGGCACGTTGTCGGGTGCCGCGGTGGTTAAGGCCTGCACCTCCAACACCAGCGGGCGGCGGCCCTCAAGGGTGGGGACAACCGCCGACCCCGGGGTGCCGGGGCGACGATCGGCCAGGAACAACGCGCTGGGGTCGGCCACCCCACGCAGACCGTCGCCGGTCATCTCGAACAGACTCAACTCGTTGGTGGAGCCGTAGCGATGTTTCACGGCGCGCACCATGCGCAGGGCGTGATGCCGGTCGCCCTCGAAGGTGAGAACCGTGTCGACGAGATGTTCGAGGGCGCGCGGACCGGCGAGGTCGCCGTCTTTGGTGACATGACCGATGAGCACCGTGGGCAGATCGTGTCGCTTGGCGATATGCGTGAGGTGCTGGGCCACGGCACGCACCTGGCTGACCGAACCCGGAGCGGACGATACGGCGGGGTCAGCCACGGTTTGCACCGAGTCGATCACCATGAGGCTCGGGCCGATCTGGCTGACGGCGGCGTCGATGTCGCCGAGACCGGTTTCGGCGAGAAGGAACAGACCGTCGCGCACCACCCCCAAGCGTTCGGCCCGTCGTCGCACTTGTTGGGCGCTTTCCTCCGCGCTCACGTACAGCACGGTTCCCGGCCACGTGCCGGCGATCTGCAGAGCGAGAGTGCTCTTGCCGATGCCTGGTTCGCCACCGAGCAGCGTGACCGAACCAGGGACCAGACCGCCGCTCAGTGTGCGGTCGAACTCGGCGATGCCGGTGGCACACGCGGCCTCGGCGGCGGTGACCACATCGGCGATGGCGACGGGCGGCCGCGCATCGCTGCTGACGGGTCGTGGGGAGCCGGGGTGTGCCTCAGTCGGCAAACCGCTCGACAGCACCTCCTCGGTGAGCGTGCCGTAGGCACCGCATCCCGAGCATTGGCCAAGCCATTTCGGATGATGGGTGCCACAGTCGCTGCAGACGTGTGAGGTGCGCGCAGATGCCACGAGCACAGTGTGGCAGTGCGATGTGACAACCGCGGTCTCGTGGCCTGTTCCTGAACCGGCCATGTCTGTGGTCTGCTGATCCGCCACCCCGACAGATGCGAACCGACTGCCGGTCGGGTGTGCCTGTTGTGATGAGTAGCGGGTGCCGACCGCAACACCGCACCGCTAGGGTCGCCGCATGGCCAGTACTTTCCCCCCATTTGACGGATCCGCCCCCCGCAGCACCCAGTTCTCCGAACCCCCAGAGATGGGCATCGACCCGGCCAAGCGCTACTCGGCCACGATGACCGTGTCGATCGGCGGTGAGGTCATCGGTGATCTCGTCATTGCTCTCGATGCTGCGCGTGCACCGAAGACGGTCAACAACTTCGTGTTCCTCGCGCTGAACCACTACTACGACGGCATCATCTTCCACCGCATCATCAAGAACTTCGTGTGCCAGGGCGGCGATCCCGGCGGTGACGGCCGTGGCGGCCCCGGCTACCGCTTCGAGGACGAACTGCCCCAGCCCGGCCAATACGACATCGGGTCGTTGGCCATGGCCAACGCCGGGCCGAACACCAATGGCAGCCAGTTCTTCTTGATCTCCGGCCCCGACGGTGTGCGTCTTCCCCCCGCCTACAGCCTCTTCGGCCAGACGGTGAAGGGCGTCGAACTCGTCGACCGGATGCAGAACGTGCCGACCGGCGCCGGCGACCGACCGACCACACCGGTGGTCATCGAATCGGTCACCATCACCGAAGCTGACTGATCCACCGGTCGCCTCGCGTGCATGCATCGTTGGTGGTGCACGCACGGCGCTGCGTTGCGCGACAGCACACCGGCGTCCGACACACGGTGGTTGTCGCGCCGAGATGATGCGCTCCGCTGGAGTGCATTGATCGACTGAGTGCCGAGTGCCGCACGTCGTGGGTCCACGTGGCCAAGTGCGCTGCCAGTTCTGCATCGCCACGTTGGTGCGCTGCCCACTCTGGTGTGCTGCCGGTTCCGCGTCGCCAGGTTGGGCGCTCCCTGGGTTGGCCTGTTGCCGGTTTTGCGTCGCCAGGTTGGGCGCTCCCTGGGTTGGCCTGTTGCCCACGTTGGCGCTCTGCTCAACTTGGTGCGCTGCATCGGGCATGGCGATCCTGCGCACCGACGACGGGTGCGCGATACTCGCGGTCGTGGTTTCCGAGCGCCGATTCCGAGTCGACCAGGCCCGCCGCGTCGCCCTCGCGGCCCAGGGTTTCGGTCGGCGTGAGCAACCGCTTGCCACAGACCACACGATGTCGCACTCAGTGGTGCCCGCGCCGACGCCATCGCGAGTCGATCGACGTCATCTGCGCGCCGTCATGGGGCAGATGGGTGTCATCCAGATCGATTCGGTCAATGTTCTCGTCCGGAGCCAGGAACTGCCGCTGTTCGCGCGGTTGGGTCCACATCGTCGCGACCTGATCAATCGCGCGACCGCAGCCGGTGACCTCATCGAGTACTGGGTGCACGAGGCCAGCCACATTCCCGCGACGGATCATCCGCTGTGGCGCTGGCGGATGGCGAGCCCGCATCGCTGGTCGGGCCCACGTTCGGTGGCTGAACGCGCGCCGCAACTCGTCGAGAATGTCTACCGGCGAGTGCGCGATGACGGCCCGGTCACGGTGGGCGATCTGCGGACCCGTCCGCGACGGGGCGGGTCGTGGTGGGATTGGGACGACACCAAAGCAGCGCTTGAGCATCTGTTCTGGTGTGGGCGTCTCACGGCTCGTCGTCGGCCACGTGACTTCGCACGGGTGTACGACATCACCGAGCGGGCACTGCCTGACGCCGTGGTGAACGCGCCGACGCCGTCACGCGCCGACGCGCACCGTGAACTGGTGCGCCGCGCCGTTGGTCACCTGGGTGTGGGCACCCTGGACGACATTGCCGACTATCACCGTCTGCGCACCGTGGAGGTGCGCGACGCGATCGCCGATCTGGTGTCGTCCGGTGAGATCACCCCGGTGCAGGTCGAGAACTGGAACCGCATCGCGTACTGCTCATCGGGGGTGACGGTGCCGCGGAAGAAGCGTGCGCGTGCATTGCTCAGCCCGTTCGACCCGGTGGTGTGGCACCGCCCACGTGCTGAGCGTCTGTTCGACTTCTCATATCGCCTCGAGATCTACACACCCGCACCACGTCGGCGTTTCGGCTACTACGTGTTGCCGTTCTTGCTCGATGGCGAACTGGTGGGCCGCGTGGATCTCAAAGCCGATCGCGCCAATCGGCGGTTACTCGTGCGTGCCGCATGGATTGAAGCAATGCATGACGTTGCACCGCGCCGAGATGAGATCGCAGCGGAGTTACTCGCCGAACTCGAGTCGATGGCGCAGTGGCTGGAACTCGACGAGGGGGTCGATGTCGCCGAAGCGGTGGGTGATCTGGCGGATCGGCTGCGGGTCAGAGCCGCTGCTCGGGCGCCAAAGCCCACCTGATGGTGCCGGTAATGAACGCACCAGCGGGTCGCACGGCGATGTTCTCCGTGAGCGGCAAAAATGGAATCAACAATTGGCGTCGGGCCCACAATGGCAGCAGCGATGATGCCGCGGCGGCCAACAACCCGTAGGCCGGCCGCGATGACAGCGGTAGTGGTGGCTGGAGGAGCAAGTAACGCGCGGCCTCGCGCGCTGCGGGCGTGGATCGCAGTTCGGGTCGATACGAGCGCAACACCTCAGCCACCTCGGACTCGGTGGTGGGTACCGGATCGGCGCCGAGTGCTCGGGCGATCTCACCCGACTGCGCAATGTACGTATCGCGGTCGTCGCCGGCGAGTGGCTCGGCGCCATAGCGGTCGTAGGCGCTGAGGAAACTGTCGACCTCGGCAACATGCACCCATGCGAGCAAGTGCGGGTCGTTTGCCGCGTAGGCGCGTCCATCGGGCGCGGTGCCGGTGACACGGTCGTGGATTCGGCGCACGGCGGCAATCGATGCATCACCCATCTCCACGGTGCCGAAACTGGTGGTGGCTAAGAAATCAGCGGTGCGTTGCAGGCGACCCCACGGGTCGTTGCGGTAGTCGCTGTGGTCGGCGACACCAGCCATGGCCAGCGGGTGCAGCGACTGGAGCAGTAGCGCGCGAAGTCCGCCGATGAACATTGCGGCGTCGGCGTGCACCCGTCGGATCGGCGCGCTCTCATCGAATCTGCGTGGCCCGGGTGCGTCGAAGAGCGCGTCGGTGCGTTCGGTGGCATCGGGGCCAATCACCCGGTCGCGGATCCGGTCGGCCAACCAAGCACGCACGGTCTCGGCTGGTTCGACGGCGCTGTCGTCTGATGAGGCGTCGTCGTTGCCGCTGCCGGTGGATGTCGCCATGGGACCATCGTCGCATGGCAGATCACTACGATCACGCTTGTGCCCGAACATCCGGCCCCAGGCGACCCACCGGTCGACGGCTCTCGCCCTGATAGTGCTGCGGGAAAGGACGCTGCAGCGGTGAATTCTCGGTCGACACCGCCGAGGTGGATCGTGGGCGCGATCATCTTGTTCTGGCTGGGTTATCTGCTCACCGGTGTGGTCGCCGATGCATGGCTGCGCATCTCGGGCCTGGTGATGTGGCTGGTGATTGCGTTGTTCATTGCGCTGGCTGTGGAACCAGCGGTGAACCGGCTGGCGCGTCGTGGGTGGCGTCGTGGCCGCGCCACATTGTCGGTGCTGCTCGCGGTGATGGCCGCGGTGGGGTTGTTCCTCGGGGTGATGGGAACGATGATCGGCACGCAGATCGCCGATCTGTTGTCGAACTCAGACCGCTACATCTCCGACACGGTCGATCGGATCAACAACTTGTTCGGCACGTCAATCGACGCCGAGCAGGTCGTGGCCGAGTTCAACGATCCGAACGGTGCAGTGCAGCAGTTCATCGATTCTCAGCAGGGCGAAGCGATTCGTTTGTCGGGCCAGGCCTTGCAGGGATTGGTGGCGGCGTTCTCGATTCTGCTCTTCGCCTATTACCTGGTTGCTGACGGGCCGCGACTGCGGCGGGTGATCTGCTCGCGTCTGCGACCTGAAGCGCAGGTCGCCGTGCTCGGGGCGTGGGAATTGGCAATTTCAAAAACCGGCGGCTACCTGTATTCGCGGCTCCTGCTGTCGACGGTGTCGGCGGTCTTCCACGGCATTGTGTTCACTTCCGCCGATGTGCGCTCGCCCGTGGCGCTGGCGCTGTGGGTTGGTTTGGTCTCGCAGTTCTTGCCGGTGATCGGCACCTACATCGCCGCTGTGCTGCCGGTGCTGATCACCTTCTTGGATTCACCGGTACGCGCGGCGGTCATCCTCGGCATCATCATCGTGTATCAGCAGTTGGAGAACTACTTGATCTCGCCGCGCATCACCGCACGCACGATGGATCTGCACCCGGCGGTGGCATTCGGCGCGGCGCTGGCCGGACTGGCTCTGCTGGGGCCGGCCGGTGCCATTTTGGCCCTGCCGTTCTCGGCGATGTTCCAGGCGCTGGCCAGCGAATGGGGCCGTCGTCATGACGTGATCGATTCCGAACTAACGATGCTGGAAGCCGCCACCGACGATGTGGGTCCGCGTCAGGGTTGGCTCATGCGCTGGCGCAGCGGTCGGCAGTGACTCCTGAGGGTCACGTCCCCATCGCCGTCGTCGATCGCAACGGCCTCGACGAGTCGGTGCATCACGGATGTGCGGTGGTGCTGGGTGCCTCGGGTGAGGTGCTGCGCGCGGTTGGTGACCACACCCAGGTCGTGTTCGGCCGGTCGTGTCTGAAGCCACTGCAGGCCGCGGCAATGGCACGCACCTCGGTACGCCTTGAGGTGCGTCAATGGGCGCTGGCCTGTGCCAGCCACGACGGATCGCCCGTACATCTCGATGTGGTGCGGTCGACGTTGGCTGCTGCAGGACTCGATGAACGAGTACTCGCCACCACCCCCGATCTGCCCTATGACCGCGTTGAGGCCGACCGGGTATTGCTCGATGGCGGCGGTCCGAGCGCACTGGCGATGAACTGCTCAGGTAAACACGCCGCGTTCATCGCCACCTGTGTGGCCGAAGGCTGGGATGTCGACGGGCACCTCACGCCCACCCATCCGCTGCAGCAACACATCACCGCGGTGATCGATGAGTTGTGTGCCGCCGACGGTGGCGTGCGCCATGTTGGTGTCGACGGGTGTGGTGCGCCGACTCATGCGATGGCACTGGTGGGTTTAGCGCGGGCGTTGCACACCGTTGCCCGTGATGTCGACGAGGTGCGTACTGCGATGACGTCACACCCGGTGTTGGTGGCGGGACCCACCCGGCCGGCCACCATGTTGATGACCGCGGTGCCCGGCCTGATCGCCAAGGACGGCGCCGAAGGGGTATTCATCGCGTCGCTGCCCGGTGTGGCCACGGTGGTGGTGAAGGTGGCCGATGGGGCCGTACGCGCCGGAGCGCCGGTCGCGGCGTCGTTGTTGCGCCGTGCTGGTGTTGCGGTGCCGACCGACCTCGACTCTGATCTCGCGCCACCGGCCCGAGGGGCTGGCGCGCCGGTCGGTCGGGTACGGTCGCTCGTGTGAGTGGCCCCGAGTTCCGTACCCTCGATGATGTTGTCTACGGACGCGTCGATGATGTGAGCCCCGGTGTGCGCCGGGTGATTGCGAAGAACCCATCGAAGTTCACCTACACCGGCACCGGCACCTACATCGTGGGCCGTGGTGATGTGGTGGTGATCGACCCGGGTCCGGTCATCGATTCACATCGGGATGCTCTCGCGGCTGCTCTCGCCGGGGAAACGGTGCGGGGCATTTTGATCACGCATTGTCATAGTGACCATTCGCCGCTCGCGGCATGGTTGGCGGCCGAGACCGGTGCACCGACGTTCGCGGTCGGGCCACATCTCGTGGTGGACGAGCCTGAGGGAATGTTCGACGGCGAAGAGGAATTGTCGGTGCCCGATGAACCCGCCGAGTCATCCGACGATGCGGCATCGTCAGGTGACGATGCCGAGCCGGAAGTGAAGATGGAGGAATCCGTCGACACCGGCTTCGCTCCTGATGTGGCGGTGTCCGACGGTGAGGTGGCCCTTGAGGGGCCCGGCCTCACGATGCGCGCGGTCACCACACCGGGGCACACCTCGAACCACTGTTGTTTCTCCTTCGAAGAGGAACGGACCTTGTTCACCGGTGACCATGTGATGGGGTGGTCGACCACGGTCGTGTCACCACCCGATGGGGATATGCGGTCGTATATCGATTCGCTGCGCAAGGTGGCTGCTCGCGATGACGCATTGCTGTGGCCCACCCATGGCCCATGTCGTGATGATGCCCCAACCTATGTGCAGGCCCTCGTCGATCATCGCCTGGCTCGCACGGCCCAAATCGTTGATCTGTTGCGCGCATCCGGGCCCCACACCGTGCCCGAGATCGTGCGGGTGCTGTATACGGCAGTGCATCCCAAATTGCACCGTCCGGCAGCACGCTCGGTGATGGGTCACCTCATCGAACTTGTGGATGACGGCCGCGTGCACACCGTTGATGGTGGCCCGGTGCGGGTCGCCGCCCAGTTCGCTGTGTGATCACCACACACGACGCGCTACATCACACCGTGGCGTCACGCTGTTAGTGCGGCGATGGCGTTGACGGCGCGGGCCACATCCACGTAGCGCGTGGTCAGTGGCGAACAGCCGAGCCGGATGAGGTCCGGGTCGCGGTAATCGGCCAGCACGCTGTGTGCGGCGGCCAGATCGGCGGTGATCTGTTCGGCAGATGCATGCCTGATCGAGACGTGGCCCCCACGGCGCTGTGCATCGCGGGGCGAGGCGACGTCGAGGCCGTGCGCATCGGCAATCTCGATCACGAAATCGGTGATGGCGCGGGCCTTGGCTGCAATCGCGCTGATACCCGCGGTCGCGGTGAGCTCCACACCGCAACGAGTGGCGGTCAGGCCGAGAATGCCTGGTGTGCCGATGAGCAGGCGACCGATGTCATCGCGGGGACGGCGGGGTTCATCCATGCGGAACTGGTCGGCTTGCGCAAACCACCCTGGTATCGGTTGTTGAGGCCCGTTGCGCGTTGCATCGAGGGCGCGGGTCGACATGTAGGAGAAGCCGGGTGCGCCCGGCCCGCCATTCAAGAACTTGTAGGTGCACCCAACGGCGAAGTCGACACTGCAGCGGTTCAGGTTCACCTCGAGCACCCCAACGGCGTGTGAGAGATCCCAGATCACCGTCCCACCGGCGTTCTGCACTGCAGCGGTGATAGCCGCCATGTCGGCCACCTCGGCGCTGCGGTAGTCGACGAGTGACATGACCACAACCACCGGCCCGAGGCGCCCGGCAATGGCATCGTCCACGGCATGGCTGACATTCAGATTGTGCGTCTCCGCAACCGCATCGACGAGGTAGCGATCGGTTGGGAACTCGCCGGTGGGCACCACGATGGTGGTGCAGCCCTCCACCACGGCCACAGCGATATGCAGCAGTTGGTAGAGGTTGACACTGGTGGAATCGTGCACCACGACCTCGCCGGCCACTGCACCGATCAGGGGTGCCAGCTCATCACCGATGACCATCGGCAGGTCGAGCCAGTGGCCCCATGACGAAATCAGCCCGCCGGCCCATTCGTCGTTGACAACCTCGTGCAGGCGGTGCACGGTCCGGCGAGGTGTCATGCCGAGTGAGTTACCGTCGAGGTAGGCCAGATCGGGGTCATCGATCACGAACTCGTCACGCCAATGTGCGAGGGGGTCCGCCGTATCGAGCTGGCGGGCGTGGTCGAGCAGGTCGTCGTTCGTGCTCATGCGCGAGGAGTGGATGTCGGCGCTACCGGTTGGGCGATCGTGGCCCGTGGTGCTGTGGGAAGTGGTGCTTCGGTCGGTGCTGCTGCGGGCGGCGTCATCATCGGGGGCGGTGCTCGCTCAGCACCCCATCGGTGGCGAGACGATCGAGCGTGGCCTCATCGACTCCGGCGAGTTCGGCGAATACAGCGCGGTTGTCCTCACCGCGGTAGCGGGGCTCGCCACGCACACCGACGTCGGGGGCATCGCTGAACGTCCATGGCGCCTGGGGGAGCCGAATGGTGCCGGTACCCCGATCGCTCACCTCGACCACAGCGCCGGTTTCGGCGGCCCAGTCGGTGGCGGCGAACTCGGCGACGGTCCGCAAGGTGCCCACGGCCAAGTTGTGCTGGGACAGGATGGACTCGTAGGTGGTGGCATCGGGAATGCCACGCGCATGTTCGCGGAGCAGATCGTTGATCTCGTCAAGGTTCCCCAGCCGGTTGGCGACATCGGCAAAACGTTCGACGCCGATGAGGTCATCGCGGCCGATCGCTCGCATGAAAAATTCAAAGGTGCCCGACTCGGCGGGGTGGCCGCTGACGATCATGGCGGTGCCGTCCGCGAGGGTGAGCACCTGGTAGTCGCCGGGTTGGAATGAGCGCACCACGCCCTCGGGCACGGGTGCATCCCACAGGGCGTCATGGGCGTGCTCGTTCACGTAGAGCATGGTTTGGGCCATGGTGATCTCCACTCGTTGACCTCGACCCGTACGGGTGCGTTGATGAAGCGCCGCCAAGATGCCAACGGTCAATTCAAGAGCGGTGTAGACGTCGGCATGGGAGTGACGATCATTGAAGTATCGGCCGTCACGGGCATCACCTTGGGAACGGGTGAGGCCCGACTCAGCGCCGATCACCGGTGCATAGGCGCGCCGGTTCGCCCACGATGTGCCGGCGCCGTAGCCGTTGGCCGAGGCATAGATCAGTTCGGGTCGCACCGCTGCAAGGTCGTCATAGCCAAGGCCCAATCGGTCCATCACATCGGGGCGGAAGTTCTCCACCACGATGTCGGCGCTGCGCACCAGCTCGAGCACGAGATCTCGCGCTTCGGGGTGCTGCAGGTCAAGGCTTAGGTTTTCTTTGCCGGTGTTCTGTTGGGCGTAGTAACTGGAAATCGAGTTGCGTCGCGGCTGGCAGAAACGGGTGAGGTCTCCTGCGGGCGGTTCGATCTTTATAACGCGCGCACCGAGATCGGCTAGGGCACGACCGCAGTGTGGGCCTGCGAGTACGCGCGAGAAGTCCAAGACGACGATGTCATCAAGCGGTCGGAGGCCGGGAGTGTTGCTGGGTTCCACATACCGATCATGGCTGATGTGGCCGGCACCAGCCGATGTGGGGCTGATGACGCCGTGATATATCGCACGTCACCGCGCGTTGCATCGTGACGCGGAGTGGTCGAAAAACACAAGGGCGGTCGGTCCCGGGGGTTGGGGGGCGTCTCGGGACCGACCGCGTTCTGTGACCTGTGTGCTCGTGGGGGACGACGCACGCAGCCTTGTCGATCGATCACAACCGAACGAAGTGCGCATGTATTCCCGCCGTGTTCCGCGAGGGTTCAGCAGCCGAAGCGCAGTGAGTGGGATGCTGATCGAGCGATCAGAACACGCTGTTGGTGATGGTGTAGCCGCCCTCACCCACGGTGCTGAACGCCCAGGCCACTGCCAGCAGCCCGCCGATGATCGAGATGTTCTTCATGAACATGATCTGATCGGTCTGCTTGGCCGTCGCATCATCGAGGGTCCAGTAGTTGTGCATCGGGATGGTCATCAGCAGCACCAGCAGTGCGCTGAGAAGGGCGGCGAGGTCGCCCCACACACCGAACAGAATGCCGAGTGCGCCGGCGAGCATCAGCACACCCGACAGTCGCACGGCGAGTATCGCATTCGGAATTTTCTTGAACTGGGCGTAACCGATCAATGTGTCATTGGTGAGGTGGTTGATGCCCGACCAGATGAAGACGAGGACCAGCAGGATTCGGCCGATGAGGAAGATGATGTCGTTCACTGTGACTCCTTAGGGGGTGACGCCTGTTGAGCGTGGTGTCCAACAGGTTTCGGTTCAACGGCGGCTCGTCATCGCTGATGAGTGAGACCGCTGCCAGACGACCACCACTGCCGCGGAGTTGTTCCACGATGACCGATGATGTCCGGCGGGCAGATTACGGAGCAGACGACATCGACGGGCGGATACGGCACAGGCCGCCGCCACCACCGCAGTTACACCGGTGTCAACCACCCAGTGCGTGTGCCGTGGGTCAGATGCCGTCGGCTGCGCCGGCGAGATCAGGATCGTCACCGCTGGCGACATCGGAGGTTGCCGATGCGGCGGCGCGCAGCCGGGCGAATACCGCAGGGGGTGCACGCCACGGGTCGTGCTCGCCTCGTGCGGACTCGTCGATGGCACGCCACACCCGTTCGGAGGTGCAGGGCATGTCGATGTGACGCACGCCGAGATGTGCGACCGCATCGATCACCGCGTTCTGAATGGCGGGAGTGCTGCCGATGGTGGCGGCCTCACCGATGCCTTTGGCACCCAGCGGGTTCAGCGGCGACGGCGTCTGGGTGGAGATCGTGTCGAACGAGGTCATTTCCGCAGCCGAGGGCAGCGCATAGTCCGCCAAGTTGCCGGTAAGCGGGTTGCCATCGTTGTCGAACACCACCTGTTCGTAGAGGGCCTGGCCGAGCCCGGACGCAATGCCACCATGTTGTTGGCCTTCCACGATCAGTGGCGCGAGCACGGTGCCGCAGTCGTCGACGGCGATGTGGCGCAACGGCCGCACCCGGCCGGTCTCGGTGTCGACTTCGACAACAGCGATATGGGCACCGAAGGGGAACGTGGCGCCCTCTTGGGCGAATACGTCACTGACCGCGAGGCCGACATCGGCATCGTCGCTGGTGTTGGCATCGTTGCTGGTGTTGGCATCCGTGTGTGCGTCGAGCGCGAGTCGAGCGATGTCACCCCAACCAAGCGCCGACGAGGGCACGCCCGCCACACCCACGGTGGCGGTCGCGGTATCGACGACGATGTCGGCGACGTCAGCTTCGAAATGCGCAGCGGCCAGTTCGCGGGCGCGCTCGATGACGCCCTCAGTGGCGCGCAGGGTGGCCGACCCCGCCAGTTGCAGCGACCGTGAGCCTCCGGTGCCGCCACCGCGCGGTACGCGCGCCGTGTCACCGTCGACCAAGGAAATGTTCTCTACGGCGATACCGGTCATCTCCGACACGATCATCGCGTAGCTCGTGGCATGGCCCTGGCCGTGTGCAGCCGTGCCCGCCACGATGGTGGCGGTGCCGTCGGCGTGAATGGTGACCTCGGCGTACTCCTCTCCGGCTCCGCCGGCGGTGATCTCGACGTAGCACGCCACTCCGATACCGAGCTGCCAGCGGTCGCCGCGTGCGCGGCGGTCGGCTTGTTCGGCGCGCAGCGCGTCGTAGTCGGCAGCCGCTGCGGCGGTGTCGAGGGCGGTGGTGTACGCCCCCGAGTCGTAGACGTTGCCGGTTGGTGTGGTGTGCGGGAACACGTCGTCGGCCAGCAGGTTGCGGCGGCGCAGTTCGATTGGGTCGATACCGAGCTCGTGGGCTGCCTGATCCATCAGACGTTCGACGAGCGCAGTTGCCTCGGGACGCCCTGCTCCCCGGTATGCACCAATCGGGGTGGTGGTGGTGAGGGCCACGGCCACATCGCACTGGTAGGCGGGAACTGCGTAGTTACCGGGCCCCATGCGTCGGGTTCCACCAGGAAGTGCCGCGCCGATCCCCGGGTAAGCGCCTGCGTCACCGACGATGTGAAAGCGGAAACCGGTAAGGCGGCCATCGGTGTCGAAGCCAGCTTCGGCGTACTGCACCTGCCCGCGTCCGTGGGGCAACTCCAGCAGGTCTTCACTGCGCCATGGCGTCCACATCACCGGCATACCGAGACGCTGGGCAGCGACCGCGGCCACCACGTAGGCGACATGGAGGCCAGCTTTACCACCGAACCCACCGCCTACCTGCGGCGTGCGTACCCGGATGTTGTCCGGTGCCATCTCGAGTGCCGCAGCCATCTGTCCGTGCAGGAGGTGCGGCATTTGCGTGGACGCCCACAACGTGAGGTGGTCGCCATCCCATTCGGCAAGACACCCGTCGGTCTCCATCGGTACGACTGCTACACGCTGGTTCACGTAGCGACCGCGCACCACCGTGGCTGAGATGGCGTCAAGGTTCACCGGGGTGTCGCTGGTGTCCGAGAGCGCAAGGTTGTCGCGGCGATGCGCATGAATGAGCGGGGCATCATCGGCGAGGGCGGCTTCGCAGTCGACCACGGCCGGGTCCGGCTCGATATCGGCCCACACCAGTTGGGCGGCATCGGCAGCCACGGCACGGTCGGTGGCGAACACCACCGCGATCGTTTCACCGACGAAGCGCACTCGTTCGTCGGCGATTGGGGGGCGCGCAAAGTCGGCGTGGATCGGTACGAAACCCTGTTGAGGTGCCATCGCGAGATCGGAGGCGGTCCACACTGCGTGGACGCCGGGAACTGCAGCTGCATCGCCGGTGTGCACCGCAATGATCCGCCCGCTCGCCACGGGCGAGGGGACGTGAACCGCGTGCAGTACCGGTGTGTCACGTGGGGAACCGTCGAGGTGCACACCGATGAGGTCGGCCATGTAGCGGGCGCTGCCGGTGAGCAGACGCGGGTCTTCGGTGCGGGTCACTCGGGTGCCCAGGATTGATCCCTCGCGGCGGTTCACGACCTCGTCAATGCTCATGGTGCGACCGTAGTGATGCGATAACGCCGTTGTGGTGTTGGCGCTGTGTTCCGCACCGTGGCGTGTCGTTGTGGTTGTGTGCGGTGGTGTTGAGTGGCGTCGCGTGGTGGTCGTGCGTTGTGACGTTGTGGTTGTGCGTGGTGGTCGTGCGTGGTGGTCGTGCGTCGTCGTGCCGCGACGGTGGTGGATGTCGCGGTGAGAACGGCATGACATGCCGAGAACCGACGTCGCCAACTGATCGCCACGTGGTCATCTCGTCGTGCACTGCCGACGCTCATTGTCATTGCGCGCCGTAGCGTGTCGGCCGTGCGTCGACCGGTGCCCGTGTATCTCGCGAGTTTCGTGGTGATCGGCGTGACATTGACCTTCCTCGGGCCGGCATTGGGCGAGATCCGAGAGCGGACGGGTACCTCGGTGAGCGCGGCCGGGTCGCTCTTCGCTGCGATGGCGATCGGCAGCATCCTTGCGTCGTTGCTGGCAGGTCGTCTCGTCGATCGAATGCCGGGGCACCTCGTACACGCTGGGTGCTTGCTCGCGATCGCGGCCGGCATGTTGGTGATGCCCCATCTCGGTTCGTTGCTTCCTGCGCTCGCGGTATTCGCGTTGCTCGGCGGCGCCGCGGCGGCCATTGATGTGGTCGACAACACCTTGCTGATGTGGCATAAGGGTGCCGACGTTGGGCGTTCGATGAATCTGATGCACTTCTCGTTCGGCATCGGTGCACTCGCCGGTCCGGCGATCGTGGCTGCCGGGCTTGCAGTGGTCTCGCTGGGGACATCGCTGGTGGCGATTGTCCTGGCGGTGTGGGCTGTGATGGTGCCATCGCCACGTCGGGCCGAGTTAGCACGTGATGAGCAAGGCGATGCCACACGCGCCGTGCTCATCGTGGCGTCGGTGTTCTTCTTGTTGTATGTGGGATACGAGGTGACGTTTGCCGGGTGGGTGTTCACCTATGGCGAGGCGACCGGCCTCGCGGGTGCGGCGCCAACGGTTCTGGTCACCATGTTCTGGGTGTTGTTCACCGGTGGGCGTCTGCTGTCGGCTGTGGTGGTTGGACGTGTGCGACCGCGCACGGTCATGGTGTCATCGATCGGACTTGCCGTTGTTGCTGCGGTGCTGCTCGTGATCGGCGACGGTGCTGCGTGGGCGGTGTGGCCGGGCACGATGCTGCTGGGTCTTGCTCTCGCACCGCAGTTCCCGGTGATGTTTGCCTATCTCGAGCGTCGGGTGCATTTCACCGGATCAGACACGTCGTTATTCATCGCATCGGCAGGTGTGGGCGGTGCGGTGTTCCCGTTCGCCACGGGTGCGGTGTTCGACGCGGCTGGGGCGTCCGTGGTGCCGTGGATGGTGTTGGCACTTGCGATCGCTGTCGCCGGATCGTTCGTAGCGATCGACCGACGCTTCCGCCACTGATCGCTTTCGCCACTGAACACCTTCGGCGAGACCAGTCGCATGAACCGCGAGCACGATACGCGCGAGGGCTGACCCGCAGCGTTCAGTGCGTGTGTTCGGTGCTGTTGTCGATCACACGCGACGCGACGATCGGCAGCATCTTCACGGCGATCATCGGAGCTTCTTCGAGGACCCCACCGAATGAACGGCCGTCGATGTGCAACACGGTGACGTCGGTCTTCGCCGTCACGGTGGCGTCGCGGCGAGCATGGGTGAGCAGCGCCATTTCACCGGCGAAGCCACCAGGACCGATATCGGCCACGTGCTCTCCGCCACGGCTCACTTCAAGGGTGCCAGAGGCCACGACGAACATCTCATGAGCGGTCTCGCCCTCACGGATCAGTGTGTATCCGGCCTTCAGATCGAGCTCGGTTGTTGCCTTGGCAACGACGTCGAGGTCGTCAGAGTCAAGGTCGCTGAACAGTGGAACCTGAGTGAGATGTGCGTGATAGCTGTGGGCCATTGAAATTCCCCCTTGTGAATGTGTCCCCGATCGCAGACCATAACCGCTGCGCACCTGTGGACCGAATACGCGACAGTCACCTGCTCGGTGACGCGATGCCGCCCAGCCCGGGGTGCGGCGCCGGAGTCAGTCGTCCGGAATGACTGGTCGGGTCATGTCCGTCACCCAGTCGAGGTAGTCAGTGGTGCCGGCCACGATCGGCACGGCGGTGATTGCGGGTACGTCGTAGGAGTGCAGATCCACCACCATGTCGACGAGGTCGCCGATGCGGTCGCTGGTGGTCTTGGCCAGCAACAGGATCTCCGGTTCGTTCTGTACTTCCCCGTCCCAGTTGTAGACGGAATGAATTGGCAGACGTTGCACACAGGCGGCGAGACGTTCATCGACCAACGTGCTGGCGATGCGGTGCGCTTCGTCATCGCTGCCACAGGTGATCTGCACCTCGACGTGGCTCAGTTCCGAACTGTCGTCGGCGTCCATCCCGGCCATGTCGGCGATTGCTGTCAACAGGTCGGTGACGTCATCAGGCAGATCATCGTCGGCGGTCTCGTCGGATGCATCGTTGTTATGGGTGTCATCACTCATGTTGGCTTCGCCTCTCCCGATTCATCCTTCTCACTGTTCATTGCTCTCCCAACTCATCACGGTTGTGTCGCCGTGCACCATGCCGATGCGTAGATCACGCGCTGCCATCGACCGAGCGGCACCATGATCTCATCGTGTAGCACGCCGGTTGTTGTCGTCTGTGCGGGAGTTATTCGTCCTGGCCTCGCGAACGTTGGCGCCGGATCGACATCCGCTATCGACGTACATCGCTGTTGCAACTCGCATCATGGACTCGGGACCGGGCTGTCACTGCGCCGTGCAACCGGTCATCTCGGTGACGTTGTGTGATCCCCGAGCAGTCGTTCACGACGGCGATGTGTCGACACCGCCTGGTTCCCACATCGTTGCCTGGTATCCGGCGTTGAGGCCCTCGGCTATGTCGCACACGGGGGTCGTTGAGTTGGTGTGGCCATGCAACAGTTCGGCTCCACTCGGGTAGGAGCCTGCGGCCGGCCATGTGTCGGGTTCCCACGTGGCGCTGCGCCGTAGTGCCTTGCCGCAGTGCATGAAGCACGTGTCGACATCGACGGTGATGGCGATGTTCGGTATGCGGTCGTCGATGGTGCACAGTTCGCGAATGTGCGCGTCCGTCGTCACCGCGGCTTGGCCGTTCACGCGAAGGGTTTCGATACTGCCGGGCACCATGAACAGCATCGCCACCGCCGGTGCGTCCACCAGATTTCGGTAGGAGTCGATGCGGTTATTGCCGGCAAGGTCGCCGAATGCCAGGCGGGTGGGGGAGATCACCTTCACGAATCCCGGGTCGCCACCGCGCGGTGATGCATCCACACGGTCATGAGCAGCGGTGGCCAACACGAATAGTGGGGCGGCGGCAATGAAGCCGGCTGCAAGGTCATCGATGTGGTCGATCTCTTTGGTGATGGCCCGCCCCGACGGCTCGCGGAACATCGTGCGCAAGGTGGCGGTGTCACGGATCGCATCAGCGCTCATATGGGCACAGTAGACGTCACACCGGTTGATGACCGTGGCTGGTGTCAGCTCGTCACGTTCGTGCTTCAGTGAGTCGTTCTCCGTGCGTGATGCTGATCGGGCCAACACCTGCGACGATGCACGTCCATGCGCGTGCTCACCGCATTACGCACGCCCACCGCGCCCGTGACTCTTGGTGCAAGGGTGAGTGGCGTCATCTTCATTGGGCCGTTGATCCGCGTCGTGACGATCACGGCGATGTCCGCAGCATCATCGGCAACGGTCCCGTACGGTCACAATGGGCTCTGCGCCGGGCATGCGTGCGGCGTGCACACCAACGAGTACGTGCTCATCGACGACGATGCGCTTCCTGCGCGGAGAGGGCTGCGATGAACAGCAACCCGGCGGATAGTGCTGCAGTATCCGGCGGCTCTGGCTCACCAGCCGCCACCCACCATCTGTTCGATCGATACGTAATGGTGGATTGGAGCGCCGCGTCATCGCCGCGCCTCGGGCGCGACTCGATTTGGATCGCCCAGCGCACACCCGACAATCGCGCCACTGCGCCGGTGAATATTTCCACCCGTGCCGCCGCGATGGCTGCGCTCACCGATCTGGTCATGACGACTGGCGACGAGCGAGTGCTGATCGGGTTCGACTTCACCTTCGGATACCCAACGGGCACTGCGGATCTCATCACCGGCGGAGAGCTGGGGGCGACGTGGGCCAACGTGTGGCGCTGGATGGCCGAGCACATCACCGACGACGAGAACAATCGCAATGACCGTTTCGACGTCGCCGCTCAACTCAATGCCGACATCGAGAGCCGCACGGGTGTCGCACCGTTCTGGGGGTATCCGGGCCGTGAACGCTCCGATGCGCTGAGCCGCACCCGGCCGGCAATTTGGGGTGGTGACGATGCAGCTGATCACCACCGGGCCGCAGCGCTGGGTTTTGGGGCCCGCGAGTACCGCATTGCTGAAGCGCGGGTGCGCGCCCGTGGTCATCGGCCGTTTCCGGCGTGGCAGTTGGCCTACCCGGGCAGCGTCGGCAGCCAGATGATGCTCGGTATGCACCATCTCGAACGATGGCGACACGCTGCCCGCCTCGACGGCCGGGTGACGGTGTGGCCATTCGACACAGGCGTGGGCGTGGCCTCGGGCACGGTCGATCCTGGCACCGTGCTGGTGGCCGAGGTGTGGCCGTCGATGTTCGATGTCGATCGTGCACGCCACGACATCGTCGACGCGGCGCAGGTGCTCACGGTCGTGGACGCTCTGGCGGACGCCGACGCAAGCGGCACCTTGGCTGACTGGTTCGCTCCCGATCTCACCGATCAGGAACGCACACAGGTCCTCACCGACGAAGGCTGGACCCTCGGTGTGATGTAGGCACGGTGTTGCGCCGTGCTGGTATGTCGCGAGTCGTTGCGTCAGAAACCATGTTCGTCGGCCCGTAGGTGCGCGCCGCAGGTCGTGTGTCATGCGGGGCGATGATGATCGGGCATCGATATGTGCGCGTTGGCCGATGTGCCGTGACGGCCACGCGTTGATAGGCCAACCAGACTGATTGGTGCCCTTTGCTGTCCTGCCGTTTCCGGTTCGGACGGCCTTCGACCCACACTCGCAACATTGCGATCGGCCCCGATCCCACGGTGCCGTGATCGCCGGCATCGGAAATTCCCCGACATCGCCCATCGGTCCGTCCCTACGGTGCGGCCTTCTCGTGGGGACGGGGTCGACAGGAGGGATGACGACATGGGGAACGTGCTGGGGGGCACCGCAGCGGTGTGCCGATATCGGCGGGCCGCAGCTATTCATCACACGGGTTGTGGCGAGTGCGTTGTCGCGCACGCTTCGTCAATTGATGTGCACACAACCGGCTCGGACCGGGCTCGTGGCGAGGTACAACGGGTGTCGCCGCGGCTCGTGTGGGCGATGACAACGGCAAGCATGGCCATGACGCTGATCGGACTACTCGGTCGGTGGAACAACCTGCCGGCTTGGTGGACATCGGTTGCCACGTCGGCACTTCTCATGTCAGCGGCCGTGGTTCTGGTCGCTGCGGCAATCGTCGATGCGCGATACCGGCGACTTCCCGACCGGTTCACCATCGCAGCGGGTGTAGCGGTGACGGGCGCGGCCGTGGTGGCAGCAACGACAGAACCAGTGCTCGGGGCCGTGGCGTTCACCCTGCCGCTGTTGTTGGTGCATCTCGTCGACCCCGCGGCAATGGGTTTCGGTGACGTCAAGATCGCACTTGTACTTGGCGCGGCATGTGGCCTTGTCGACTGGCGGTTGTCGCTGGTGGCGCTCCTCACCGCTGCTGCTGCAGCGTCGGTTATTGCCGTTGCCCGTCGAGTGAATTCGATCGCCTTTGGTCCTGCGCTTGTTGGGGCGACGGTGGCTGTTGTAGCTCCCGGCATGGTTGCGGGGTCGCCCCTGGGATGGCTGTCATGATGCGCCGGGGCCGTCGTGCGCAGTCCGGGTCGTTGGCGGGTCCTTCGGCGATGTCCCACCCGATGCTGCCGAATATTGATGGGGCGTCGGTGGGGCACTCAGCTACCGGCGGCCAGCACCGACGTGGTGGTTTCCACGCTCGGACGATGTCGCGGTCGCGAATCACATTCGGTCTGGCACTCATCGCCATCGCCGTTGCCGGAAACCTCATCATCTACGCCTCATCGACGTCCACGACGCCGGTTGTGCAAGCGGTGCGAGATGTCCCTGCGGGAGCGCAGATCACGGCTGGTGACCTACGGGTGGTTGAAATTGGAGGGATCGACCCGTCGGTGTCGGTGATCGGTCCAGACGAATGGGCAGGGCTCGTGGGTGAGTACGCGGTGGGACGGATCACCGCGGGCTCGCTGATTGTGCGTTCGTCGACACAGCCGCACCCAATCGTGAACCCGGGTCACTCGATCGTTGCAATTGATGTCCGCACCGCTCGGATCCCACACGGCATCCGGGAACGATCGCGGGTTGACGTTGTGCTGCCCCCTGAACCTGCACACCTGAACGCGGGACGTGATGGCGAGAACCCAGTCACCGTCGTCGTGCCGGGCATCGTCGTTGCGCCACCTCAGCCGGTCTCCACAATCGGTGACACGGTGGCCCTGTCGCTCGAGGTACTCGCAGACGATGCCCATCTGGTCGTCACGCACTCAGACCCAAGCATTGTTCTGTTGCCCCCACTGTCGGTGGAGTCACCCTCGGCCAGCGATACGGCGCCAGACGATGACTCGGGTCGCGCAGCACCGGCGGTGATCGACGTCGTTGCATCGGAGGATGAGCGATGAGACGTGACATGAGCCGAGCGAGCCGTACCCCAGCGACGGCCGTCGCCCCTGTGGTGCCGGGAGTTCCATCTGGTGCGGCCGCTGCAGCGACCACTCCGGCAGCCAGTCTCGATCGTGGCAACGGAGCGGGCGAGTCGGCTGCGACGGAATCTCTGGTGGTGGTCGTCGCCGGCGGGGCTGCCACGACAACAGCAGCCGCGTTGACAGCGGTGCTCCCCGAGGTTCGCGGACGGCCAGCTGCCCTCGTCGAAGCAGATCCGCGCGGTGGTGCGGTCACGACATGGTGGGGTGTTGTTGATTCGTCAACTTCTGGCTGCCCCGTCGGTGCGTGCACGGGTCACTGCGGCCACAGGCACGTGTTCGGCATGCCAACCAACTCAACTCATGAACGAGGACATGAACTGCAGAACATCACTGCGAATCGGCCAGTGATGACCGGGTCAGGGGTACTCGTTCTGGCGCTCCCGTCACATCCTGCGGAGGCACTTCACGTGAGCACCTCCCTCGATTACATCTCGCGGGTCATCGACCTGATCGACGATGGCCACGACCTGGTGATTGACATTGGGTGGGAGGACTCGCTCCCGGACGCTTGGCGTCACCGCTTGCCGCAGAGCGCAACATCTGTTCGAGTTGAGACGGTCCGCCAAGATCAACGATCTGTTGCCGCAGCCTCGGTGGGGGTGCATCGCGCAATTGCGCGCGTTGCAGCGGCGCGCGACATCGACCATGGGCATGGTCAACGGGTGGTTCTGGCGGTGGTTGGTCATCGGCCGTTCACAGCCGATGCAGTCGCTCGCGAACTTGAGGCGGCCACGGCCCCGATGGTGGCTCAGAATCAGGCGGTCATGAACCCAATGGCTATCGCGACAGTGGGGACCATGACGGCGGAATCCGAGCACGCTGTCGTCGGTCGTCCGACGAGCACCTCATCGACCGAACCGATGTGTGTGTTGATCGATGACGACCCGCGCACCGCGGCCCTGCTGGCGGGCCGCCCCGAACTGACGGGTCGCCGGTGGCGACGCTCGCGGCTTCGTTCGTCGGTTCGCGATGTCGCACGGTTCATCTGCGCCACCCTCCCCAGTGAGGCCGCACCGCCGTCCGATGTATCGACCGCGGTGTCGTCGGCGCAGTACCCGGCACCTGATCAGGGTCAGCAACCGGTCTCACACTATGAGATGCCGCCAGAGAACCAGGCCGAAGCGGTATCCAACGGATCGTCGGACACGAACTCGGAATTCCTTGGAGGGCCCCGTGTCAACCAGTGACGTGACGACATCGTGGACCGTGGTTGAACCCGAGGATGTGGTTGGCCATGAGGTGATGCGCATCGATGATCGGTCACGTCGGGGCGTGGTCGGTCACGGCCATCACGACACCGAGAACACCCCAGGCGGTCAGGCGGATCAACCGATTCTGAGCGGTGATGACATTGTCAACGTCGACGGTGCATCGGCGAGCACGATCGCTGGCAACACGGCCGAGGCTGCGCCCGAATTGATCGTCGACATCGCCGACTCGGTCATGGCCCGACTCGTCGATCGTGGGGTATCTCCGCGGGGTGCCGGTGCAGGGTTCGATGCATCATCGGTCGAGTTGCACAGCCTGATCGTCGCAGCGGTCGATGAGGCAGATCGTGTGCGCGTCCGGCAGGGGCAATCACCGCTGCCGTTCGGTGTTCGAGAGCACGTCGAATCGGCGGCGATGGCCGAAATTATCGGCACTGGTCCGCTCGACCCGTATCTCTCAGATCCCGATGTTGAAGAGATCGATGTGAATTCCGCCGCGTGTACCTGGGTGACATGGGGCGATGGGCGCAAGATTGATGTCGGACGACTGTGGCCTGACGATGTGGCATTGACCCAGTTCCAAAAGCGGCTTGCCCGGCGCATGTCGGCGACTGGCGAGGGGCGACTCGATACCGCATCGCCGACCCTGACATTGCAGACCAGAGCAGGCGACCGGGTGGTCATGGTGCTGGGCGGAGAGTCCGAACACGGACTGTCACCTCATCCGCGATTGTCGATCCGGCGGTATGTCATCCGTCGGACGGGGCTCTCTGGTCTGGTTCAGCGAGGTCTCATGGTTCCCGCCGCAGCGGACTTCCTCTCGGCGGCGGTGCGGGCGGGGTGCACCATCTTGATCTCGGGGCCACCCGGCGCGGGAAAGACGACGTTGTTAACCGAGCTACTCGGAGAGGTTGACCCCAACGAGCGCATCATCACCGTTGAGAAGCATCTTCTGGAACTGGGTCTGGAGGTCGGTGGCCGTCACCGTGATTCAGTGGCATTACATACGCGGGGTGCGAATGCTGAAGGTCTTGGCGAGGTGGGGACGCGTCAACTCGTCGAGCTGACGCGACGGTTGAATCCGGACCGGGTTGTCATCGGCGAGCTCGTCGAGGACGAGGCACTCGACATGCTTGATGTGGCATCGATGTGCTCGCGTGGGTCCCTCGCCACCATTCATGCGCATACGGCCGAAGCAGTGATTCATCGCCTCGCGTACTACGTGGCCAAGGCGCAGACATCGCTGCCCGAGTTTGCTGTGTGGAATCTGATCGCTCACACCGTCGATCTGGTTGTGCATGTCGACGCGATCACACCACGGGACTCGTCGCGAGGCCAGCCGTTGATGCCTGTACGTCGGGTCACTTCAGTCATTGAGATCGGCCCGGTGGGTGAGCGCGGTGTCCCCACCATGTCCGACGTCTTGGTGTGGGACGCCGCTCACGATGCATTGAGAGCGAAATCGCCGTTGTCATCTCGGCTGATCGACCGCATTCGCTCACACTCGGCAGCGAGTTCGTCACTTCGACGTCGCTCTAGCGGTGCAGGGAGTAGTCAATGAACGCCATCGCGCAGATGACTGTGAGTGCTCTGGGGGTCAACATTCCAGAGCGCAGTCTCGTGTTCCTGGCCCTGTCCGCAATTGGTGCGGTCGGGCTATGGCTGTCGCTCATCCCGCCGGTCGTTACGAACACACCGATCGCCGTAACGCGGCGCGCCGTTCGTGCAGTTGTCGTTGGCGTGACGGTGGCGGTGACCGTTGGTGTGGCATCGGGTTGGGTGTTCACGGCGATCATTGCTGGTGCCGCCGCGGGTCTCGTTTCAGTTGACGCATCATCGATGCAACGTCGGCATCCGTCGAATGGGCCCGCGGCAATCACACGCTTGGAGGCCGTCGCCACATGGATCGAGTCGCTGCGCGATCTGATGGGCGCCGGCGAACAACCAATCGGTGCTGTCACCGTCTCGGTACCTGCGGCACCAGAGGTAATTCGCCCAGCGGTGCAACGCCTCGCGCGGTCGCTCGCACACGAGTCACCGACTTTGGCATGCCACGCGTTCGCCGATGACATCGATGATCCGGTCGGTGACGTGTGTGCCATGGGACTCGCGCTCGCAATTGAGCGTGGCGCGCGTACCGCTCGCGTCTTCGATGCGCTTGCGGCCCAGACACGTCAAGCGGTGGAACGTCGCCGGTTGGTCGAAGCCGAACGTGCGCCGGTGCGGCGCGAGGTGAGCCTGCTCGTCGCTCTCATGTTGGCTCTCTTTGCTGCCGTTTTACTGAGCGGCAGGTCTGGCTATCTGGCGGCATACGGCACGCCGACCGGGCAGGTAGTCCTCGCATGCGCGGTAGCGGTGTTCGCCGGCCTGATCGTGCGCACGCGTTCATTGGCCGCGTTTCCGCGGCCCGCGCGGGTGCTCGTTGCCCTACCGCACACCGATCGAGTGATCGCTTCCACCGGTGGTGAGTCGTGGAACTGATTCTGTTGTGTGCAAGCGGCATCGTCGGCGGGTGCGGGTTGCTGGTTCTCCGCCGGGCCGCGGGCCGCGGCATCGCGCCGTTGCCACCGGCGTCGGACCGGGGACGCGGTGGCGCGGTTGTGCAGCACCGTGGTCCGGCAGCGGTGATCGCGGACACGATCCATGGGACGTCGCTGCGCGACCGCGATGTGCACTTGCGTCTTCTCGGCCGGAGCCGCGCCGATGACGACCGTGATCTCATCGTGCATATGGCGCTGCTGGCTGCACTGGCGATGGTGGTGACAGGAGGAATCGCCACGGCGGTGGTCGGTGGTCGTGCAGCCGGGTCCATCGCAGTTCCAGCAGGTGTCGTTGGGGCACTCGGTGGTGTGGTCCTGCAGCGACGTGGCCGCATTGAGGCGGCGGAACGCGAACGTGCAGCGGTTCGTTACGAATTGTCGGCATTCCTCGACGTGATGGTCATGGTGCTGGCCGCTGATGCAACGGTAGAGAGCGCAGTGGACCATGCGGCACGCGCAGGGCAGGGGCGCTTCTTCGGCGAAGTCTGTTCGGCACTTGAGATGCAACACGCTCGCGGTGGGTCGGTCGTTGATGCGCTCGCCGATGTTGCCGACATCGTTGATGTCACCGAACTCCGCCAGACGGCCGACGCTGTGCGGCTTGCCGTGCGCGAGGGCGCCCCTCTCGGGCGAACCTTGGCTGCACGCTGTGCAACCTTGCGCGCAACTGTCGCCGCGGAGGACGAGACCGAGGCTCGGCTGCGGACCTCGCGCCTGACTGGACCTCTCGTTGGCATGGGTCTCGTGTTCATGGCAGTCGTGATCTATCCGGCGTTGGGGGTGGCGTGATGATGCGCCGCACCCGTGGCAGGCCCGCCGACCATTCCTCCGTACATGCAGACCGGTCGGTCAGAGAATGGCGCGCCTCACCTGGCCTGCGTAATCCGAACTTCTTCACCAATACACACCCCAGTAGAGGAGAGACAGCAATGAAGAACAGGCCAACGACGAGCACTTCGACCATGGCAGTGAATCGCACAGCGATGCCGACCACCGCCGATATCGCTCGATCACCGCTGATGGTCACAGTGGATGCGACACGTCATCAGATGTTTCACCTGATACGGCGCGTCACCCGTTCGACGGCAGCGCATGACCGTCATGAGAACCTGATGCAGCCACCCGATCGGCCGGTGGAATCAATCGGCGCGGTCAACTCCGAGCCGCGGCGGTGCGACGGCGATCGTGGTGCAGTGTCGCTGGAACAGGTGCTGTGGTTTGTGGCATCGGGTGTCAGCGTTGCTGTGGTGGCGGGCATCTTGTGGTCGCGCATCAGAGAGCAGGCAAATTCACCGATTCAGGCACCAATCGCGCCGTGATGGGGTCTGCGCCACAGATGGTGTGGGCCAAAGGCCGTTGTGGGTGTGCCAGGGTGCGCCCCCACGCATCCTGTGGCGCATCAATCGACGATGGTGATCTGAGCTGTGCCAGTGCGAATGATGAGAGGCGCCATGCGATGCGGTGCAGGCGATGCGTTCACCCCGGCGGACAGCGACGTGTAGATGCTCGCCGAGGTCGTGGACAGTGCGGAGGGTCCACCTTGAGCGCCGTGCTGTTGTTGCCGCTGGTGCTTGTGCTCTGCACGATCGGATTGCAGGCGGCTCTGTGGAACCATGCAACGGCATCGAGTCGGACGATCGTTCGCCAAGAACTGTTGCGCGCTGCACATGGGGCGATTCCGGTTGATGAACTCGGTGACGTGTTGATCCGTCGGCTCGAACAACAGACCGAGATGGGCGCGATTCACGTTGACATTCGTGTTGACGATGGCGCCGTATCCGACGGGGGTGCATCGGGGGCATCACCAGGTCATGTCACGGTCGATGTGAGTGGCTCGGTTCCGGGTCTCGTTCCACTTACGCGTGCCCCGGTTCGGGTCGTGGAAGCAGCACCGATCGAAGGATGGCGACCGTGGCCTTGATGGAGCGACATATCAACGATGCGATCCGCTGTGAGGAACCCAGCGGTCGCGGGCCGTTCCAGATCACGCTGGACCGCCGGGCGGGGCGGCGGCGATGGGTGGGCGATGATGCGGGCGCCGCCGAGGTGGCAGCAATAGTGGTGCTCGCACCGGTCATCGTGGCCGTGGCCATCGTGATCGTCGCGGTCGGACGCGGTGTGGACGCTGGTGCAACGGTTCGCTCAGCGGCATTTGCGGCGGCTCAGTCAGCAGCGCTTGAACGAACCCCGGCACGTGCCATGCATGTCGCAGAACGGATGGCACACGGCGCTCTGGCAGGCAATCCGTCGTGTTCCGCGCCGTCGGTTGCGGTCGATGTTGCGGACTTTCGGCCTGGTGGGTCGGTCACGGTTGTGGTGTCGTGCCTACCCCGGCCGATTACCAGCGAGGCTGGAGTGGCTGGTGTTGACGGCATGCGTGTCGACGGTGCCCAGCTGCGGGGTACAGCACGCGCGTCAGGCCTCGTGGGCTCTTTGGGGTCGCCACGGGTCGGTATCGCAACAGCTGTGGTCGACCGGTTCCGCTACGCCGAGGCGGTCGGTGTTCAGCCTGAGGTTCTTGGGCGGTGACGTGATGGTTGTGCGCAGTTTGCGCGCTGGGATCGGACCAGATGGGGCGCGGCGTCGTGGCCGTGGTGACCGAGGAGCGGGCCTTGTTGCAGGGCTCGTGTTGATCGTGGCGATGACGACAGGTGCGCTGCTGTGGCTGACGATCAATGTGGACACCGATCTCGTTGCGATGGCCACCGCGGATGACCTTGCATTTCAGATCGCGCGTGCTGCGGCCAGTGAGATCGATATCGCTGGTCTACGCGCCGATCCGCGTGTGGTTCGTATCGATCCGGTGGCCGCGACGGCTCGCGCGGAGGCAACGGCGTCTCGTCTCTTCAGCACTCTTGGTGTGAACGGTGAGGTGATCGCTGTTGTTGTCGATGGTGATCGAGCGACGGTGCAACTGCATCTCGATGGTGTGGACGGTGTCATCGAGTCCGGGGTGTCGGCACGGGCGGTGAGTGGCTGATGGGGGCACTGGTCGCGGACGTTGTGTTGCGCGCTGGGGCAGTGCAGGCGGCGGATATTCGGCCGGCGACTCAACAGCGGAGAGATGTCATGGAGGCAGATGTCATGGAAGTAGATGCAATGGAGACAACGTTCATGGGAGCGACGTCGCGTCGTGCGTCCAACGAATGCGTTGCGGCGAGGTATCCGGCTGCGGACTGCGCAGCGACTTGCGGTGCCGGCGATGCATTCGAATCTGGGCTGCGAGCGCACTCGGCGCGCGAGTACGTCACGTCACTCGGAACACGTGGTGGCCATCAGGCGACGCCCGACGATGGGACCGTGACCGGTGTCGTCGATGTCGCGACGAACGGCAATGCTGCGGCATGCGGCATGCGGCCGGCGAGGGCTCAGCAGGCGAGCGCTCACCTCTCCGGAACCGGGTCAGGAGCACGTTGTCACATCGGTTCTGGGCTGGTCTGCGCTCGACCAGTGGATGACCAATCATCACGCCTCACGGGATGTCAAGGCACCCTTGCGTCATCTGGTGGACGGGTGATCCGGGCCCTCTTCACGCTGGGTGCCACCGTCGCGGTCGTCGGTGGTCTTGTCGCGCTACTTCGTGGACTTTCGCGGCATCACGTCGGTTCGTCGTATCCCCTGTCCGGGATCGACGGGGCCGCAACTGTTGACACCATCGTCCGGGGTATCACCGAGGGCGGATACGTACCGGGGGCTTTCGTGACCGATCTCGTCATCAGATGTGCGCTGTGCCTGGCGTGGATTGCTGTTGTTCTGTGGGTTCTCGATGCGGTTCGGGTAGCGATATCGATGGCGCGCGCCGGGGTGCGACCGCAGAGCCGCATCGGTTGGTCCCGGCCAATCACCAGACTCGTCGTTGGGGCACTTGCAGTCATATTGCCAGCGAGTTCGCTGCAGGCCGTGACCGTCAACGCCGCCGCGGTGACGGGCGGTCACATGGGATCGGGAAGTCCTGCGGTGCTGCACACCACGAGCCGCAACCACATCGTTAACTCGGATACCTCGCCGGCAGGTGGAGCAGCGGTCGAGTTCGCGTCGATTGTCGACCACAGCTCTGGCGCCACCGACGATCACCTCACCGGATCGCATGTGATGCGCAGCGGCAACGCAGGATCAGACAGCGAGCCCACAGCGA
>JAFMNE010000005.1:3719-11396 GCA_017859395.1 Ilumatobacteraceae bacterium | reverse complement strand
GATGGTGACGACGACCGGGCGGAGGCAACGGCCTCGGTGCTCGGCCCCGACCGTGCTGCATCCGAGGGTGATGAGGGCATGTCGACCGATAGCGGAAGCGAGGTATCGCGCGACGAGAGTCGTTGGCCCGGCCCGGGATGGGCGATGCCAGCAATGTTGGCTCTCGGTGCAGTTCTCGCGCTGCGTGGCCATCGTCGTCGGCGCCTGCGGTCGTTGCGCGGGGCGGCGACAATCGTCCGGCCGAGCGATGAGGTCATCGCTGATGAGCAGGCTCTTGAGAGCCTCGCGCTCGGTGCAGACACGATGCTCCGGCTCGACATGGCGGTGCGGGCCGCACATCAACATGTGCGCAATCTCCAGAGTGGTGAGGTCGGTGACGAACGTAGGCGAATCCCGACAGCAGCCACATCGGTCGACACCACGCCCGACACCACGCTCAACGACGTCACGGGTGAGTGGGCCACAGCGATGCCGTCGCTGTCGCTCCCGTTGGCGATTGTTAGTGATGACGGGACCGTGGAAATCTGTGTTGTGGCCCACTCCGATCCGGTGAGTGCCGGGGCCGTTGTGGACGACGGGGATCAGCGAATCGTGTTGCCACCCGCCCCCGATGGGTGGCGCACAATCGTGAGTGCGGCAACAGGAATACACGGGGGCATGCAGGTTCTGGGTTCATGGGTCGCCGATGGCGCGTTGGCAATAGTCGACGGTGATTTTCCTGCGCCCGCGTGTGTGCAAATCGGCGACACGCATGATGGGAGACAGGTTTTCATTGATCTCGGTGCCGTTGGCCGTGTGATGGTCGAATCGGCAGAGGTGGCCGCCGCAATTGCAGCCACGGTGGGCACATCACCGTTCGCATCAGGGTGTCCCGTATCGATCGTCGGGGATGATCCACTCGGGATAGCTCGTCTCGATGGTATCCGTCACGTGGAGCAATCCTCTGTGACGACCGCAGTGAACTCAGGTCGAGATGATGTGCCGTCGATCGTGGTGGGTAACAGATCAGATATTGATGGCGTGATCGATGCACCTTCGTGTGTAGGGATCCTCATCGATGGCGGGGTGATGTCGGCGGCCGA
Organism: Ilumatobacteraceae bacterium; assembly: GCA_017859395.1. Taxonomy (GTDB): domain Bacteria; phylum Actinomycetota; class Acidimicrobiia; order Acidimicrobiales; family Ilumatobacteraceae; genus Casp-actino5. The sequence continues at coordinate 10,314 of JAFMNE010000005.1, read as the reverse complement.
TCGTCCGCTGGCTCCGCATGATGCTGATCTCGGGGCGGGCACGGCAGGTCAGCACTTCGGTGCTGACGACCTGGTTCGGATCGTGCCGAACATCCATGACCAGAATCGGGATGGCCGAGACGAACGTGACCGGGACAACGCCGACCAAGATCAACATGTTCGGGAGCAGCACGGCCGCGGCCAATTCGATCGGGGCCGCATCGACCGCGGCCAAAAAGATCTGCGTACACAGCGTTGGGACACGCAGGACCGGGACCAGCACGTTCCCGATTACCGCCTCACCTCAGGTGGTGATGACGGGCTCGTTTCTCCTGACGGCGTTGGTACTGGGCCTGCTGCTGGTGAGGGTGACGCTCTTACCGGTGCGACCCTCCACCCATTCGGACTCGTGTTCCAACCGGTTACCTTGTCTCGGACTGATGTGGACCGACTGGTGGCGCTCTTGGAGCAGGCACTTCCCAGCGTGCCGACAACGGAGATGTCGTGGGACACATCAGCGGCATGGGTAGCCGGCGGTGTGCCAACGCCCGCGGATGCTGCAGATTCAGGCGCAGATTTCGATGCAGATCCCGGCGCAGATCTGGACGCAAACGCAGATGCGGATGCCGCGATGAGCCTGTGGGACGACCTGATGGACCGAAGCAGCCGAGCGCAGTGTTCGGCACCAACCGCCGTGGCAACTGGCAGATCCGAGTCGCCGGTGTCTGGGCTGACAACGTCCGAATCGGCGGAGTCAGAAGTTGCGGTGCCTGGGCTGGCCACGTCTGAACGCGCAACGTCTGAGGTGGCGGTGTCTGGGTTCACAAAGTCCGAATCGGCGGAGTCAGAAGTTGCGGTGTCAGGGCTCGCAAAATCTGAGCCAGTGACACCTGGCGGGGCAGCTCAAGTTGCCAGTTCGTTGTCGTTGCCTATTTCTGAAACCGGGGATGAATCGGGGTCGGGCGATGCGGGCTTTGGGGAACCCTTCACTGGTGAGTTCGCCGAGGGTCAATTCGCTCACGTGGGCGATGGTGCCGGGGTGAAGAGCGGTGTCGATGTACACGGTGTTGACGTACACGGTGTTGACGTACACGGCGCTGATGCAGATGGCGGTGATAGTGGACGTCTCGCCTGCGAGCGGGCTGTGGGTACCTCCGTCGCTGGTAGTGGTGAGTACTTCGCTGCTCAGGTTGCCGAGGCTCACATCGCTCATGTCGGTGGTGGTCGTGATGTTGTGGGTGGTGTTGATGCGCGTGGTGCTAGTCGCGTTATTGGCAGCACGGGACATGATGCGACTAGTCGCGATGGTGGTGAATATCCCGTCGGTGACCACGGTGCGGATAAGCGTGCTGAGAATGGTGGTGTCGCGGGCGTTGTGGCTGTTGCTGATGTCATTGCCGATACGCGCGGTCCTGGCGGCAATGTCGGCAGCAATGTCGATAGCGACGTTGACAGCGTTATTGAAAGTGATGTCGAAACCGAAAGTGATGTCGAAAACGACAGTGATGTCGATCACGACAGCGATCTGGATTACGACAGCGATGGTGAAGCAGCGTCGGTCGTCATCGTTGAGCTACTCGGCGAGCCCCGCGTGCGCCTGGCTGATGGAACCCCCGTTGTATTCGAACGAGCGAAGTCGGTTGAACTACTCGCGTGGTTGGTCACGCATCGTGAACGATCAACCCGCGCACGCGCGCGGTCGGCGCTGTGGGACATCAGGGTGCAGGCATCCACGTTTTCGAATGTCGTGTCGGACGCTCGACGGAGCCTCGGACGAGCAGTGCCGATTGACGACGATTGGATTCCGAGGACTCACACCGAGGAGTTGAGTGTGGTCCCCGGCGTGGTGAGCGATGTCGAACTGATCGCAAACGCCCGTCGACGAGTAGCAGCGCATTCTGCGGATCCAGAGCGTGTTATCGCTGAACTGGGGCCCCTGTTGGCCGGGGTGCGCGGCATGCCATTCGCGGGCACGGCGTATCTGTGGCCGGATGCTGAGGGAATCACGTCCGAACTCGTCATCGAAGCCACATCGGCCGTCGCTGAATTGGCGAGCGCGTATCTCGATGTCGGCGACCTTGACGGGGTTCTGCGCGCAACCGCTCTCGGCCTTCGGGTGCTCCCGGGACACGAGGAGCTGATCGGGCTGCGTCTTCGTGCGCGGGCTGGCCTCGGCGACACCGCGGGACTTCGTCAGGAGTGGGCCTCATACGAGCGGATCCTCGCTGACGAGTGGTCAGGTGGTGAGCCGGCACCCGAGTTAGTGGCGTTGCGTTCGGAGTTGCTTCGGCGGTGAACGCGGTTGGTGGACGCTGTCGGTGAGCGCGCTTGGCGAGCGCAATTGGTGAGTGCTTTACGGACGTCTGCGCGTTAGTTGCCGCGCGCGGGTTCGCTAGTCCTGCTGCGAGTTGCGGGCGAGTGCTTCGGCCATAGCGATGACCTCGCGAACCGGTACGCCGCTTGCGGCTGCCACCGCCGCGGCATCATCGAATTCCACATCCATACGCGCAATGTGCGATGCGACTTTGACCCGAACTGGGTGCCCATCTACATCGACCGTGATCTCGTGGCGCTGTTGCGGCCAGCGGCGTACCCGATGGGCACGCACGCCAAGCGAACCGGTCTCGGTCACGATCGTGTCGCGCACCGCGGCCAGTCGGGCCTCATCGCAGAGGGCGTGCACGGTGTGAGCGGGCCGCCCCTTCTTCATGATGATCGGCGTGACCCACGCGTCGAAGGCGCCGACGGCCAGCAGGCGCTCGACGGTGTGGGCAAGAACCTCACCGGTCACATCGTCGACGTTCACACTGACTTCCACGGCGGGGCTTCCTGCCGGGGCAGTGTCATCGTCGACAGATCCGCTCACCGCGGCGTCGATATTGATGTCGAGATCGCCGAGAACCACTTGGACAACATTCGGCCGTCCGGCAACATCGGCGCTGCCGGCGCCGTAGCCGGTGGCGATGACCTGCATGGGGGGCATGGCGCCTGGCCGAGGAGCGCCCGTGGGATTCATGGCCGACAGCACACACATCAGAGCGACACCGGTCGGGGTGGCCACCTCCATCGTGGTATCGAGCCCCACCGTCGGTGCGCCGTGTCGGGCCAACATGTCGGCAACGGCGGGTACCGGGTTGGGTAATTGTCCGTGTTGGGTGCGCACCGTGCCATGACCAACAGCGATGGGCGAGAACAACACAACGTCCACGTCCCACGCTTCAAGGGCAGCGCACGCTCCCACCACATCGACGATCGAGTCGACCGCACCGACTTCGTGCAACTCAACATCGGCAGGGTCGATGCCGTGGATCTCACCTTCCACGTCGGCGAGCGTGGCATAGACAGCCGTCGCACGGTCGCGGACGCGTTGGGGAAGGCCTGCCCGATCAATCATCGCCAACACATCGCGGGCCGGTCGATGCGGCCCATGTGAATGGTGGCCTGATTCGCGGCCAGCCTTGTCAACGTCTGTGTCGTTGTCATCGTCGCTGGTGTGACCGCGGTGTGGATCGTCGTGTGCATGGCCGTGGTCGTGCACAACAACGTTCGCCCACGTGGCGCGCACGCCGCAGCGTTGCACCGGTTCGAAGGTGAGTGCTTCCAGAGTTGGTGCCTCGCCGGTGGCCGTAGTGGTGAGCGAGGTCGCATCAACCGGCGCCAGGACGACATCGGCCGCGGCCGACATCACCGCGAGGAGCACATCTGGAGTCGGAGAATCAGATAACCCCGACGAGTCACCAGTGCTCGTGTTCGCCTCCTGAATCCGAGACGGCATTCGCGACGCGGCATCGACTAGTGCGGCCATCACCATGTCGCCGGCCACACCGGCCGCACATTGGAACCATGCAACACGGGTCACCGGTAAGTCTCCCCGTCGAGAGTCTCGTCACCGGTGCGGCCGCGCTCAGCCATACGCAACATGCGCACCATCGCGACCGCGGCACCGAAACCATTGTCGACACCGACCACGGTCACCCCCGATGCGCACGTGGCGTGCATGGCCAGCAGCGCTGTCACACCGTCGAGACCCGACCCGTAGCCAACCGATGTCGGCACAGCGATCACCGGGCCCGCGGCAAGCCCACCCATCACACTGGCGAGAGCACCTTCCATGCCGGCGATCACGATCACCGCATCGGCGGCCATGACCCGATCGAGGTGAGCGAGCAGTCGATGCAGGCCGGCCACACCAACATCGTGGAGTCGGTCCGGTCGGATGCCGTGTGCGCACAAGGTGAGCGCCGCCTCGTCGGCGACGGGCACATCAGCTGTGCCGGCGGTGATCACCAGCACTCGCGGGCTGGTGAGTGGCGCATCGGTGACGGTCGGGTCGATGGGCAGACGCCATGCGAGAGACGTGCCCACGACCGTGGCCCCACCATGTCGGGCCATCACGACGTCGCGTTGAGCAGCGTCGGTGCGTGTCAGAAGCACCGGGCCTGTTCCGTGCTCGAGCAGTTCACCCACGATGTCGGCGCAGTGTTCTGGGGTCTTGCCGGGGCCGTACACGGCCTCGGGCATGCCCTGGCGGAGGGCGCGATGATGATCGACGAGCGCTGCGCCGTCGGCTGCCGAGGCAAAGGGAAGTCGGCGAAGACGAGCAACAGCGGCATCAGGTGAGATATCGCCGGTGCGGATCTGGTCGACGAGGTCGCGCAGAGTTGACTCGTCCACGCCGACATCGTGTCATGGATTGAGGCGATTTCACCTCTCGGATTGACGATGAACCGCGACGGCGGATAAATGCCGGCTCGTCGCTCGAACACCGATCCGATGGACTGGGCACGGTGTTGTCCGCGGGCGTTCCCGACCGCAGATGTGTGCGACGGCATAACCTGCGTCGCGTGAGCACCGATAACGCGACGACGCACGAGGCGAGTAATTCTGCGCCCGCTGCGACCAGCACCGCTGGTCGTAACGCGGTGCGCGTGGCGTTCTTCGGGCCGTTCGGCACCTTCACTGAGCAGGCGCTACGCACCCAGAGCGACCTCGCCGGTGGTGATCTCACGCCGTTGCGCACGGTGCCCGATGTGCTCGATGCCGTCTCGAGCGGAACGGTCGATTACGGATTCGTGCCGATCGAGAATTCGATCGAAGGCATGGTGAACTTCACGCTCGACGCGTTGGCCTTCGACCACGATCTGGTGATCCTCCGCGAGGTCGTGCTCGACATTCACTTGTGTCTGGCCGCACCCGTTGGCACCACCATTGCCGACGTGACCGATGTGATGTCGATTCCGGTGGCCACCGCTCAATGTCACCGATTCCTGCGCGAGCACCTTCCTGAGGTGAATATTCGCGCCGCATCGTCAACAGCTGGCGCGGCGCAAGCCGTGAGTGCTGAGCCCACACCTGGTATGGCCGCAATTGCGCCTCGGGTGGCCGCTGACCTGTACGGCCTCGAGGTGTTGGCAAGCGACATTGAGGACCAGGACGGCAACCAGACCCGGTTTGTCCTGGTGGCTCGCGATGGATGCCCGGCACCAACCGGTCATGACCGCACCGGTCTGGTGGTGTTCCAGCGTGCCGACGAACCCGGCAGCTTGATCTCGATTCTTCAAGAGTTCGCGGCGCGGCGAATCAATTTGTCGAACCTGATCTCGCGGCCGATTCGCGATGCCGGACTGGGCGATTACTGCTTCATTCTCCTGGCGGAGGGGCATGTCGGCGATGATCTCGTGGCTGACGCGATGCGGGCACTGCACGCCAAACAGAGTTCGGTGAAATGGTTCGGGTCATGGCCACGCGCAGATGGTGCCGTGCACGATGCACGCGCGCATGCCGACGAACGATGGCGCAGCGCCGACGACTGGTTGACCGCGATTCGCGATCGACTGATTTGATCCCGTCTACCCCGTCTGATTCCGGAGCGTCACGGTGGGCCGCGGTCGGGTTCGCCCGGTGGTGGTCGATCGGCGGATACCCCATTGTGAATGACGGTGCCATCGGGGGTGGTCCAGCGGACGCGGCGATCGTCGGACAGCTGGATGGTCCATCCACCTTCGTGCACCAAATGATGGTGTTCAGTGCACAGCGGTAACAGGTTGGCAAGATCGGTCGTGCCGCCGCGCTCCCACGGGACGACATGGTGGATCTGGCACACACGAAACCGACGGGTGCAGTTGGGGTGCGCGCATCCTCGATGCATCGCGGCCAAGGCCCGGCGTTGGGCGCGGGTGGCAACCCGACGGGAGCGACCTACATGGAGCACTTCTGCCGTACCCCGCATGACCACCGGCAACACCTCGGCATCGCAGCACAGCCGCGCAACCGTCTGTGCCGGCAAGGCAATGCCGTCGACCGTCTCACACACTGTTGAGGCATGTACCCCCTGCGAGAGAGTGCGCCAATCGACGATGACGCTGATTTCCGGAAGGCCAGAGCGTGGCTCCGCGCTGTCACCCGCATCGGCGGTGCTGGGACCATCGCTACCCCGTCCGGTGAGCACATCAAGCAGCGCGGCAACTTGCACTTCGTTGAATGACATGTCGGAGGAGTGGTCGCTCTGCCGGCGCGATGCGACGCGAGCGTCGAGTGCAGCGAGGAGTGCGGCGTGTCGCTCCGGGTCGAGTTCGATGTGCGTGTGGCCCATGCCGGTGGATTGGTCGAGCCACTG
>JAFMNE010000005.1:0-3385 GCA_017859395.1 Ilumatobacteraceae bacterium | reverse complement strand
ATATGTGGCTGTTCGGCCGCGCCAGATTCGCCAGTGGGTCGCAGACGGCGCGCAAGCCGTGTGGCCTGGACCTCGATGGAATCGACCCAGCCACGCATACGCCGCACATCGGTGAATACGGCATCGACGACGTCGCGGCCGCCGTTCACAAGATCGGCACTGGCCAGTCGGTTCATGACGCGCAGCAGATCCGCAAACTCGGTGGTGGCGTCTGCAGTTGTCGGTGCCGTGTGTGGCATGTGATGGGCCCCTGAGCCAGTGCGGTGATGTGGTTGAACGCCGAAGCGTCGATCACGGTTCGAGGTCGGGGCCCGATCCGTACACCGAACAGTACGTGAAGGGTGTGACAACGCAGTGGTGGACGAGACACACGACGTGACGAGCACGGGTGGCCCGACCCTGACGCCCGCAGGTGGTCGACCCTGCCCCGAGTGGTCGAGCGCACCTACCATCACCCCATGGACGCACCCGTCACCGTCATCACCGGCGCCAACTCCGGCATCGGACGCAGCACAGCCGTGCATCTCGCCGCCGCAGGTCACACGGTGATCGGCACGGTGCGCGCGGCATCAAAGGCCGAGAAGCTGTTGGCGATGGCCGCTGAATCGGGGTGCGAGGTGCACCTCGTGGAACTCGATGTGGCCGATGACGCGTCGGTGACGAACGGCATGGCCGAGGTGCACGAACGATTCGGCCGGGTTGACCATTTGGTGAACAATGCCGGCGTCGGCGGCAACGGTGTGGTGGAGGAGTGCAGCACCGAGCAGTACGCCTCGGTGTTGAACGTGGACCTACTTGGAGTAATCAGGTGTGCTCAGGCGGTGCTGCCACAGATGCGCGCACGAGGTAGCGGCACCATCGTGAACATCTCGTCGGTGGTCGGTCGCTTTGCGGCCCCTGCGCAGGCCCCGTACACCGCAGCAAAATGGGCGTTGGAAGGCGTCAGCGAACAGATGGCGATGGAGTTGGCACCGTTCGGCATTCGGGTGGCCATCGTGGAACCCGGGGTGACCAAATCAGCGATCTTCGCCAAGAACATCGACGCTCCGAACGACACCGGCGCATACGACGCGCACTACCGACGCATGTTCGGCTTCTACGGCACTGGCATTCCGAACGCGACCGACCCGCTGGAGGTCGCTGAGATTGTGCGACATGCGATTGAGACCGACGAGCCGCAGTTGCGTTACCTCGTCAGTTGGGGCGCAGCCGAAATTGCCAATGGTCGCGACCAGATGGCCGACGCTGACTGGGTGGCCCTGGGTGCCAGCGAGGACGACGCCGAATACCGCCATCGTTTCCGCGACCTGTTCGGCCTTGACCTCGACATCTGAGATTTCTCAATCTCAGAGACGTCACAGTCGAGGGTCATGCCTCGCGCGCCCACGGCTCCACAGAGCGGCGACAAGAGCGCTCGGATCACGCTGAAGACATCAGTTGTGGCACGCACCCAAGGCACTGACGTATGAACGGTGCTTGAAAAAAAGCGCGGTAGTGCGCCGCCGCCCATGGCAACGACACACCACCGCGAGATCGGATCACGCGTCGATCGTCGATCAGTTCATGCAGCCCTGTGATGGCAGCAGAACCGTGTCGATTATGTGCACGGTGCCGTTGCTGACATCGATATCCATGTGAACGATGTCGGCCATCTGATCGCCACAGAACTTCACGCCGACACCCATGTCACCAAGGGACAACGTCATGGTTTCGCCGGTGGAGGCAGTGACTTCCACATCGCTCGACACCGCCGATGTCGCGCTGACATCGCCGGCAACCACATGCTGGTTCAACACATCGGTGAGCACCTCGGTATCGGCAAGAAGCTCGTCGAGCGTCCACCCGACCTGCTCGAGCAGTGTGTTGAACGCCGCATCGGTGGGGACGAACAACGTCACCGGACCGGGAGCGTTGAGATCGGCGTCAAGCCCTGCTGCGGTGAGCGCGGCGGGGAGCAGGGTGATGTATCCCGGATCGAGTGGGAACATGTCGCCGGAGTACGGATCGGCATAACACGGCTCGGCTAGGAACCCAGCGAGGTCAACCTCGCCAGCGGCCCACGGGCATGCGCCGCCCGCATCGGCAGGAGCCTCAGCGGGTGCGTCGGCCGCAGAGCCAGACGAAGAGTCGTCGTCACCGCCACCGCAGGCAGCCAACGTCAATGCGCCGACAGCGAGTGCGGCCACACGACGGTAGGGGAGGGAATGCATACTTTTCACGAGCGCATCATAAGCACAGGTGTTGGCCGTTGTGTGTGTGAATTTCGCGCGCTGTGAACCACCGATGACAAAGGACCGGGCAACGTTCGCATTGGGACCCACGGTCGCTCACAACGACAACACCCGCGGCCTGACGACCGCGGGTGCATTGCGCGGAACGGGGGGGATTCGAACCCCCGGAGCCTTTCGACTCGTCCGCTTTCAAGGCGGGTGCATTCGTCCGCTCTGCCACCGTTCCACTGACGAACCTACCGGCCGTGAGCCGTATGGACGATCGCAATTCACGACATCTATTCATCATCACGGTCGATCGTCACCTCCGGCATGGGTGCCGACCCACCACCCGACGAGACGCGCAGGGTGGGTGCCCGCATGAACGCCACCCATGTGAATTACCCGTACATGAATGACACGGCATCAAGGTGACGTGGTGGAGCGCTGCTGTGTCACGGTCCGATGTGGCAGAGCCCGCCCCAGTCGATGACGTCGTCGTGCTATGCCCGCGGGGCAAACCACGACATGCGCTCGGCCACATTGCGTAGCGCACTGATCGACCCGGGCCGGAACGACCCCGTGCCGAACTGGCAGAGTGCTTCGGCGAGGAACCCGTTGCGTGCAGCCGCGCGCACCAGGGCATGCCCTGCACGGGTGCCAGCAAAGCCGGTGAAGAGGCGCCCGACGCGAAAGTACGGCTCTGATGCCGTTTGCAGCGATGGAGCATGGTTCTGCAGCACCGCGAACGATCCGGTGTCGATCACGCCGGCGATGGCCTCAGCAGCGAGGCGACCACTGATCAACGCGCGATCGATGCCGAGGCCGGCAAAGGGACTGGCCGCGGCGGCGGCATCACCCACCACCAGCCACGAGGGGCCCCCTGCTGGCGTCACCGACAAACCGACCGGCAGACGCACGCCACGCAGCGGCGACAACGGCTCGCCACCGAGTTCCCAGTCGGCGCGTGCACTGTCGGCAACGGACTCGAGCACCTTTGTGGTGTTGACCGAATCTGCATCGCGCGCAGTCGACAGCACCGACACGCCCACGCTCACCGTGCCATCGCCAGCGGGCACCACCCAGGCATGCCCGGGAAGCAGTTCGCCCGACATCCGGCGCAGGTCGAGACGGATATCGAGAGTGCTGCGATGCGATTGGGCGGATTCCCATCG
>JAFMNE010000065.1 GCA_017859395.1 Ilumatobacteraceae bacterium | reverse complement strand
CTGATGCGCCAAGCGAGGTGGCGGAGGTGCGAATGATTCTCTCCACAGGCAACGAGACGATCGAGATCACGCTCAAGGTGCGCCCGGCGTCGTTCGAGGTGCTCGATTCACCGGTGCCACAGGTGAGCCTCCCCGCGACTGGAAGCTCGTCCCCCGTCTGGCCCGGCGTGCTGCTACTCGGCTTGGGTGTCGCCGTGATCGGTGTGCGCCGACGGGTGTTCTGAGCGTCGTGTGGTCACCGCGAATCGGTGATCACCACAGTTGTGTCACAGCGCCACAGGTACATCTCACCGTGATCGGTGTTCGTTGCGCCGCCCATGCGGCCCACGCGTGATCCGGGTCGTCGGCGAGAACGATGACGTCGGTGCGTTCCCGGCCCGAGGCGTTGAGTCGCACAGCAGAGGTATCGACCAACGACTGCTGAACGAGCCACGTGTCGCAGGTCGCGCAGACACGTGCGTTCACCCACGAGTCCTCCGGCGGGCTGAGCTGTTGCTCAATCACCAGCCAGTCCCACCATGCACGAGGGCTGCGAGCCATCACCGCATCATTGCGGCGCGACGACGCGCTGTCCACATCGCCGTCCGTTTGGTGTGCAGGAGTCACACGCAGGTGTGTCGCGTAGTGGGCGCTGGTACACATCCGCAGTGATCATTCTTGTTGCAGCGGTATCGGCATTGCTCTATGGCGTGTCGGACTATGCCGGTGGGCGCTCTGCGCGACGATTGTCGCCGGTCACGGTCGCGCTCATCGTTGATGTCCTGCTTGCGATCGCCTACGGCATCGCCGTCGCAATCGACCGTCCACCACTAGATGGGCCCACCGTGTGGTGGGGGATGATCGCGGGGCTGGGATCGATGGTCGGTGTGGTCGCATTCTTCGCGGCATTGCGCAGCGGGGCCATGACCGTGGCCTCGCCCATTACCGGTGTGGTGTCAGCGGTACTGCCCGTGCTCGTCGGTCTTGCCCTCGGTGAGCGACCAGGCATGATCGCGGGTGCTGGCGTGGTGCTCGCCGTGGGCGCCGTCGCGCTCGTTGGCGGAGCTATTGGGGTGCCGCATGCGGCCGTTTCACGGCGGCAGGTTGCGCTCGCACTCCTTGCAGGTGCGGCATTCGGGTTGTGGTTCATCGGGTTGGAGCGTGCCGGCGACGACAGTGGATTGTGGCCGTTGGTGACGTCGCGCATTCTGACGTTGCCCACATTGATGCTGTGGGAACGTCAGCTACGGCGTCGCTCGGATCACCCGCGGATGCGCCGGAGTTCGCTGTGGTGGGCGGTGACATCGGGGGCGTTCATCCTCGCCGCCAATATCGCCTATCTAGGTGCAGTCCGCGACGGCCTGCTGTCGGTCGTCGCGGTCGTGGTGTCGCTGTATCCCGCCAGCACGGTGGCGCTCGCGATCGTTATCGACCGGGAACGGGTTGCGCGCACACAGATCATCGGGATGGGGCTCGCCGGCGTGGCGTTGGTGCTGGTTGGCGTTGCTTAGGACGCCGAGGTTGTGACACGTTCGCGATACGCGCCAGGTCGCGCCAAGAACCCGCGGTGCCAACGGCGCGGCGTCAGAACGATCGCGCGAGGTTCGTCTTCGAACATCCAGCGAGCGAAGTGTCGGCGTCCCCAGTCGCCACTATGTCGCACCACTCCGAGCGCGGTCTCGGCGCCACGTCGAGATGCCAGCACCCGGCCGAGTCGACGCGCCATGCGGTGATCGGCGAACAGTTCGTCGCCGACCGCGCGGGTGTACGCCGCAGCGATATCGCCACCGGCGCTCACCGACTCCGCGGCGAGGCGCCCGGTGAGTAGGGCCTGGCCGATGCCTTCGCCGGTCATCACATCGGTGGCCGCGGCCGCATCACCAACAAAGAGGACTCTGCCATGGCTGAGAGCCATCTCATCGACCCGTGCCGGGATCGGCCAAGCGGTATGGCGCCCCTCCCACTCCGCATCAGGGCCGAGTGCGGCTCGCACATGATCTCGTCCGCAGAGTTCCCGCCATTTGGCTGCGAGTAGCTTCCCGGTGAGGCCGTCGTCGCGCAGCATGCCGAAACCCACGTTGGCGCGTCCGCCGGGTAGTGGAAACGACCACGCGTACCCGGGGAGAAGATCGGGCTCGAACCACACGATGAGCTGTTGTGCGGCGGGCCCGGTCACGTTGCGCGCGTACTGGCGGAATGCGTGCCATTCGCCGCGGTACCCCTCAGGTGTGAGCCCGAGAGCGCGACGGATTGGTGACCACATGCCATCGGCCGCAATCACGGTGGTGGCCTCGATGATTGTCCCGTTGTCGCAGCAGACGTCGACGTGGCTGTCGTGGAGGTCCACGCCGGTGACAGCGACCCCTTCAATGATCTCTGCTCCTGCGGCACGAGCCCGATCGACAAGGGCGGCATCGAGATCGACGCGAGGGGCCACGGCGGCGTAGAGGCCATCGGGTGGCAAGGGAATGCCGAATTCGTGCCCCGCAGGGGTTCGCAACCATGCCCCGTCGACATTCATCCAATTCGGCACGGCGTCTGGATCGCATCCCAGAGCTTCAAGTTCTCGCAATGCCAGCGTCGTGAGGCCATCGCCACAGCACTTGTCGCGAGGAAAGACAGCCTTGTCAATCACGATGCAGTCCACACCGGCGCGGCGGGCGTGGATGGCGGCCGCGGTGCCTGCCGGTCCGGCTCCGACGATGAGCAGAGCCGTCTGCCGGCGCGTTGGCGGTCGGTGGGCGGTCGCGGCCTCGCAGCCGGCATCGAAGTCGTCGGTTTCAGCGGTGTTGGTGGGGGGAACCACGACGTCGAATCTACGGCTCTTGGCGTAGAGATGGTCGACGGAGCCCGGTGGTTGTGCCCCGTGTGGTGTCACCGGGCACGCGTTACCTACGATGACGCCCGCACGGGCTGATGCGCAGCCCCGGACCTGGAGGACTTATGGCACGACTGTGTGAGGGACGGGTGGCAATCGTCACCGGAGCCGGACGAGGAATTGGCCGCGAGCACGCGCTCAGCCTCGCTCGTCACGGCGCAAAGGTTGTGGTCAACGATCTTGGCGGCGACGTGAATGGCGAGGGCGGTGACCTCAGCCCCGCTCAATCGGTGGTGGAGGAGATCATCGCGATGGGCGGCGAAGCGGTTGTCAATGGCGAGAACGTTGCCGACTTCGACGGTGCGGGTCGCCTCGTCGCGCAGGCCATCGACATTTTTGGTGACCTCCACGCGGTGATCAACAACGCAGGCATCTTGCGCGATCGCATGCTGGTCAACATGACCGAAGCTGAATGGGATGCGGTGATCAACGTGCACCTCAAGGGCACCTTTGCGCCTGCGCGACATGCAGTTGGCTACTGGCGTGAACGTCATAAGGCAGGGGATCGCGTGTCGGGTCGCATCATCAACACCTCGTCGGTATCGGGCATTTATGGCAACCCTGGCCAAACGAACTACGGCGCAGCCAAGGCCGGGATTGCCGCGTTCACCGTGATCGCAGCGCTTGAGATGGCGCGCTATGACGTGACCGTGAATGCGGTTGCGCCAGTAGCGCTCACCCGCATGACCGAGAACCTGGGGCCGGCACCAGCAACAGAGGAGGCCCGTGAGGCCCAGAACCCGCGGTGGATTGCTCCGATCGCCACGTGGCTCGCATCCGAGGAGTCGGCCGGGGTCACCGGGCGGGTGTTCGAGGCGTCCGGCAGCCTCCTCGCCGTGGCCGAAGGATGGGTGCGCGGTCCGACCGTGTCGCCCGTCGACGATCCAGAAGCACTGGGCCCCATCGTCGAATCGTTGCTGGCCGACGCGCGGCTCAATTCGGGGATGGACGGTGTGCCAGGCGGCGCTCCGCAGCCTCAGGGAGGCAACTGACATGGCTCTCGACCCGTCTGCTGTCGGTGCCGTTGGCGATCCCGTCGATGTCACGTGGGATTCCAAGGACTGTCTGCTCTATGCGGTGGGCGTCGGTGCGACCACTGCTGAGTTGGCATTCACCACCGAGAACACCGCCGGTGTGGACCAAGCCGTCTTGCCGACGTTTCCGGTGGTGCTCGGATGGGGCCAGGGCTCCCCGATGCGCGCCGTTGGCGAATACGACCCCGCTCTGCTCGTGCACGGCCAACAGGCCATCACGGTGCATCGGCCGTTACCCGTGGAAGGGTCGGCCACGCTGACCACGCGGATCACCGACATGTTCGACAAGGAAAAGGCTGCTGTCGTGGTCACCCAGACCGATTTGGTGGCACCCGGTGGTCCGCTCGCGTCGTTGCGGTCGTCGGTGTTCATCCGTGGGGCCGGTGGCTGGGGTGGTGTACGCGGGCCCTCTGGGGCGCAGAACGTGCCACCCGAGCGCGACCCCGACCATGTGGTGTCGTATACGACCTCGCCGGATCAGGCGTTGGTGTACCGGCTATCAGGCGACCGAAACCCGTTGCATTCAGATCCGGCGTTCGCCGCGCGGGGTGGGTTCGACGCACCGATTCTGCATGGGTTGTGCTCATACGGTTTCACGGGCCGTGCTCTGCTGCATGCCGTGTGTGGTAGCGACCCCTCGAGGTTCGCTCACATCGAAGCGCGGTTTGCGTCACCGGTGATCCCTGGCGACACGCTCGATGTTCGTATTTGGGAGATCGATGGCGCCACCGCGTTGTTCACCACTTCGGTTGGTGACCGGTTGGTGATCGATCAAGGTCTTCTGCGGCACAGTTGAAAACGATGTCAATCGACCCTCGTCAGATGTACGCGACCTTCCGGTCGGTGGTGCGTTTCCGTGAAATTGACACCGATCCCGTGTCACGACGTCTCGCACGGTGCGTGACGGTCGACGACATGCGCCGTATCGCCAAGCGTCGCCTACCGCGAGGAGTTTTTGATTACATCGATGGTGGTGCCGAAGACGAGGTGACGATGCGACGCAACTCGGAGGGGTTCGGGGCGCTCCGATTCCGTCCGAATGTGCTGCGCGATGTCAGCGAGATCGACACCAGCGTCGACTTCATGGGGGCTCGCCTGCCGATGCCGCTCATGCTGTCACCCACCGGATATACGCGTATCACGCACTCTGAGGGCGAGTTCGCAGTGGCCCGCGCAGCGGCATCGGTGGGCCTGCCGTATTCGTTGTCGACGATGGCGACTCGGTCGATTGAGGACGTTGCTGCGGCGGCCCCCAACGGTAACCACTGGTTCCAGGTGTACACCTGGAAAGACCGCGATCTCGTCGCTGAACTAGTCGGCCGTGCGAAGGCGGCGGGCTACCGAGGTCTGTGGCTCACCGTTGACACCGCTGTGCTCGGCCGCCGTGAACGCGATGTACGTCGCGGATATACGATCCCGCCGAAGATCGGCCCGGGGACTATTATCGACGGCATCGTGCATCCGGGATGGACGCTCAATTTCATCACCAACCCGCCGATCATGTTCGCCAATGTCGCAGGACGAGAGGGGCACGACGAGGACGGGTCCGATCCGATCGTGCTCGCCGAGCACATCATGCGGAACTTCGACCAGCGGTTGTCATGGGATGACGTGGCCTGGCTCCGCAGTCTGTGGGATGGCCCGATCGTGTTGAAGGGTATCCAGACCGTCGATGATGCTCGGCGGGCGGTCGATGCCGGCGTTGAGGGCATCGCATTGTCGAACCACGGAGGCCGCCAACTCGACTACGCCCCCAGCCCTGTCGACATCATCGAACCCGTTGCCAACGCGGTCGGTGAGCAGATCACCATCATCTGCGACGGCGGAGTGCGGCGCGGGTCCGACATCATCAAAGCTCTCGCTCTCGGGGCTGACATGTGCTCGATCGGCCGGCCGTACCTGTATGCCATGGGAGCAGCGGGGGAACGTGGTGTTGCCCACCTGCTCGATTTCTTCCGCGATGGAATGGAGCGGACGATGGCGCTATCGGGCCGCCGCAGCATCGACGAGATCGACCGTGATCTTGTCGAATGGGCGATGTGACAGACTTCATCGATGGCACTTGATCCTGCTGCTGCTGGCCTTCTCGCGATGATGGCCGAGGCCGGCCACCCGCCAATGGAACAGGGCACCCCTGAAGACGCCCGACTGGGATTTTCTCTGATGCAGGAGATGGGAGGACCTGGTGGCGATGTCGCCGAGGTGTACGACCTCCATATCGACGGTGTGGCCTGTCGGCACTACCGGCACTCCGCCGCCGGCCGTTCTCCGGCGTTGCTGTTCTTCCATGGTGGGGGATGGGTGATTGGATCCCTTGACTCTCACGATGCTGTCTGTCGGGACCTCTCCGCAGGCGCTGGATGCGATGTGATCAGCGTGGACTATCGGCTCGCGCCCGAGCACCCTGCTCCGGCCGCGGTGGTCGACTGCATGGCGGTTACCGAGTGGGTGTTGGAACACGGCCGAGAGATCGGAGTGGATCCGAACCGTGTCGCGGTCGGTGGTGACTCCGCCGGTGGCAACCTTGCCGCACTCGTCGCCCTGGAGGAGGCCGACCGTCTGGTGCATCAGCTGCTGATCTACCCTGCGGTTGACCTGACCTTCTCGTCGCCATCGGTGAAGGAAAATGCAGAGGGATACCTGCTGACCGAAGCCGGAATGCGGTGGTTCATCGGGCACTATCTCGATGGCACCGGGATCGCGCCAGATGACCCGTCGGTGTCGCCGTCGCATACCGACAGCGCACGACTCGCTCGCAGCGCACCGGCCTCGGTGATCACCGCTGGTTTTGATCCATTGCGCGACGAGGGCAATGCCTACGCCGCGGCATTGACCGCAGCCGGAGTAACCACCGAATTGCGTGAGTATCCGGGGCAGATTCACGGGTTCATAGGACTGCGAGCGCTGCTCAGCGATGCGGCCGATGCTCTCGGGTGGTCGGCCGGGCGGCTCGCAGACGCGCTCCGATGACCGAGAGCGGCCACGGTTCCGTCGCATCGACACTCTCGGTCGGGTCGATCGCGTCTACCGCATCGGTCGGCTCGATTGGTTCGCAAACGTCGGTGGGGTCGATCCTCAGTGTTGGATCAGCCGGGTCACTGCTCTCGATTGCATCAGTTGGGTCCATTCTGAGCGTCGCATCCGCCGGGTCCATCTTGAGCATCGCATCCACGGGTTCGATCTTGTCGGTGGGTGCGCATCGGTCGATGTTGGCTGTGGGCGACCATCGGATGCGCGCCCACGAAGCTGCCATGATCGCGGCGGGGCTCATTGCGATGGCCATCGCGCTT
>JAFMNE010000064.1:6222-7278 GCA_017859395.1 Ilumatobacteraceae bacterium | reverse complement strand
CCCAAAATCGTCGCCAAACCATTCGTGCCGAACAGAATCGACAGTGCCGCGGGAGATAGCGCAATGAATCCGCCATACCCCACACCAAGCACCACGGCGAACAGCACCAGCACCCAATATCGGTCACCCGCCACCAGCCACAGCGTGAACGATGCCGCCATGACGAAGAATGAGAACTGCATCAGTCGCACCGGACCTACCAGCGCCCCCAGCGCACCAAGACCAAGCCGGCCGACAATCGACGCCGCCCCGATGAAGCCCACAATCGCTGCCGCCGCACCCGATGAGATACCGCGATCAGTCGCGTAGGTCTTCACGAACACGAACGGTGTGAACAGCGCCATCGTCGCGATCAACGACGCTGCGTAGATGGTGAGAAAGCGTCGATCGTGCACCAAGGCCCGAAGGTCGAACGTGCCGCCATCGCCCACCATCGGCGGACGCACTGCCCCAATTGACGCCAGCAGCATCGCCACGGTGCCACCCACCGCAAAGATCACATAGGTGGTGCGCCAGCCATACGCATCGATCAGCCCCGCCGCAAGTGGCGCACACACCAGCGTGCCTGCGCCGATACCCGCCACTGCCAGGCCAAGCGCGACCGTGCGACGCCGCGTAAACCAGCCCCCCACACAGGCCACCATCGGCACATACCCACACGCTGTCGCCGTGCCCACCCCCACGCCATACGTCACGAACCCCAACCAGATGTTCGGTACCGCGGCCGTGAGCAACAGGCCCACTCCCAAGCTGAACGCACCGACCAACATCACCGGCCGCGGTCCATGACGGTCGGCGAGGCGCCCCGTGACCACTCCGCCAAGGAAGTAAAAGCACGTCGTCAACGAGAACATCAGCGCCGTCACGCCCTTACCGGTGCCGAACTCGGCGGCCATCGAATCAAAGAACGCGCCGAACGAATAGACGATGCCGAAGACGGTGAACGTCGACACGAACGCGGCGGCGACGATTCCCCACCGTGCACCCGGCGACAGGTCACCTGGTTCCTCAACCACGGCAGTTGGCGTGTCCCCCACACCGTCATCAGACCAGAAA
>JAFMNE010000064.1:3747-5661 GCA_017859395.1 Ilumatobacteraceae bacterium | reverse complement strand
GCCGTCGGTGTGATCGAGGCAGTACTGAGCGAGAAGCAGATCTCCGTGCTCGCCGACCACCCCGCCGTCGCATCAATTGAAATCGACCGTCGAGTGCGCCTCAACGACGATGTGGTCGCCGGTGATACCACCGATGCCGCAGCCCTGGCGCGCGCCCGTGACCTCGGCGAACTGCCCGATGGGCCGGCCGGCACCCCCATTCCGTACCGCTATCTCATCGGTTACGCCGACGATGCAGCCGCTCACGAACGCGATGCGGTCGTGTCCGCACTGGGCGCCAACATCCTCGCCACCTACGACCTCGCCTTCGACGGCCACCTCGCGGTTCTCACCGAAGGCCAACTCGCCGAAGTGAAGACCATGCCCGGTGTCGCCTGGGTGGACAACGATGCCATCGTCACCTTGAACGACACCCAGTTGGACCCACCGTGGGGTGTGGACCGCAGCGATCAGGTCAGCCTGCCACTGGACGGCGCCTACACCGACCGATCCACGGGCAGCGGCGTCACCGCCTACATCATCGACACCGGCATCACCCCCCACACCGACTACAGCGGTCGTCTCGCGACCGGCCGTAACTTCATGCCCAACGAACTGGCCTCGGCCACCGACGACTGCAACGGCCATGGCACACACGTGGCCGGCACCGTCGGTGGCACCACCTACGGCCTTGCCAAAGACGTCAGGTTGGTGCCAGTACGCGTGTTCTCCTGCTCAGGCAGCACCTCAACATCCACAATTGTCTCCGCGATCAACTGGGTGATTGGTGACCACACCACCGGGCCCGCGGTGGCCAACATGAGCCTCGGCGGCGGCGCGTCATCATCGCTTGACGCCGCCACCGCATCGCTCGTTGACGACGGTGTGATCACTGTCGTGGCCGCCGGCAACTCCAACAACAATGCGTGTTACTCCTCACCCGCTCGCGAACCCTCGGCCATCACCATCGGCGCGACCACCAGCAGCGACGCCCGCGCCTCATTCTCGAACTATGGGTCATGTCTCGACATGTTCGCCCCCGGCCAGAGCATCACCTCCACATGGATCTCCTCGGCATCGCCATCGAACGCGACCAACACAATTTCCGGCACCTCGATGGCCGCCCCGCATGTCGCGGGCGCAGCCGCCGTGCTGTGGGGTGAAGACACCACCGCCAACGCCGCCGCCGTCACCTCCACCCTGCTCGCATCACGCACGGTCGGAAAGGTGACCAACGCGGGCGCGGGCAGCCCCAACTATCTGCTGTTCCTTTCGCCCGGCGACGGCATCGCACCCGGTGCCCCCACCGACGTCACCGCCGTGAACAACAACGGCACCGTGACCGTCACATGGGCAGCACCGGCCGACAGCGGCACCGGCGAAATCGCCTCGTACAGCACTCAAGCGCGATCCACCACCGGCATCGCCTCACCGGCGACCTGCGCATGGACCGCGGGCCCGCTCACCTGCGACATCGCCGGACTGACCAGCGGCACGTGGACCATCACCGTGACTGCAGCGAACCCTTGGGGGTCATCGCCTGACAGTGCGCCATCGAACCCCATCACCATTTCGGTCACGAACGACGATTGGGCCGGTGCGCGCACTCTGAACGGTGCCAGCGGCACGCTTACCGACAACAACTCAACAGCCACGGTCGAACCCGGCGAACCGTCCCTCGATGCCGGCACCGGTGGCGCCACCCGGTGGTACTCGCTCACTACCACGGGAGCCGGCACCGCGGTGATCGACACCGTTGGCTCGAGCTTCGACACCGTGCTCGGCGTGTACACCGGCTCGCCCATCGGCGCCTTGTCCCGCGTGACCTACAACGACGACCACTACATCGACGGGGTCTACTCACTGCGCAGCCGCGTCCAGTTCGCCACCACCGCCAGCACCACATATTGGGTGCGGGTCGCCAGTTGGGGTTCA
>JAFMNE010000064.1:0-3417 GCA_017859395.1 Ilumatobacteraceae bacterium | reverse complement strand
GCAGCGACGCCCACCGCCGAGGTCGACGTGGTCGCCAAACAGACCTACACCATCCGCCACGCCGCCGCAGCCGACACCGCTGGCGTGCTGGCCACCGCCATCGACCTCACGGTGGACACCACCCCCGACGTACCCGCCGCACCGGCCTCTCTCAGCCTTGCCGAATCAGGCAATGCGGTCATCGCCACATGGACCGCGCCCGCTAACGACGGTGGGGCACCAATCCTCGCCTACGACGTTGCTGTGGACGGCACCTCAGTCGGCTGTTCGACCACCCCTGATGTCATGACATGCACTCTTGATGGTCTCGGCCGCTGGGTGGAGCACACCGTCACGGTGACAGCGCGCAACAGCGCAGGAACCAGCGCCGGCCGTAGTGCGACCATCGTGCTCGGCAACGCCAACGACACGTTCGCAAACGCCAATGAACTCACTGCGACCTCGGGAACCGTCACATCGTCGAATGCATTCGCCACCGCCGAAACCGGCGAACCCGCACACCCATTCGGACCCTTTGCATCGATGTGGTTCACCTACACCCCCGATGTGCCGGGCCGCCTCACCGTCACAACGGTCGGCTCCAACTTCGACACCATGCTCGGCGCCCACATCGGTGACCGCGTCGACGCACTCGCCACTGTGGCCACCAACGACGACGCCGGCGGTGCGCTCACCTCTCGCGTGCAATTTGAAGTTGATGCTGGCGTTGCCCACCACATCGCGGTCGACGGCTGGAATGGCAGCCGCGGTGCGATCACTCTGAACTGGATATTCGAACCAGCTGCCGCGCCGGACGCACCCTCTGGCGTGCGCGCCGTGAACATCGGCGACGGTGCCGTGGCCGTGACATGGACCCGCGGCGATTCCACGGTGCCCATCACCGCCCAAGTCGCCACCGCATCGCCCGGCGGCGCCACCTGCACGTGGGCGTCGGGGCCTGATGCGTGCACCATCAATGGGCTCACTATTGGCGCCACCTACACCTTCACCGTCGTCTCATCGAACGCCATCGGAGCATCGCCCGCCTCGAAGGTGTCGGCACCTCTCACCGTTGCCGACACCTCGGGGCGCGTCGATTTTGCTGCCAGCTGGGGCCAAGACCGCGTCGACCAGGACGCCTTGCCACTCGATGATCTCTACGCCACCCGCACCCGTGGTGACGGCACCGTGGTGTACGTGGTCGACACCGGCATCCGCCCTCACGATGAATTCGGCGACCGCCTCCTCGATGGCTACAGCACCGTGGCCGGCGACAGCAGCTGGGTTGATTGCCATGGCCACGGCACCCATGTGGCATCCACCGCTGTGGGTGATCGATTCGGACTCGCCGACGACGCCGTGGTGGTGCCCGTGCGCGTTCTCGACTGCGGTGGTGGTGCCACAACCTCGGGCGTGGTCGCCGGCCTCGACTGGATCCTGACCCATGACGCCGACGGCCGACGTGGCGTGGTGAACCTCAGCCTGGGTGGCCCGGCCTCTCCCGCTCTCGATGATGCCGTGGCCGATCTTGTGGCCGCGGGCTTCGTGGTGGTCGTTGCCGCGGGCAACGAAAACCAGAACGCGTGCAACGTGTCGCCGGCACGTGAACCATCAGCCATCACCGTGGCTGCAACCAACAGTGCCGACGCACGCCCCTGGTTCTCCAACACCGGATCATGCGTCGACATCTTCGCCCCAGGTGTCGACATCATCGCGGCCGGTATCGGCTCGGACGATGACACAGCCACCTACAGCGGGACATCGATGGCATCGCCTCACGTGGCAGGAGCGGCCGCGATGATTCTTGCTCTCGACCCCAGCGCAACCCCTGCGGACGTGCGCGCCACCTTGGTGAACGAATCGATCGACGGCATCATCAGCGACGCCGGTGTGAACAGCCCAAACCGCCTGCTGCGTGTGGGCTCGCCCGCACCGGTCGCGGCGCCCGTACCAAACGCACCGACCAACGTGCGCGCCGCAGCCGGCAACGGATCGGTGACCGTGTCATGGACCGTCGACGACACGCATTCGATCGCACTCGCCAGCCACACGGTGACCGGTGAGCCGGCCAGTGGGTGCACGGTGGCTGCAGACCTCACCTCATGTGTGATCGACGGACTGGCCAACGACATCACCTACCGATTCAGCGTTACCAGCACCGATATCGACGGCACCACCTCCGCCGCCTCCGCCGAGGTCACGGCCACACCTGTTGCCCCGGAACCAACACCCGAGCCGTCTCCAGAGCCCGAGCCGACCCCTGAACCTGCCCCTGTGGAACCCGACACGGCTGATCCGTGGAGCGCACCGATCACCGCTGTGTCGCCCGATCGTCTGCTCGACACCCGCAGTGCCACCGGCATCGACCGCGTCACACCACTGGCTCATGCTGAACGCATCGAAGTGGTGGTCGCCGGTCGCGCCGGTGTGCCAGCCACCGGTGTGAGCGCTGTGTCGCTGAACGTCACCGCAACATCCACGTCGACTCGCGGCGGGTTCGGTTACATCACCGTGTACCCGTGCACCGCGACCGTGCCCGACACATCCAGCGTGAACTTCGCCGATGGCGCAACGGTCGCCAACTCGGTTCTCACTCCGCTGTCTGCCGACGGCACAGTGTGTTTCACCGTGTACGGCTCGGCACACATCATCGCCGACGTGAACGGTGCCGTGATGGCCAACAACGGCTTCGAACCGGTCACGCCTACGCGTCGCGCCGACACTCGCAGCGGCCTCGGCGACGTGCCTGCCGTCCGCGTCGGCGGCGACTACATCTTGGAAATCCCAATGCTCGGCCGTTCAGGAGTGCCCGGCGACGGCGTCGATGCAGTCACCATGAATCTCACGGTGACCGATACCTCGTCGCCAATCGGGGCGGGATACGCCACCGTCTACGACTGCGGCACCACACCCAATTCGTCGAACCTGAACTTCACACCTGGCGACACCGTGGCCAACGGCGTGATTGCGCCGCTGTCCGACACCGGTTCGATCTGTGTGTACGTGTTCGGTGCCGCACACGTGATCGTCGATGTGAACGGTTGGTTCGTCGACGGCGAGGGCTACCAGGCCCTGCGGCCCACACGTTTGGCCGATACCCGCACACCGGATGCCAGCAGCCGAGTGGGCCGCGCCGATGGCACCGGAGCACCCATCGAGGTGAAGATCACCGGCCGTGCCGGGATCCCCACCGATCGGGTCACCGGGGCATCACTGAACGTGACCGTCACCGGCGCCACTGCCGCTGGCTACGTCACGGTGTATCCGTGCGGCGCCATCCCGAATGCGTCGAACGTGAACTTCGATGTTGGTGACACCGTGGCGAATGCGGTGTTCACCCCGCTGTCGGACACCGGCACCATCTGTGTGTACGTCTACGGCGAGGCCGACATCATCGTTGACGTGAACGGCTTCGTCCGGATCTGACCCAGCCCGCTC
>JAFMNE010000025.1:28809-30977 GCA_017859395.1 Ilumatobacteraceae bacterium | reverse complement strand
TGGGAGCCATCACCGCGCTACTCGACACCTCGGCCACCGTTGGTGCCGCGATGTTCACAGCTCTCGCCTGCGGCCTCATCACCATTGCCACCGGCCGACGCGTCGCCGATGTGACCCTCCGGCTTGTGGCTGCTGTAGTTCTCGTCAGTGCAACCTCGGTGTGGTTCGGCGAACACGATGTATTGGCCGGGACCGCACCCGTGATTGTTGTAGCGGCATGTCTCTTTGCGATCGCGGCTCGACGACAGTGGATCGAACTACTGGTTGCCGCGTCCGTCATGGTGCTGATCGCCGTGGTGGGAGCGACGATGCGCGTGGTCGATGAGCCGGTCCTCGAAGGCGTCACCGTGGTGCTGATCGGAGGCGCGGTGGGAATCGCTACGTGGTGGGCCGCCCAGCGATCACGGCTGCGCCACACGACAGCACCGCCGATACGGCAGCGTTAACAGCACCTGTGCACGCTCCGACGGTGCGGCTTCCGTGATACTGATCGCGTGACGCTGCCTGCGTGACACTGCTTGACGACGGTCAGGTTCTGGGCAACGCTGCCCCCATGGGCGCCACTTCCTCGAGCACCAACCCGTTCCTTGCCGGCAATATGGCACCGGTCGATGTGGAGACCACCGCGGTCAACCTCACGATCACCGGCACCTTGCCCGCTGAACTGTGCGGCCGTTACCTCCGAAACGGCCCCAACCCCGTCACCCCACCAGACCCAGCGACCTACCACTGGTTCACCGGCACCGGGATGGTGCACGGCATCTCGCTGCGCGACGGACGTGCCGAGTGGTACCGCAACCGTTGGGTACGAAATGACGAAGTCGTAGCAACGCTCGGTGAATCAGCCCCACCAAACCCGTGGCCGGCAGATCACATGTCGTTCTCGGCCAACACCAACGTGATCGGATTCGCGGGTCGCACCCTGGCCCTTGTGGAAGGTGGCGCGCCACCGGTTGAACTCGACGACGAACTGGCCACTGTGGCCATTTCGGATCTCGATGGGTCGCTCCCCTATTCATTCTCTGCCCACCCCAAACTGGATGCAGCAACCGGTGAACTACACGTGATGGCCTACTACTGGGGCTGGGGCAATCGGGTGCAGTACCTCGTGGTGGGCACCGACGGCCGGGTGCGCGCCACACGCGACATCGAGCTTCCGGGATCACCGATGATCCACGACACCGCCATCACCGAACGGTACGCGCTGGTGTTCGACCTTCCGGTGCTGTTCGACATGGAGGCCGCGATGGCCGGCAGCCTGCCGTATCGATGGTTCCACGACTACCAGCCCCGCATCGGGTTGGTGCCCCGCGATGACGCACCCGACGGGGTCGCTGGCAACCCGCACGGCGACGTGCAGTGGTTCAACATCGACCCCTGCTACATCTTCCATCCCCTGAACGCCTACGACGAGATCACCCCCGACGGTGGCCGACGCGTCGTGCTCGACGCAGTGCGGCACCCCAAGATGTTCGACACTGAGCGGCGTGGTCCGAACGAAGGTCGACCGCGTCTCGACCGCTGGGTTCTCGATCTGGACAGCGGATCGGTATCGACGTCAACGCTCGACGATCATCCCCAAGAGTTCCCTCGTATTCGTGAAGATCTTGTGGGACGACGCCACCGGTATGGCTACACCGCAGGGCTCGGGTCGGGACTGAGCCAGGACACGTTGTGCCGGATCGACACCACAACGGGCACCGTGGTGCGCCGCACCGACAACGACCGGATGGGCTACGGCGAACCGGTGTTCATTCCTCGCGACGGCTCCACCGCCGAAGATGATGGCTGGGTGATGGCCCTGCGACATGACCGCGACACCGACCGCTCTGATCTGTGCGTATTCAGCGCTGATGCTCTTGCCGACGACCCCGTGGCCGTGGTGCACCTGCCGGTCCGTGTACCGAACGGCTTCCACGGCAACTGGATCGCCGAGAACTAACGGCACAACGCTCCCGGCCAGCGGTGTAACCGACACCACGGGATAACTGACACCACTGGCTACCGACACGCGTTGACCACACGTGCCGACGACATGGCGTCGACATCGACCGACCGTGCAATGTTGAGCGCAGCATCGGGCACCCCGAGTAGCGGCATGAGGGTGAACCCCTGCTGCTCGCGAGACCCACCGGCGCTGATCATGCAATCGAACATACGTTCGGGGT
>JAFMNE010000025.1:0-28281 GCA_017859395.1 Ilumatobacteraceae bacterium | reverse complement strand
GGACGTCATGTGTTGATCACCGGTGACTTCAACGTGGGCCACACCACCCGCGACATCAAGAACTGGAAGGGCAACCGCAATTCGGCGGGCTTCCTCGAGGTCGAACGCGCCTGGTTCGATCGCTGGTTCGATGAACTCGGATGGGTCGATATCGCCCGCTCAATTGCCGGCGATATCGATGGGCCCTACACATGGTGGAGTTTCCGCGGGCAGGCCTTTGATCGTGACGTCGGGTGGCGCATCGACTACCAGGTGGCCACACCTGAACTCGCGGAACGAGCAACGGCCAGCCACGTGGATCGCGCCCCGAGCTACGCCGAACGATGGAGCGACCACGCCCCACTCGTAGTGGACTTCAGAATCTGACGGCGCCGAACAGTCGGTCAGATCGCAGCGAGATCTCCACGATCGAAGAGCGGCGTGATGCCCTGATGAGCAATATCGGACAGCAACTCGTTATCGGTCGGCACATCGCCCACCCGAGCAGACTGCGCTGCCTCCAACACGGCCGGCAACAACGTCGCATCACTGGTCGAATTCAAAAACAGCCGATCACGTCCGAGCACGAACCGAACCGCCCGGTCGATGGCCGCCGGATCCCGCAACGGTTCGTACCACGAATACCGCGGACCCTCATAGGACTCGTCCCAACGGCCCTTCGCAATCGACTTGATGGTCTGCACCGCAACATCGCGTGACCCGCACAGACTCACCAGTTCTTCCACCTCGTCGGCGTACCGCGAATCGGTCAGCAACGACCGATTGTACGGAAACAACACCGTGTCGAAATCGAATTCGGCGAGGCTCCGCAGATGCATGGCCGGAATCGACATGCCATGGCCGGTCACCCCGATGAAACGCACCAGCCCCTCGTCACGTGCCCGAACCACGGCCTCAAGGGCGCCTCCCGGCGAGAACACGGTGCGCCACTCATCCTCCTCGGCCAGGTTGTGCAGTTGGATGAGGTCGATCTGGTCGACTCCCATGCGACGCAACGAATCATTCACTCCAGCCCATGCGGCGTCGGCGGTGCGCTCTCCGGTCTTGGTCGCGAGGAACACCTCCTGGCGGTGCTCCGCCAGCCATGGCGCCATCAGGTCTTCGGCACGCCCGTAGGAATGCGCCGTATCGAGATGGTTCACGCCCGCAGCAACAGCAGCCTCGATCGTTGCCAGAGCACGATGGGAGCTCATTTCACCCAGCGCGGCTGCGCCGAAGATGACCCGCGAGGACTCATGGCCAGTGCGACCAAAACGGGCAGTGGGCATGGTGAGCGTCATAACCCGAACCTACAACGCTCCGTGGCGCAGACCGAGCCCGGGGTGGCGCACGCCCGACACCGACCGACAGCATCCGATCCGCTGCGTGTGTGCCGACAGCCGGAGACACCAACCACGGCCAGCGACAACCTCTAACGACCAGATTCAGTTTCGGCACCCGCAACGCCGTCTGAATCGTCGCCAACGGACTCATCGCGCGCAAGCTCGTCAACTCCGTCAAGTTTGGGGCGCATACGGCGGTACACCGCCCGGCCGAGCAGATGCGTACCAACCGGCCCGGTCACCAACTGCAACACGACGATGAGCAATGCCGTCACCAATGCCGTGGTAGAGCGCACCGCAAGGGCCAACCCGACGGCGATTGCCAAGATGCCGAGCGTCGGAGCCTTCGCGGCCGAATGCATGCGGGCGTAGATACCCCACGACCGCACGACACCGACACCGGCCAACAGCACGAGGCCGGAACCGAACACCATCAGCACGCCGGCAATGATGTCCATCACGCACCCTCGCTCTCATCGGCGCGGCGCTCCACATAGCGAGCAAGAACACCGGTCCCCACGAACGCTGCCACGGCAACCACCAGCACCGTGTCGAGCGAGGTCACCGATTCCTCTCGGGTCACCTCGACCATGATTCCGCAGGTCACGGTCATCAAGAAGCCATCGAGTGCAATGACTCGGTCCGCCACCGACGGCCCGCGAAACAACCGATACAAGAAACATCCCGCGCCACCTGCCAACAGCAAAAAAGCAAACGTGATCAACACGAGCATCAGACCACTTCTCCGTCTGCCAGTTGCGCCCGAGCGGACCGAGACCCAAATGCCCGTACACAGATGCTCTCAAGCCGGCGCAGATCCACACGTACGCGCTCCACATCATTGAGGTGCAACACGTTTACGTACAGCACCGCGGGTGACTCCTTGGCCTCAATTGTCACCGTCCCCGGCGTAAGAGTGATCACGTTGGCCACGACCAGCATGGTCAACTCGCTGCTGGTCCGCATCGGCACCGCGATGATTCCGGCATGGATCGTGTTCTTGCGGGTCATGATCTCCCAGGCCAAGAATAAGTTGGATCGCACCAACTGCACCATGACATAGCCCACGAAGTAGACGAGATGCAGCGGCGATATTCGGGGGCGATCCCCATTATCCGAGCCAACGCACACCGTCGATGCCAAGCGACTCGACGCCAGCACCACAACGGCCAACACCGCACCCGACATCACATTGGCAGCCGAGATGTCATTCCACAGCAAAACCCACAGCGTGGTCAGCCACACCACGGCGCCAACGGTCACCCGCCTCATGGTGCCCCTCCGCCGAGGACTGCCTCGATGTAGCCGGTGGAGTCAAGAAGATCGATGGCTGCGCGCTGCGACAGCTCGTGAATCGGCCCCGCCCACAATGAGAACGCCACCGACACGCCGACGAGGCACAGCGTGGCAAGCACCATTGGCAATGGCCCACCAAACCGATCACCCGTTTGCGGCGTCCGCTCGGGGGCGGTGTCGGGATCTCCCCAGAACACCCCGGTCCAAATCTTAGTCATCGAGAACAATGTGAAGAGCCCCACACCGAGGCCGACAGCCACGATCGCGTGTGATGACGACGCCAGCCCCGCATCGGTGAGGGAGAACTTCGCTAGGAATCCGGAGAATGGCGGTAACCCCGCGAGGCTCAATGCGGGTACGGCAAAAAGCGCGGCGATAACAGGTGCTGTGCGCACAAGCCCTCCCACGGAACTCAACCGCGAGGTACCCGCACGCCGGTCGACCAAACCCGCCACCAAAAACAGAGCTGTCTTCACCACGATGTGATGAATCACGTAGAACACCGCGGCTGCGACACCGGCGACGGTGAACAGGCCGAGACCCATGATCATGTAGCCGATCTGGGAGATGATGTGGAACGCGAGTATTCGCTTCATGTCATCTTGCGCAATCGCGCCGACCACACCAACGACCATGGTGGCACCGGCCACCCACAGCAAGAGATCATCACCCCAATCCGCGCCGCCGCGACCAGGCGGGAACATGAGGGTCTGGGTCCGCACGATGGCATACACCCCGACCTTGGTGAGCAGACCCGCGAAGATGGCGGTCACCGGGCCTGGTGCGGTCGGGTAACTATCGGGAAGCCAGAAGAACAAGGGGAACAGCCCAGCCTTAATCCCGAACACGATGAGGAGCATCACCGAGAAACCATGTCGCAGCGCGGGGTCGACCTCACCCAGGCGAATTGCAAGATCAGCCATGTTCACCGTGCCGGTTGCGGCGTACAACAGCGCCAGGGTGGTGATGAACAGCGTTGATGCCACAAGAGAAATCACGACATACGTCATGCCAGCACGCACTTGATCCGGTCGGCCACCAAGGGTGATCAGCACGTATGAGGCTGCAAGCATCATCTCGAAAGCGACAAAGAGATTGAACAGGTCGCCGGTAACGAAACTGGTCGACACTCCAGCGGCAAGCACGAGATACAGCGGATGGAATGACACCCGCTCGCGTTCTTCGCCCGCCTGCCCCATCGCGTACACGGCAACGATCAGCAACACGATGGTCGATACCAGCAACATGATTGCCGCAAAGCGATCGACGACGAGTGTGATGCCGAGGGGCGCCGTCCAGCCACCCGCCCGCGCCACCAGGTGGCCGTGCTCATCAACGCGAGCAAGTACGACAGCCGCCACCACGACCATGACCGAGAGCACTGTGACCGTCACGGCACGTTGTAACTCGCGCCGCACACCAACCACGACGGCGATCGCAGCACCCAGAATCGGTGCGACGACCGGGACGGCAAGCAGAGACGTATTCACGACACCTGCCCCTCGCCTACCTCAAACTCGGTGGTATCCGGATCGCCATCGTCGATGGGGCCCTCGGGCCCATCGGTGCGGTGACGGCGCGACACCAAGCGATCTTCGATGTCATCTTCCACCTTGTCGTCGCGATTGATCTGCCAGCTCCGATACCCCAGAGCAAGCAGGAACGCAGTAACACCAAACGTGATGACGATGGCTGTCAGTGCGAGCGCCTGCGGTAGTGGATCGGAGTACTGCGCCGGATCTCCCACGGTGCCGTCCAGCACCGGTGATCGCCCGGCACGTCCTCCGGAAGTCACCAACAACAGGTTTGCCCCATGGCCGAGCAGACCAATACCGATCACGATGCGGGTCAGACGGCGTTGCAACAAGAGCCACGTTCCAGCCGCAAACAACACGGCGGCCACGACTGCCAGTAGGAGGCTCATAACGTACTCCCCGCTGCAAGACGTTCACTGACGTCATCGGGGTCATCGCCAAATGCCTCATACGCCATCAACACCAGACCAACGACAACGAGATACACACCCACGTCGAACGGCAACGCCGACGTTGTCTTCACCTTGCCAAGAATCGGGATGTCCAGACTCCACAGTGCGTGCTCAAGAACCTCACCACCAAGCAACATCGGCACGATGGCGGTCACGACAGATATCGCAAGGCCTACGCCGAGAACGATCCACGGTCTCACTGGCAACAGTGCTGCTAGGCGCTGTCGGCCACCGGCCACATATAAGAGGCTGAGCCCGGCCGCAGCTGTCAACCCGCCGACAAAGCCGCCCCCTGGCTGATTGTGTCCGGCGAACAAGAAATACAGCGACAAGACGGTGATGGACGTGAAGAGCAGCCGCGCCGATGCATTGACCACGGGCGACTCAGCCATACGGTTGGGTGTGGCTGCTCCGCGGCGGGCCACACGGGTGAGCGCCACAACTCCGAGTGCGGCCACGACGAGCACGGTGATCTCGCCCAACGTGTCGAGCCCTCGGAAATCCACCAAGATCACATTGACGACGTTGGAGCCCTTGCCGTCGGGGATCGAACGCTCCAACATCTCCGCCGAGATCGAATCGGATGCGACCTCATCGCGAGCGCCGGTGGCCG
Source organism: Ilumatobacteraceae bacterium (assembly GCA_017859395.1). GTDB lineage: Bacteria > Actinomycetota > Acidimicrobiia > Acidimicrobiales > Ilumatobacteraceae > Casp-actino5. The sequence goes on along the minus strand of JAFMNE010000025.1, from coordinate 23,063 downwards.
CCAGAGCAAATACGAATACGCCGATGCCCACTGCAGCCGAGATCAGCAACCGGAAAGGCGCAGAGATTGCTGTGCGCTCAGCACGGAAGTACGGCGGCAGCGCCCGCATCACGAGAACGAACAAGACGGTGGCCAACGTCTCGATGGCGAACTGGGTCAGCGCGAGGTCTGGTGCTCCCCTCAACACATAAAAGCCCGCCATGGCATACCCGACTGCGCCCAACATCAGCACAGCGGCAATGCGTCGACGGAATGCCGCTGCAGCAAGCGCGGCCGCGATGATCACCGCGGACACCACCACGTTCACCCATGAATCGACAAACACATCAGGGCCATCCACGACGTCGAATCCACCCACGGCACCAACGACAACGATCGTCGGGCCGATCGCGACTACCGAAAGAATCACGGCGAGATAGACGGGAAGTGATCCATTCTGAAGAACACGGGTTACCCGCTTTGCACCGGTCAACGCCCCGGTGACCAGCGCCCAGAACGATCGGTCAGCGGTCGGCAACGACGCAATGGGTCGGTGTAACACATCTTGGGCGGATTCCACCCGGTGGCGCACCGCCACCAGCACCGACCCGGCCGCGATCACCGCCACCGACAACCAAACAGCCACGTTGAAACCCGCCCACAACTTCACCGCTGATGGATGGCTTCCGGGGTGCAGAGCGACCGTCGCGGCATGGACAAGGTCGTCGACGATCACCGGGGCAACACCGGCAACGAGAGAGAATCCGGCAAGCACGACCCCAGGTGCCACGAACCGCGCCGACGGCGGCGCCACCGTGGTGATCTGCACCATTGGATGTTCATCATCGGCGGTTGCGGGTTCGGCCTGTCGGCCGAATACACCGAGCACAAACCGCGCCGAATATGCAAAGGTCAGCACCGACCCGGCCACGATGGCGCCCGCCACCACACCGTTACCCCCGAAATATCCCTCGGCGGTGTAGAGCAACGCCTTCTCCTTGGCGATGAAGCCGAGCAGCGGCGGGAGACCAGCCATCGACGCGGCGCCGATGATCGCGGTGGCATACACCGGCCACCAGCGACGGTCGGTTCCCGTAATGCGGCGAATATCGCGCGTGTGCAACTGGTGGTCGACGATGCCGACCACCATGAACAGAGCAGCCTTGAACGCGCCGTGTGCCAGCAGCACGACGACGAGTGCCTGCGTCAATGAATACGTGCCGGCACCGGCCAACATCATCATGAAGCCGAGTTGGCTCACCGTGCCATGTGCCAACAGCACCTTGAGATCGACCTGACGCAGGGCCCGCCAACCGCCAAAGAACATCGTGACCGCACCGGTGACGAACACGATCGGCCGCCACCCGTCCACGGTGTACATCACCGGAGCCAGACGCGCCACCAAGAACACGCCGGCTTTCACCATGGTGGCTGCATGGAGATAGGTACTGATCGGCGTCGGGGCCACCATGGCACCGGGCAGCCACCCTGAGAACGGCCACTGGGCCGACTTCGTGAACGCACCCAACAAAATGAGGATCACCGACCCGATTCCCACCGCTGCATCGGCGCTGCTATCGAATGCGCCCGCCAACTCGCTCAAACGATAGGTACCCGCGGCCTGGCCCAGCAGGATCAACCCCGCCAACATGGCTAAGCCACCCGCACCCGTGATGAGGATGGCCGATGTGGCGGCATCGCGAGCACGTGGATTGCGGTCGTCGTTACCGATGAGCAGATACGAGGTGACCGACGTGAGTTCCCAGAACACGAAGAGCGCAAGCAGGTGATCGCTGACCACCACTCCGGTCATCGCCCCCGCGAAGATGATGAGCAACCCGCCGAGACGCCCCAGCCCCGGCTTGTCGGGGCCGAAGTAGGCCACCGCATACACACAGACCGCCACACCGATGATCGAGATCAATGCGAGCATGACCGCCGCGAATGCGTCAACTCGCAGGTCGAGCGCCAAGCCGAGCGAGGGGACCCACTCGATGCGCTGGGCGATCGCGTCGCCCTCTCCCCCATCGACGATCGTGCCGATGTTGGCAACCCACCACACGACCGTGGCCAACGGGGCTGCACACCCGATGGCGAACGCGCGGCGTCCCACACGGTCGCCAGAGGCGACCAATCCGGCTCCGAGGAGCAGGTGCACGACGATGAGAGCTGCGATCACGATGTCTGAGGGGTTTGTGCCGACCCGTCTTCCCGGCGCTCCAGTGCGATGGTCAACAGGCTACGACCGCCAGAGCATTCCCACCGGTGATGCGACCCAGTTCACGCCACATTCACGAAACGTGTGGATGAGCGGTTCCTAGCTGCCGAGACGATCGGCCAGATACCTCACCGACGCCGGGACGACATCGGCGAGTCGGGTCGACGCGGCCGACAAGTTTGCGCTGAATTGCTCGGCGGTCGGAGCTGGATGATCGACAAGATCGGTAATCGTCTTCACCGCAACGAACGGCACCCCGTGCACCTCGCACACCCACGCCACTGCCGCAGCCTCCATCTCTTTCACCTCGCCACGCAGATCAAGAATCCAGTCGCGGTCGATGTCACTCTCATCGAGAGCGTTCGACGTGGTGACCACACCCAACCGGGCACCTAGGTGTGCCGCGAGATCTGCAGCGCCGTCCCACACCTCGTGTCGACCGATGCCGTACTCGCGCAGCCCGTCGAGATCGATACGGCGGTCGTGGCGCACCACATGGGGCCACGACACATACACATCGCCCACCTCGGCATTGGCGTGCATCCACCCACCAGCTGTTCCCGCCGATACGACCACATCCGGGCTGAACGCCGCGCACACCGCGGTGGTGTTCATCACCGCCGGTTCCGTGCCGATCAGATCGACACCGTGGCGTGCATCAACACCGTTCACCGCGATCACCACCCGTGCGCCGCCGACGTCATCGGCCACATACCACCGATGCGGCAACGCGGCAGGTGAAGAAACCTCATGGGCTCCCAGACCGGCAATCACCGGCGCCGCCTCAGCACGCATCGCCATGACCACGGCGATCGTCACACCCATTGCGCATCCCTCATGATGACGGCCACACCACCACGCCGACCGCAGTCGGTGATGTCGCCAACACTCGGCGCGTGGTCTGACCGAGGAACGCTTCGCCGGCCACCTCTTGGGCCTCCACACCGAGCAGGATCACATCGCAATAATGCGACGCCGCGGCATCGAGAATGGCCTCGGCCTTCGAGTGGTGCTCAGAGAAGATGCGATCGCAGCGAACTCCCGCCTCCCGGGCCGTGGCCATCGTGGCCTGCAGCAGTTGCAGACCGACAGGATCGGCATACGAGCCCACCGTGCGCTCGTGGCTACGGAATGTTGATCGGATGATCCTCTGCACCTGAGTGGGAGCCTCGGTGGGGTTCACGTGCAGCAGTTTCACCACCGCGCCCGACGCCGCCGCGAACGAAATGGCGAGTTCCGCTGCTGCTCGCGATGGCCGGGTGGCCGACACCGGCAACAGCACCCGGCGGAATCCCGACATGGCCGACATCTGCGTGGGAGTTGGACGTAACACCACCACCGGGGCGTCACGATGCGACAGCACCGCACGGGTGACGTCATCGATATCTGGCCACTCCACATCGGGCGGCACGAGCGCCACCGAGAGGTCATAGCCCACCTGTAGTTGCGAAGAGACCGCCGACATCGCATCGCCACTGCCGACCGCACGGTCTACTCGCCGGTCACCCAACAGTTCCGCACAGGTTGACATCGCCGTCTCGGACGGTTCGGCTCCCGGCACCGACAACAAGGTGACACCCATCTCGGCCGGGAATCCATGACCAAGGAAACCCATCAGTGGCGGAGTGCAGTTCTCCGAGGTCACCGGCACCAACATGTTGCCGCTGCGCACCAGCAGATTGCCGGCCAACTGCTCTTCGCGTTTCAGCCGCGCCTGCTCCTCGGCAGAACCGGCCCAGCCCGACACCAATGCCCGCAGGGCAGGTGGAGCCACCACGCTGGTCGCAATTGCCATCACCACGACGATCACGTACGACGCATCGTTGAACACGCCGAGGTCGAGGCCGACCGCGGCAATGATGATGCCGAGGGCCCCACGGGCATTGAGCGCCATGCCGAGGGCGAACCCTTCACGATGCTCCAAACCCGACAGCCGGGCACCGGCCCACGAACCTGCGAACTTCGACACCGTGGCCACAGCGATCAGCACCACGGCCCACACCAACACCTCCACATCGGCCAACAGGGCAATGTCGACGCGGAGACCCGCAGTGGCAAAAAAGATTGGCGCAAGCACCGACGACGTGATCGTCTCGATCTGCTCTTCGACATCGCGGCGTGTGTACCGCGAACGCCCGAGCAAGATGCCGGCCACAAATGCACCGAGCACCGCTTCCACACCAAGGGCTTGGGTGATCGCGCCGAGGCCGAGCGACATGGCGATGCACATCGTCACCCATCCGGCAACACCCACATCGCGCCGGCGAAGGCTGAGCAGCACCGCGTCGACGATGCGCTGACCAAGCGCCGCAGCGATCGCCAGAAAAACCAGCAGGCCAAACAGCGTGGTCAAGAACTCGCTCAACACGAACCGGCCGGTGGACACCAGACCAGCGATCAGGCCCAAAGCCACCCAGCCCACGACGTCGTTGGCCATGCCCGCCGCGATGGTCAACTGACCGAAGTTCCGTCGCAGCAGTCGCAGATCGGTGAGGATCGTGGCGATCACCGGCAACGAGGAAATGGTGAGCCCGGTGGCGAGGAACAGGCCAAAGATCACCCGATCTTCCCCGGCGAATAAAAACGATTCGGGGATCACTGCACCGAGGGCCGCACCCATGGCGAACGGCAACACAAGCGATCCAACACTGACCCACACCGCTGCCCGACCCAACCGGCCGATCAGTGCCAGATCCGTTTCGAAACCGGTCATGACCAGAAGCAGCATCACGCCCAGCCAGCCGATCGTGAACAACATGCCTGATTGCACGTCGTCGGCAGGGAACAGCCATTCGAATGCATCGGGCGCGACGCGACCGAATACCGACGGGCCGATGAGCACGCCAGCGGCCAACTCACCGACCACAGCCGGCTGTCCGAGGCGCTTGCACGCCTGGCCGAACAGCCGGGCCGCCACCAGCAACACCGAAAGTTGGACCAGGAACACCAACACCTGATGTTCAGATGGAGGTACGTAGTTCATGACTGAACCGACAACGGTAGTCGCCCACGGCAATGGCCGACGACGACTCGCGCCACTAAACGAAGATGTGACACGGTTCGCCCATGGCGCCGATACCAACCGCTGACGAACTGCGTGAGAAGTACGCGGCTGAACGAGCCAAACGACTCCGCGCCGACGGTAACGATCAATACATCGAGGCCTCAGGGGTGTTCGCCGACTACGTCGACGACCCGTACACCAATGCCATCTCACGTGCCACCGTGATCGACACCCCCGAGACAGCCTGCGACGTCGCCTTCGTCGGAGCGGGTTTCTCCGGCCTTGTGGCTGGGGCCTCGCTGAAATCTGCGGGCGTCAACCGGGTGCGCTTGATCGACACCGCAGGCGATGTGGGCGGCACGTGGTACTGGAATCGATACCCCGGCGCGCAGTGCGACACCGCATCGTTGATCTACATGCCGCTGCTGGAGGAGACCGGCTATTTCCCGTCGGAAAAATATGTGAAGGGCCCCGAGATCCACGCCCACTGCCAACGCATCGCCACCCATTTCGGCCTTTACGATGACGCGCTGCTGTCGACGCGGGTCACCGGTGCGCATTGGGATGCCGAGCATCACCAGTGGGTGATCACCACCGATCAAGGCGACGAGGTGCGCGCCCGCCACATGGGCATCGGCACCGGGCCACTGTCGAAGCCGAAACTGCCTGGCCTTACAGGAATCACTGACTTCGCCGGCGCCAGTTTCCATACGAGCCGATGGGACTATTCGGTGACCGGTGGCTCCCCCGATGGCGACCCGATGGACCTCTTGGCCGACAAGCGGGTGGGCATCATCGGCACCGGTGCCACCGCCGTGCAGTGCATTCCTCATCTCGGTCGCGCCGCCGGTGAATTGTTCGTGTTCCAGCGCACCCCGTCGTCGATCGATGTTCGCAACAACCATGCTCTCGACCCCGATGAGTTGGCCCCAGACCTTGGACCGGGATGGCAACGCCGCTGGCGGGAGAATTTCACCGTGTTGCAGACCGGAGGATTCGCCGATCGCGACCTGGTGCGCGACGGCTGGACAGATATCGCCCAACGCATCCGCGACAAGGTGATGGAACATCCTGAGCGCAGCGGCCCCGACGCGCTCGTCGCCGCCTACCACGAGAGCGACGACGAGAAGATGAACGAAATCCGCAGTCGCGTTGATGATGTGGTGTCCGACCCCGCGACCGCCGAGGCGCTGAAGCCCTGGTACCGGCAGTTATGCAAGCGGCCCTGCTTCCACGACGACTACCTCGGCACCTACAACCGCTCGAACGTCCACCTTGTCGACACCAATGGGCGCGGCGTGGAGTCAGTGACCGAACGAGGTGTCATCGCCGCGGGTCGCGAGTGGGAACTCGATGTGTTGATCTTCGCATCGGGGTTCGAAGTAGGTACCGAATTCACCCGACGAGCCGGCGTCGACCCGGTGGGGCGTGATGGCCTCACAATGTCGGCGGCCTGGGCTGATGGCATGGTGAGTTTCCACGGCATGCACGTGCACGGTTTCCCCAACATGTACGTAATCGGTCACGCCCAAGGCGCGAACCTGATCTCGAATGTGCCACACAACCTTGTGGAGGCTGCCGCCACCATGGCAGCGGTGATCGCTCACGCCGACACACAGGCAGCCACCGAGGTGGAGGTCACCGCCACAGCCCAAGCCGAATGGGTGGAGCTACTCGACGCTGGTGGGCGCAGCTTCGGGGGCGATCCCACCTGCACCCCCGGCTACTACAACAATGAAGGGCAAGAGGCCTCCGGTGCTCAACGCCGTGCCGGACTCGGCCACCCCGACGGCCCCGTGGCCTATTTCAACTACATCGACCAGTGGCGCTCCACCGGCGAGTTCACCGGCCTGCGGTTCAGTTGAGCAACCGCGCCCAGACCTGCGCTCAACCGTCACGTCGGGCGTGTAACTCGCCCATGGCATCGCCCACGCGCGATTCAAACTCGGGCGTCTGACCACCCGCATCCAAGAAGGCACGCATCGTCGGGGCCGCATCGGGATCGCGCAGGATCGACTGAAACAGGAACGTCTCGCGTCGCAGCCCATCGACGAGGGGTAGTTCTTCTGCCGCCAACACCGCGCGTTTGGCGTGGCGCACCGCCGACACGGGAAACGACGCAATGCGACGCGCCAGGGCATCGACAGCTGCAGAGAGTTCCGCGCCCGGATAGGCCCGATTCAAGAACCCCCAACGCTCCGCGGTGTCAGCATCGACGTCCACCGCACCGACCACCACCTCCATCGCGCGTCCCGCACCGATGAGGCGTGGCAGCCGTTGTGTGCCACCGCCACCGGGAAGGATGCCGAGGGGAACCTCCATCTGGTTCCACGCGAAGGTCTCCCGATCACCAAAGCGCATATCGCACGCAGCCGACACCTCGCCACCGCCACCGCCCACACGGCCGCGCAACTCTGCAATGGTCACCTTGTCCATCGTGCGGAAGGCCTCGCACATCCGGTCGAAGCCGCCGAGGTCGGGTTCCTCTTGCGCCGCGCCATCGGTGGGGAACTCCAAGATTGCTGCCACATCGAAATGCGCGATGAAGAAGCCGTCCACCGCACTGCGCAGCACCACCACCCGCACGTCGTCATCGTCGGCGAGTTGTGCTGAGCACTTGGCCAACGACCGGAACAGGGTGGAGGTCATCAGGTTGATCGGCGGGTTGTCGATGGTGACAGTGGCAACCCCATCACTGATCTGGACATCCAAAAGGTCGTAGTCGTAGCCGGCCACCGTCACCCTCCCAGACCAACCGCGTCGTGAGCGATCACTCCGCCAACCACGGTCGCATCGACCGGGGTCTCGCCGATGCCATCACGATCGATGGAGAAGATGTCGGCTCCGAGAGCGACGAAGTCGGCCACCATGCCCGGCGCCAACGCACCCTTGTACTGCTCTTCGTGAGCGGCATAGGCCGAACCACGCGTGTAGGCGTGCACGGCTTCGTGCACGGTCAGCGCCTCATGAGGCACGAAGGGTTCTCCCGAGGCCGTGCGCTGGTTCACCATGTCGTGAATTCCCAGCAGCGGAGCTCCGTTCACCACTGGCCTATCGCTGGAGCCCGGTAGCGGAATGCCCCGGTCGAGGAAAGACCGCTGACGATAGGCATCAGGGGTGCGGTGCACACCGAGCGCTCCTTTCATCCCATCGCCGATCTCGGAGATGAAACGCCCCTGGGGCACGGGCACCACCCCTGCTGCAGCAACGCGATCGAGATACTTCTCCTGCAACACACCGCAGTGCTCAATGCGATGGCGAGCACCAGCGCGCGGATACAACCGCTGCGCCTCCTCGTAGGCCTCCAGCACCGTGGCGACAGCGCGGTCACCGATCGCGTGTGTGCACACCTGCCAATTCGAACGGTGCGCATCGATGATGAGGGTGCGCAGCACATCGGGATCGGTTTGGAAGAAACCGCAGTTGCATTCACCGCCGGGGCCATCGCCGGTGAACGGATCGAACATCGCTGCGGTCCGACCGATCAACGACCCGTCCGAGAAGATCTTCGTGCCGCCGATCCGCAGCCACTCATCGCCGAGGCCCGAGTGAATGCCGCCGTCGAGTGCGAACAGCGGTTCCTCACCCTCGGCATGGTGGATGTGACGCAACGCTTCAACCGCCACCAGCAGGTTCGCCCGAATACCGAGCACACCGCGCCGACGAGCCTCCATCCATGCGGCGATCTCCACGGGAGAATGAGCCACGAGACCCGCTCCCACTCCGGCCTCGGTCGCCGATGTGACGCCCTCAGACAGGTACCGGCGCGATGCCTGATCGAGCGCGTCCACGATGCGATCAACCCCGACCGGATACACGAGGTCACGCACCATCGCCTGTGCCTGCTCCATGACGAGGCCGTTCCACTGCCCGTCGGCATCGACCCCCATCTCCCCGCCCGACGGCACCGGTGTGTCACGGATCATGTCGAGCACCGCGGTATTCACCGTGCACATATGCCCTGATGTGTGTTTCAACCACACCCGATGATTCGGTGCGGCCGCATCAAGTTCGGCCGCGGTCGGGTGACGCCCCTCGGCCAGTTTGTTCTGGTCGTATCCCGACCCGGTGACCCAACCACCCTCAGGAGTCTCCGCTGCGCGACGCCGAATCGCGTCGCAGATATCGGCGACCGAATGCATCGGTGGTGACGAACAGTCGACATCAGCGAGGGTCATCCCGAAAAACACCATGTGGTTGTGAGCATCGTTGAAGCCCGGCACCACACAACGACCACCGAGATCGATCACCCGATCGGCGGTGAACCGCTCAACAAGGTCATCGTCGCCGACGGCCAGCACACGGCCCCCGAGAACAGCCAACGAGGTTGCCGACGGCCGTTCAGAATCGAATGTGGTGATGTCGCCACGGATGAACAAGGTGTCGACGTGCATGCGCTGAGTCTGTCAGTCGGCTGTCGTCGGCCCGGAGGCGGGCGACACTGTGCGTCGTTCACCCATCAGCTCACGTGCCGACCGGTGGCATCCACCGGTGGGACAGCCACATCATCGGCACGCCCCATCGGGCGGGTCCACGAGGCGAACTCGAGCAAGATGCCATCGGGATCACGGAAATAGAACGACCGCACGAAGACACCGTCGTGGAAATCGGGCGCGATCGTCAGTTCAGAATCGTCATGGTCGAGGATGGTCGACACCTCCACCCCGGCATCGATCAGACGCTGGCGGTACTCCTCGAAATGTTCGAGAGGCACATCGAAGGCCAGATGATTCATCGAGCCGTGCGCGGTGCGGATATCGGTGCGGTCGGGCATCCCTGGCGCATTTCCCACCCCGGGCGCGGCCGGCGATGCCCCGGGAAACCAGAAGAACGCCAGGCAGTCATCGTTACCCATATCGAAGAAAAAGTGCTGGCCACCACCGGGCATGTCGATGGTCTTCACCAATTGCATGCCCAAGACATCTCGGTAGAACGCGACAGTGCGCGCCATATCGGACGACACGAGTGCGATGTGGTTCACACCGCGAATCTCGAAACGCTCGTTTGTCATGACCGATCGCTCCGACGCCGGTCGGTGGCAAAGGCCGCCGCATCGAAACCATCGGGAGCGTCGACTTCCACGATCGGATCGGCGCGATCATCGAACTCGAGCCGCAGTGCCCGCGTCATCACCGCATGCATGAAATACAGCGACGTGATGTAGGTGAATTCCAGAATCTCCTCATCGTCGAGGTGACGACGCAGTTCATCGAACACGGCCTGAGGAACGCGACCGTGCTGATCGACTAGGTAGTCGGTGTAGGCCAGCAGCGCCCGCTCCACTGGCGAGAAGCAGTCCGCCACCTCCCAATGCGCGATCGCTGTGATCTTGGCCTCGTCCATGCCGAGCCCCCGGCAACTCTTGCAGTGCTGCGAATACACGAACTGGCTGGCACAGAGCCACCCGGCTCGGGTCTGACCAAGTTCACGCAACAGCGGGTCGAGACGACGTTCCGGGCTGCGATACAGGCCGAACCCCGACACACAGTGCGTGAAGATGTCGGGCACGAGCGCGAACACGGTCCACCAGTCGCCCGGCGTACCGGTCGACGTGCCCGGTTCAGCCACAGGATCTCGATCACCGAATAAGAAGTCGTAGATCGGAACGACGCGGTCGGGATCGGCGTCGCTGCGGGAAACCTGACGGAGGCGTGCCATGCGACGACGGTAGTCGCCCGTGACGCAACCGGTTTCCGGCCGGGGCCTGTGACCTACGCTGCGGCGATGGCCGACTTGCTCGCACTGTCTTCTCACATCATCGATAACAACGACACCGACATACACCCGAATCGGGTCATCAACGAATTGTCGGAGATTCGCGACGACCTCGCCATCGTCGAAAGTTTCAGCCATTCGGTGGTGCTCGACACTGGTGACGGCCTCGTGGCCTTCGACACGTCCACCGGGTCGAACGGCAGGGCCGTCGTCGAACAGATCGCTGCGTGGCGCTCCTCTCCGGTCACCCATCTCATGTACACCCACGGCCATGCCGACCATGTGGGTGGCAGCCGTGAATTCGCCGCCGTCTGGAACAACCCCGTCGTGGTCGGCCACGAAAATGTTGCTGCACGCTTCGACCGTTATGCCTACACCAACGACTGGAATGTGGAGATCAACGCCCGCCAGTTCGGCGGTGTGAATCCCGCGAACAACCTGGCGCTCAGCCCCGATGAACTCGATGACGACGACGCTGTGGCCACCACCCAGCCACGCCGGTGGAATTCGTACATCCCAAAGGGCACCCTGCGCCCCACGATCGAGGTGGATCGACATCACTCGATGACGATCGGTGGGACCACCATCGAGGCTCATCACGCCATCGGCGAAACCGATGACCATCTGTGGTTCTGGCTACCGGCGTCACGCACGATCATGGCCGGCGACTTCTTGATCTGGATGTTCCCGAACGCCGGCAATCCCCAGAAAGTGCAGCGCTACCCCCGCGAGTGGGCGGCGGCTTTGCGCACGATGGCCGCGATGGAGCCCGAACTGTTCGTTCCCGCTCACGGGCTTCCCATCACCGGTGCCGACCGGATTGCCCGCGTGCTCGACGACGTGGCCTCTGCCCTTGAACACCTCGTCGACACCGTGGTCGCCATGATGAACGGCGGTGCCACGCTCGACGCGATCATCCACGAGGTCGATCTACCCGCCGATACTCTGGCTAAGCCCTATCTGCGACCCCTCTATGACGAACCGGAGTTCGTCGTACGCAATATTTGGCGCCTCTACGGCGGTTGGTGGGACGGCGCTGCCAGCCGGCTGAAGCCCTCACCCGATGCGCAACTGGCTGCATGCATTGCCGAGATGGCCGGCGGTATCGGCCCGATTGTCGCGCGGGCCCGCGCCGCCGCCGAAGCCGACGATATGCGCCTGGCCTGCCATCTGGCCGACATCGCCGCGTGGGCCGCACCCAGCGACGCCGACGTGCACACGATGCGCGCAGAGATTTATATGGCGCGTCGTCGCACCGAACCATCGCTGATGGCCAAAGGAATCTTCGCTGCGGCGGCCAGAGAGTCGTCAGTGGCTGCAGGCAACACCTGAGCTCCGCCACCGTCGCCATGGCGCCGAGGCTGCTAACACGGGGATATGAACATGCCCACACCCGGTTCTCAGCAATGGCTTGATCTTGTCGTCGAAGACGTCGTCGACCCCGCAACCGGGGTTGTCGATCCGCATCACCACCTTTGGCCACCAGAGGGAGGGCTGCCCTACGGGCTCGACGACCTCCTCACCGACCTCGGCGATGGCCACCAAGTGGACGCCACCGTCTTTGTTGAATGCGGCGCTGCATACCGTCGCTCCGACCCCGACCCGATGGCACCCGTGGGCGAGACCCGATTCGTTGCCGATGCTGCCGACCAACCCGGCGGTGAGGTGATTCGCGGCATCGTGGCCCGAGCCAACCTCCGCCTCGACAATCTCGACGAGGTCCTTAATGCCCACGATGCCGCCGCCGGAGGACGCTTCCGCGGCATTCGCCACCACCTGGCATGCGCCGACGACCCCGAGTCCTATCGCATTCCGGGGGCCGCCGAACCAGATCTGGCCGCTGATCGCTCGTTTCGCCGCGGCGTACGGCGTCTTGGGGAGCGTGGGCTGACCTACGACGCTTGGCTCTATCACTTCCAGTTGGACGACCTGATCGATCTCGTGCGTGCCTGCGACGGCACCACGGTGATCCTCGATCATTTCGGCACACCTGTCGGTGTGGGGCGATGGGCCGGTCGGCGTCATGAAGTCTGGGAAGGGTGGCGCCCACGCATGGCCGCTCTTGCCGCCTGCGAAAACGTGGTGGTGAAGCTCGGCGGTCTGGCTATGCCCGACAACGGCTACGGCTGGGACACCGCGGAACGCCCGCCCAGTTCCGATGAGATGCTCGCGGCCCAGGGCGACTGGTACCGCGCAACCATCGACGAGTTCGGTCCGCACCGCTGCATGTTCGAATCGAACTTCCCGGTGGACAGGTGGTCGTTGTCGTATCGCACGGTCTGGAACGCGTTCAAGAAGATCGCTGCCGAGTACTCAACGAGCGAAGCTGCTGATCTGCTCGGCGGCACCGCCCGGCGCGTCTACAGCATCTGAGCCGACCGCCTCGGCGGTCGACACCACACCGTCGCCGACCGCCTCAGCGGTCGGCAATCGCCCGAAACAGGGGGCGTGGGAGCAGCGATAGCACGGCAAAGACCGCACGCAATGCCGACGGCACCCACACCACCCGGCGTCCACGGCGAACTGCTGCCGCCGTCGCTGCACCCACCGCATCCGGTGTGGTGGCGAACGGTGCGGGTGGACGACCTGCGGTCATGCGACCATGCACGAAACCGGGACGCACCACGGTGACGTCAACACCATCAGCGCTCAGGCCATCGGCCATCGCCAGCGCAAACTGATCGAGCGCCGACTTGGCGGCCCCGTACACCGCAGCAGCCCGACGCACCCGCACACTCGCCACGCTCGACAACACGACGAGATGGCCATGTCCCTGAGCGCGCATCTGCCGCGCACATGCCAGCAGAGTCACCACCGGACCGGTGACGTTGGCGTCGATCATGCCCACGGCGGATGTGGGATCTGCCTCGAGGGCGTCCTGGTTGCCGAGCACCCCGGCCGCCATGATCACAATGTCAAGGTCGCCCACCCGAGCCCCAATCGCGTCGACAACTCCCTGGTGGCTGTCGTGGGCAGTGGCATCCCAGTGCTCCACCACGACCTCAACCGTGTCGGCGACATCAAGCGACTCGGCCACGGCTCGTCCGGCATCAACATCTCGACAGGCCAACACCACCGCGGTGGTCGATGGCGTGATGAGATGCGCAAGCGTGGCCACGGCAATCTCACTCGTGCCCCCGAACACCACGATGTTCTGTACCCCACCGCTTGCATCACGCATGTCTCATCCTTTCGGCCGCCGTTCGCAGCACCATCATGGTCGTCCGACGTGACACCGTTGGATCACAGCCCGAGGCGGCGTGACAGATCGCTGCACCACACCCGGTTGGGGTCCACACGATCACGCACCGAGCGAAACCGTTCGATGTCGGGGTAGCCAGCACTCACCGCCGCCGGAGACACGAGTGCGTCCTTGGCGAGATAATGGCGCCCTCCGGCAGCCAACACCCTCTCATCCAACCCGCGCAGCATCGATGCAACCTCTGCCGTGGCGGGCAGATCCATGGTGAGCGTCCAACCCGGCATCGGGAACGACAACGGTCGGTCGCTGCCGGGACCAAACCGTTTCAACACGTTCAAGAAGTTCGCCGGTCGCGATGCGGCCACCGTGGCGAGTGCCTCGCGCACCACGTCATCGGCGTCGAGAGGAACGACGAATTGGTGTTGGACAAACCCGCGTCGCCCCCAGACACGATTCCAGCGATCGACACCGTCGAGGGGGTGGAAATACGCCGGGATTGACATCGTCTCGTCGTCGCGCGCTCGGGGTGCACGGCGGAACCACATCTCGCTAAATATCCGACCCGTCACCGAATTCACAAGTGGCACCGCGGGCCCTGGAATGCGCACCGGTGATCGTGGCCGGTACGCCGTCGGATCAGCGCCAGACGCATCCTCCGCATGATCCCCGAAGGTGACGATGCCGCGGCCACACCTCGCGCCCCGCACCGTCGCATCGACCCACGCAACCGTGTATCGGTTGGTGTCCTCCGCGTCGACCATCGTGGACATCACCGCGTCAAGGTCATTGCATCGGCGGGTACTCACCGCCATCTGCGACGACGACACCGGAATTAACTGCACCGTCGCTTCACGAATCAACCCGGTGAGCCCCATGCCGCCACATGTGGCCGCAAACAATTCGGGATCGGACTGCGGAGTCACAACGACATCGTCACCCGATGCCAACAACATGCGGACCGAGCGAACCCAGTCACCGAATGAACCGTCGCGGTGATGGTTCTTACCGTGGATATCGGCGGCAATCGCTCCACCGATGGTGACGAAACGCGTGCCGGCGCTCACCGGCACGAACCACCCGGCAGGGATCACATGACGCAGCAGCTCATCGATCGACACCGCAGCCGACACCCGCACGAGGCCGGTGGCGTCGTCGAGGTCGATCGTCTCGCCGGTGGCGCGCACAACCGTCCCACCGGAGTTCTGTGCCGCATCTCCGTAGGCGCGACCGAGGCCACGAGGAATCGCGCCGCGCGAACCGAAGGCGGACATATCCACCTCGGCATCATCGACAAGGCGCACCCGCACCGGGGTCGTATTGCCCCAGCCGCTCACCCGATGTGTTGCTGCCACACTCACCAGTACACACCCACCGCGAACAACACACACCACACAGCAGATGTGGCCATGAGGCACCGATCGCTGAACAACAGTCGTTCCGGCGATGCCGCGCCACCGCGGTGCGCCACCTGACGGAACCGGGCGGCGGCCGCAAAGACCGGAAGCGCGGTGGCCCACATCACCCAGTCGGCATCGCCAGCAACCTCTCCCACCCCGCTGGTGGCCAACCACACCAGATACGCGGCGACAAGGACAACTGCTCCCCCGTCGATCATGCCTCCAAGGCCACGAGATGAATACACGCGCAAGGTGGCGCGCCCCGCGTTAGTGCCCACGGTCACCATCTCGCCAAGGCGCTTGCCGGCCACCACCATGAGCGAGGTCACCGATACGACGATGACGAACCAACCCGAGAGGGGCACATCGACCGCCGCACCACCGGCCACTGCCCGCAACACAAAGCCTGTCGCCACAATCACAATGTCGGCCAACGCAACCGCCCGCAGGCCACCGCTATATGCCACATTCAGAACGACATACGCCACGAGCACACCCGCCACAGCTGAATCGGCACAGCCACCGAGCGTCATGCCAGCCACGATGAGAACCAGCGCACTCCAACGTGCCCCGGCGACCGATATCTCGCCGGCGGCCACGGGACGGCGACACTTCAGTGGATGAGCACGATCCTCGGCGACATCGGCCGCATCGTTCAGCAGGTACACGCCAGATGCCGCCGCGGTAAAGGCGATCATCGCCAGAACGGCGTCGACACTGGAGCGCACAGACGTAAATGCTCCTGCAGCCCCAGGGGCGGCCAACACCAGCAGGTTCTTCACCCACTGCCGGGGTCGGGTCGCGGCGATCAACGCTCGTGGTGGCGACCGACGAGCGCTGTATGCCCCGGCGGCGACCGACTTAGCGGTGTCCATCTGCAACCCTCTCTCGGACGATGTCGAGATGAGCCACCGCCGCCGCTTCCCACGACAGCGACGATGCGCGGTCACGTGCCGCAGACGCCATGTGGCCCAATCGTTGACGATCATCGAGAAGGGCCAACACCGTGGCGGTGAGATCGCGCGGAGTGGGCACGAGCATGCCGGTGCGGCCATCGACAACGGCGCCGCGATGCCCCACCACGTCGGTGACGACCGCCGGCACCCCGCATGCGGCAGCCTCGGTGATGGTCATTCCCCAACCCTCCGACGACGACGCCGAGACCACCAGCGTTGCCGACTGGTAGATCTCGACGAGTCGTGAATCGCTCACAACCCCATGGCACGTCACCCACTGCGCGTTGCGCGACCGGCACCAGGTATCGATCTCGTCGCGCATCGGCCCGCCGCCAACGATGTCGAGCAGCACCGGTCGGCCGGAAGCCTGCATGGCCTCCACCGCCAGAAGTAGCTCGATCCATCTCTTCACCGGCGCCAACCGCCCGACCGCTACGAGACGCGGCGGCTCCCCTGGGTTCACAGCCGCAGGGGCTGCGGTGAGGAACCGTGGAGCGATCCCTGGTTCCACAACCCGCACATCGCGAAAGCCACGGTGGCGCAACTCGTCGGCACCGGGATGAGACAGGGTCACCACAGGGGTGCCGTACGCGCGGGGAACAATCGTGGATTCCACCCACCGCCCGATGTCGGACATCGGCCGGGGCAATGTCTGTGCCCACATCTCGGTGTGCATGTGATGAAGCCAGACCACCGACCTGCGTCGTCGCCATAGCGGTGACCAGAACGGCACCCCATTGAGGATCTCCACTGTGACGTCACCGCGCGGCCCGCGGGCCAGCATCCGTGCTGGGGCGCTCGCAAAAACTGAGTAGGTGCCACCCGTATGCACCACCGACAGTCCCTCCGATGGAACCGCCACAGCGTCAGCATCCTCGCTCTGCGGCGGGCGACGGGTGACCACGGTGACGTCGACACCCATCTCCACCCAGCGGCGCAGTATCTCTCGGGCGTGCAGCTCCGACCCGCCCGCATCGGGGTCACCCGGCCCGCGCCACGACAGCACCACCACCGAGAGCGGGGTGTCTACACTCCGAGTCGCCATGTCACCCACCGGCGAACGCCCTGTCCGAGACCACACTCCAGCCTCGCTGATCGCGTTGCACACCGCTGGTTATCGGCTGATCGACGCCACGGTGGGTTCGGGCGCCGGAACGGACATCGGCTGCGGCACGGGCGAAGAATCTGTCGCACTGATGCGGGTTGATCGCACCATTATCGGGGTGGACTATCACGCGCCCACCGCCGCCACCGCGGCACGCCGTCTGAACGCCGCGGTCTGTGCCGATGCACGAGTATTGCCGCTCGCCACGTCGTCGCAATCGTGGGTGAGTTCGTCGCACATCATCGAGCACTTCACCGACCCGGAACGCCATGTGGCTGAGATCGCACGGGTCCTGCACGACGAGGGCGTCGCTGTGGTGCTGACCCCCAACGCCCCCGCGGACTTCGAGAATCCGTTCCATGTGCACCTGTTCACTCCCGACACGCTGCACGAGATTCTCGATGCACACTTCGACGAGGTGGAGATCTCGGGTCTGACCGGCAATGCGACGGTGAGTGCCGAATTCGCGCGGCGCCGCCGCACCGGTCGACGACTCCTCGCGCTCGACCCACTTGGGTTGCGTCACCGGCTCCCGCATCGGGCCCTGACCGCGCTGCACAGCATCGGGCGGCGCGTGCTGTACCCGATCCTCAACCGCGGCGGCGCCGAATCTGCCACCGCTGACGATTTCATCAGCGTGGACGCCGACCAGATCGATGATGACACTTTGGTGCTCGTGGGAGTAGCCCGGCAACCGCGTCGCTGATCTCGACCGATCACGACGCATCGATGTACATCCTTCGACGTCGTCGGGCCGTCATCAGGTCGCGTAACGCCCAGCCGGTCACCAATGCCATGGCCTCGACCACGATGCGTCGCGACATCTTCGATTCGCCGGAGGCCCGCTCACGAAACTCGATCGGAATCTCCACCACCCGTGCACCGCAGCGAATTGCTCGGTAGGTCATTTCAACCTGGAACCCGTAGCCGCTGGCGCGCACTCCCTCGAGACCGAATGTCTGCACGATGCTCGATCGATACACCCGGAACCCCGAGGTGGCGTCATTCACCGCCAACCCAAGTGCCAATGCCGCATAGCGGTTGCCCCACCTCGACAACCGCAACCGCGACCGCGACCACCCGATGATGCGTCCACCGGGCACGTACCGCGACCCGATCACCACATCGGCACCATGACACGCCGCCGACACCATCGCCGGCAACATCGCCGGGTCGTGGGAATGATCTGCGTCGATTTCCACTAGTAGGTCCATGCCATCGGCGATACCTCTGGCAAAACCCTCCCGATAGGCATCGCCGAGGCCCGCTTTACGATCCCGGCACAGAAGTTCGACACTGGAGTCTGTAGCGGTCATGGCCATCACCGCTTCCCGAGTGCCGTCGGTGCTGCCGTCGTCGATGACGAGAACGTGTGCCGAGGGCAACGCAGCGCGTATCAAGCGCAGCACGGCGTCTATGTTGTCGACCTCGAAATAGGTCGGCACCACGACGAGGATGCGCGGGTTGGTCAACACCTCAGTGATCATCGTCGCTCCCGTGGTCTCGTAACTCATCGGCGGGAGTCGCATCGGGCCAACACACCGTCCACACCACGGTCACCACGACGACGATCACCCATGGCTGCACCCATCCGAAGGCTCCCGGCCAGCGCAGGTCGAGAGGCGGCTCCCACCGCAGTTCGCGCTGGGCCACCCAGGCCCACGCCGCCATCAACGGCATCCCCAACACCAACGCGGTGCGCCATCGCCCGCGGCGGACCGCAGGGGCGAGCAATGGTGCAGCGAGCCCGAGTGGTCCAGCCGCCAGGCCAATCACCATGAGGGGCATGAGCGTGCCGTGCGCCAAGGGTGGCCGTGGATCTCTCGCCGTGTCGCGGCCACGACAACGAAGCGCCACTGCGGCGACAACCAACGTGGCGAACGCACCCACCACCAGCCCGCGGTTGACCCACCGTTGGGGCTCCCACGTAATGTCCAGCCGCCCTCCACGGCCCGCATCCAGTTGCCACGCCATCGCGTAGCCGTTCACCGCGACGGCCGGGCCAAGATCTTCTCCATCCAGGCGTGCTGTCCACCCCGACGAAAACGACTCAGCAAACACGAGCCACCCGGGTTCCTCGAGAGTCTCGAGATCGGCGCTGATCACCGTGTCGGTACGCGACATGTCAACATCTCGCACGACCGTCGACACAGGGCCGGCACCGGTGTCGAGCACGATGCGGTTGATATCGATGCCGCTCAGATGACCGGCCACGGTCGACAACTGATGCGTGCCCGCCGACAGTTTCACCGGGGCGCACCCCACCAGCACGTCGCCATCGAGGCGGACCGGCACCGGCAGCCCATCGATGGTGACCAGATCATCTACGCACCCCACAGGTCGATCGCGTTCACCCCTGATCTCCACTGGCGTCACCGACACAATGCCCACTGGCAACGTCCGTGACCGATCGGAGAAGGGGTCGCGGGTGAGCGCGGGGGTCTCCACCACGAAGCCCAGGTGCAACGGTCCGGCGGCGAGCGCGCCACGTTCGATCGTCGCCACTCCGTCTGCCTCGACGACCACGGTGTGTTCAGAACCTGCGCTGTCGGTGATGACCACCTGCGCGACCGGGCTCACGATCGGCCCGGTCATCGTGACGATACGTAACAGGTCGCCACCCTCAGGGTCTGAGCTGACCACGACGTAGGGGTCCACGGGATCAAAGTCGGAGACCCACAGAACATCTCCCACGCCAATGAGATCGGGCGACGATTCGATGAGCACGGGATGTGGCCGTGGGTCATGCGCCGCATCCGCGACGGCCCCGGTCATGCGGAACGAGTCAGCCGTCGACACGGTGAACTCACGACGCAGCTGCGGTTCGGGATCAAATCGATTGGGGATCGACGCATCGAGTCGGCGGCGATCGAACACCACCGTGGTGCGCGGCGCATCCACGACATCGTCGGGCAGAACGATCCACTCCTGTGTTGGCTCCACCCCGTCGATGATGATCTCGGCGAACCCGACTCCTGGCGAGTTGCCGTAGCCGGGCAATGGGCCAACATTGTCAGCGAGCACCTCGATGCGGAGACGCTCGATGGGCTCACCATCGAGGCTGACGCGTTGACCGGTTGCGGTGCGCGATTCATCACTGAGTGCTGCCTCGACCTCTCGCCACCGGCCACCGTCGACGGCATCTGCCGCAACAGAAACACGTACCTGCGTGATGTATCGATCGCGTTCACCCATGAGTGGCTGCACGAGAGTGACCCCGCCAGGCCGCACAGCATCGTGGAGCGCAATATCGATATAGGTGCCCGCGGTGCCCTCCAGAGCAGCCGCCCGCCATGCGGTGAACAGATCACCGTCGAGGGCGTGCACCGGGCGGTCCTCGGCGGACAGGATCGCCGGCGATCCGTACGACGATGCGGTGACCTCGACCACTGGACCGTCCAGTCGTGCGACCGTGCGACGCGATGGCGCGGCGGTGGTGAGCGACTGCAGCGAGGGGTCGTCACCCTCCCAGTCCGCAGCGCGCGTGGCGCCGAGCGTGGATCCCACCGAGTACCACCGCCGATCCTCGTACCGATTGCTGTCGCCGATAATCGACCAATCGACGTCGACGTCGACGCCGACGCCAGCATCACTGTCGACCTCGACCAACACCTCCGTGCCGTCGATCAACCCATGCTCTGCGAGTGTGACCAGCGTGGCAGCAGATCCCTGCAGTGCCGCTGTGGCGCCGGATCTCACACTGACCACGGCGGGCGTGCCGTCCACCGCCCAGACCGCTCGTTGGGGCTGGTCACCGATACCGGGCACACCACCGAACGACTGCTCATCAACAAGTGCCCGATCGTGGGCCACGACGGGCCCGGTCCACACCCGGGTGAGGTCAGCCGCATCCAATCGTTCGGTGACGTCATCAGGTCGTGCGGTGGCGTACCGCTCGAACTCAATGTCGTTGCGAGCGATGACGGTGTCGACGCCCATCAACCGCGCCAGCGGAGCGACCGCGGCTGCAGCCAAGGTGTTCTCCGCAACGCGTCGTTCCACCTCCGACACAACGTCGGCCGCACCATCGGTGCCGAGAGGAATCAATTCGCGAGCAACGGTTGCGCGGTTGATCAACCCGGGTGTGACTGGGTCGATTGTGCCACCCCAGCGCTGGGATGCGAAGTCGCTACCGGGGGTGATCCACACCCGGGTGCCGTCGGCGGGTGCCATCTCATCAGCGACCGCCGACGCCGTGATGACATGGCTCGGCACCTCGCGATGGGTGATGGCCTCGGTGACGATCCCTCCGGTGAACCACGGGGCCGCCATCACAAGCGTGGCCGCGACCGGAATCCATCCGATCGGCGCTGCGAACCTGATCTGCCGGGAGTGCGCAGCCCACCGATCGGCCACTGCCCCACAACCGATCGCCAAACCGATGAGCGCAACCGGGGCCGCACGCGGCGTGGATCGCAGCGACATACCGATCTCGCTGCTGACCAGTTGCTCGAAGAACAGACCCCACGGAGTCCAGTCCCCCACCGACGCTGACCCCATCGCCAACGCCAACCCCGCGATGATCGTGATGCCAACCGGGCGACGGTGATCGTCAGGAATGAATCGCACACCCGCCACGGCCAGAGCTGCGGTTGTGAGGCCCACCGCGACATACCACGGTTGGGTCAAGATGCCCGCGGTGGCTCCGACCCACGGGTCGAGCCAATCGCCACCGTAGGAGAACCAATATCCGGCACCACGCATCAACTCGGTGGGCAACGCCGTCGATGAAATCGTCGCATAGGTCTCGGTGAAGCGAAGAATGTCGATGCCGTGACGACCCTGCACCACGAGAGCGATCATCCACCACGACGACACGGCGGCCGAGCACAGCCCCGCGCGCATCACGGGCGCCCAGCACGCCCGCACGCCCCATTCGGCAACGACCCACACCACCGCCCCGGTGACCGCAAAAATGATCGCGGTCGCATTCACGGTGCCGGCAATGAGAACCGCCAACGCAAACCGGGCCGGATCACGCCACCCGCCGCGCATCACCGCACGCCGTAGGGCGAGAATCATCCACGGCAACACAGCCCACGGCAGCAAGATCGCCGAAATACGGGAGATGTACTGAAACAGATATGGCGACAGGCCATAGGCGCAGGCTGCAGTGACAATGCCATGGGCGCCGAGACCCACCGTGGCCGCGAGGCGGTGCGCCCCAACGATGGCCACGGCAACCACGGCAATCCACCACAGCCGTTGGGTCACCCAGTCGGGACTGCCGACCTGATCGGCAATCCACCACCAGGGCCCCTGGGGAAACAGATAGCCAATGGTCTGGTGGGTGACGGTGCCCAAACCCACGTCGGCGTCCCACAGCGACGGTGCCTGGTTCACAAGGGCACCCGGATCAACGCTGAGATAGATCTTGGTGTCGGCAGCAATGCGGCCGGGCGATGACCACCACGGCGGCAACACCACCAGCAACCACACCCACCACCGTGGCCAACGCGGCGACACCGCAGAGCGTCCCATCACACG
>JAFMNE010000024.1 GCA_017859395.1 Ilumatobacteraceae bacterium | reverse complement strand
ATGCCCGCCGACGTCGGCGCCGGCACCTTCTGGACCGAAGGCACCAGCCTCGTCAACGGCGACATCACCGTCGCCGAAGCCGCCGCCACCATCGACGCCTCATGGCCCACCGACACCGGCAGCGACAGCGAAGCGTCGGCGTCGACCGATCTCGCTGGTGCGGAAGCCGCCGTGGCGGCGTACGGCGACCCGGCGACAGAGATTGGCCCGACGATCCCGCTCGAGTCGGTTCCGCCGACCGGCAAGACCGTCGCGTGGCTGGCATGTGACGTGACCTGTGAGGCGTTCAACCCGGGCTTCGAGGCTGCCACCGAGGCTCTCGGCTGGAACCTCGAGATCATTGGCATCGGTTCCTTCGGCCCAGCCGAAGGCTTCCAGCAGGCCTTTGACCTCGGAGCGGATTACGTCGCCATCACCGGCACCCCTCCGGCGCTGTACCAGGACCAGTTGGACTACGCCATGGAGAACGACATCCCCGTGATGTCGTGCTACGAGGTGACCCTCCCCGAGCAGGCCGGTAACGGCATCTACACCCAGTGCGGTGACGGTGTCGCTGTCGAGGCTGCCGGGCATGCCCTCTCCAGCAAGGTCATCGTCGAGTCCGGTGGCACTGCCCATGAGCTGATGGTGAACATCCCGGACTTCCCGGTGCTGGTCTCCGAAGCCGAGGGTGCTGCTCGCGCATACGCAGAGTTCTGCCCTGAGGACTGCCAGTTCTCCGAGTTGAACGTCACGCTCGACCAGCTGATGGCTGGCGAGGTCGGTGGCGCGATCATCTCGGCGATCCAGCAGGACGAGTCGATCACGCACGTGCGCTTTGCTTTCGACGCGATGGCCATCGGCATGGCCGGCATTCTCGAGGACGCTGGCCTGCTCGACCAGGTGACCTTGGTTGGCCAGGACCTGTCGGCACCGATCGCCCAAGACATCGTCGATGGCAAGCAGGCGTTCTGGACCACCAACCCGGTGGTCTACGCCTCATGGCTCATGGTCGATGCCATGGCACGCCACTCGATCGGCCAGGACAACCCGGAGGAGCGCTCCAACGCCAACCTCCCGGTGTACTTCGTCGACTCTGTCGAGAGGGCTGAGGCCGTGCTCGCCACTGGTGGCGACTGGCCAGGCCCCGAGGGCATGGAGGAGCAGTTCGCTGCCCTCTGGGGAGTTGGCTGAGCTAATTAGCCGGTTACACAACCGAATCTGATGGTGGGGCCCCGGAGCAATCCGGGGCCCCACTGCGTGTTGGGGTCCATTGAGTGCTCGCGCCGCGCCTAAGGTGACATCACAGTCGTGATACAACGCCATGCTGGAGGACCAATGGCGACTCCCATTGCCCCGCTCACCGAGATTCAGTCGTGGAATCGTGAGGTTGACATCGTTGTTGTCGGCCTCGGTGCTGCCGGTGCGTGCGCTGCACTCGAGGCTCACCGTGCCGGAGTCGATGTTCTGATCATCGAACGGGCATCGGGCGGCGGTGGCGCCAGCGCACAATCAGAGGGGATCTTCTACCTCGGTGGTGGCACGAGCCTGCAGCGCGACCTTGGCTACGACGACTCCCCCGAGAACATGTACGCCTTCATGCGCGCCAGCACCAGCGCTCCCGATGATGCCATCTTGCGCCAATTCTGTGATGACGCCGCCGGACACTTCGACTGGCTCGAGTCCAACGGCGTGCCCTTCGACCGGCGTGCATTCACCGGCAAAGCTGTGGCTGTCAGGACCGGCGAGGGCCTGCTCAGCACGGGTAACGAAAAGGTCTGGCCTTTCATCGATGCAGCGCAGCCAGTGCCGCGTGGCCACCAAACCCGTGCCGATAACGGCGACCGTGGTGGCATCAACGCAATGGCGGCTCTGCTTGCCACCGTGGAACGCGAAGGTATTCCAACCCAGGTTGACACTGCGGTGACCGGCCTCGTGATGCAGGATTCGACGGTGGTCGGAGTGCGCTTACGCACACCCGGTGCACCCGATGAATTCGTCGGTGCGCGTCGCGGAGTGATCATGGCCACCGGCAGTTTCAATTTGAACGACGAGATGACCAAGGACAGCTTTCCAATCGTTGCCGAACACGCACGGCCACTAGGTATCGATTCGAATGACGGCGCCGGTTTGTTGCTCGCTCAAGGAGCCGGTGCCGCAACCGAAGCAATGGAGGGCGTGATCGCCACCGGGTCGATCTATCCGCCAGCACAATTGATTTTTGGCATCATCGTCAATGCCGAAGGGCAGCGTTTCGTCGCTGAGGACTCTTACCACGGCCGGACGGCTCACTTCATTGCCCGCCAACCAGAGCAGAGGGCATGGCTGCTGGTCGACGAAGAACACTTTGCCTACCCCGAGCGCGGACATCCACTCGTCGATGTGTTCGATGATGTCGATGCATTGGAAACCAGTCTCGGTGTTCCACCGGGATCAATCACTGACACTCTCGAGCGTTACAACGCCGGTGCGTCTGATGGGACCGACACCGAATTCCACAAGCATCGTGACTGGCTCACCCCATTGCAGTTCCCCCTGGCCGCATTCAATATCTCTATGGCTGTCGCGGAATACAGCTTTATCGCGCTCGGTGGCCTCCGCGCCGACCTCGATGGCCGCGCACTCACCGAGGACGGCACCGCAATTGACGGCCTTTACGCCGTAGGAGCCGTTGCAGCCCACCTTCCTCGTGACGGCGACGAATATGCCAGCGGTATGAGCCTCGGCCCGGGGTCGTATTTCGGCCGTCGCGCTGGACGTCATGCCGCGGCCCGCATCTGACGGCTGTGCACGCCGCGTGATTACCACGCAGAGCTCAGATCACACGCCCCAACGCGGACGCGGCGTGAATGGCTGGCATCACGCCATTCGTTCCGGTGACATCACCGATTTCGTGCACCGTCCACGGACCGTCCATCTCGCGTAGATACTCGCCGAGTTCTCGGTTTGGGTGGCCATAGGTCACCAGCACCACAGTGGCGGCAGGAATCCGGCGCCGCCGCTCAGTGAATGGCACGCCGATGTCCACAGCATCAGGTGTGATCCCGATGAGATGGTGCCCACCGATGTGGTCGAAATCACCACCCATCAATCGTTCCCGTGCGGCCGCCACCGTGGCCGGTGGATACGGCAAGGTCGCGCCGATCGCTTCATGGCGGGTCACCATCGTGACCTCCACTCCGGCCGCGAGCAAAACGTCGGCTGCCGAGATCGCCTCGAAGGTGCCGCAATCGTCATAGACGAGTGCTGGGCCCTCGACCGCTGCCCGACCGCCGAAGCCGAATACGTCCCACGAGGTGTACACATGCGCGAGGTCGTGCCCGGGCACCGGATCGATCGGTGTCGACAGTTGGAAACCATCACGACGCGGCGTCACCCCAGTGGCCAGCACCACATCATCGGGCCCAAGATCGGCAATCAGTTCTGGGTCCGCCCAGGTGTTCAGTCGAATGTCGACCCCTAGTCGCGCCACTTCGGCCCCCAACCATTCGGTGATCGCCGCGATATCGCTGCGATGAGGTGCAGTCGCTGCAATCGACACCTGGCCACCCAGTTGCCGCGTACCTTCCACCAAGGTCACGTCGTGGCCGCGCAGAGCGGCAGTGCGCGCGAACTCGAGCCCTGCGGGGCCACCGCCGACAACGAGCACCTTGCGGCGCACCTCGGCGGGTTCGCCCGGTTCGAAACTCACGGCGGTCTCTTTCGCAGCGGCGACATTCACCACGCAACCGAGTACCCCAGTCGACATCAGCTGGCCAACACAACCAATGCTCGACCCGATACATGGCCGCACCCGGTCGGCCTCACCTCGCCGTGACTTCTCTACAAGGTCGGGATCAGCGATGAGAGCCCGCACCATCGACACCATGTCGGCGGCACCATCGGCAACGATGCGCTCGGCGTCATCGAGAGTCATGATGCGGCCGACCACCATGGTCGGCACCCTCAGGCGGTCGTCGCCGGATCCGATGATCTCGGCATTTGCTGGCATTTCATTGGCCAGGGGCTCGTCCATTGGTGCCAGCAGTTTGTAGAACCGCCAGTACGACCCCATGTGCAGCGACGCGTAGTCGACCATCGGTTCGACGAGTCGCGCGATGCGAGCAATTTCTGCAGGCGTCAGGCCGCCGGGGATGTACTCCTCGTTTGGGAGTCGGATGCCCACGCAGTAGTCGCGACCCACCTCAGCACGAATCGCATCGAGGATCTCGATGAGGAACCGTGTGCGATTTTCGAACGAACCGCCGTATTCATCGGTTCGGATGTTGTTTGCCGGCGAGAGAAACTGCTCGATCAGGTAACCGGAACTGGCATGTAGGTCGATGCCATCGAGCCCTCCCTCGCGACACCGACGGGCCGCCGCACCGAAGGCTTCCACCATCTCGTGGATCTGTGCCACGGTCATCGCCGTGGGGATCCCGCCCACCATCGGGTTGGCAATCGCGCTCGCTGAGACCTGCGTGGAGGCCTTCTTGGGTCGTGTCGCCGAACCCGGGTGATAGATCTGCTGCAGCATCTTCATGCCGTATGGCCGCATCCGCACCGAGATCTCCTTGAAGAAGGGGATGCAGTCATCGGAGTACAGAGGGATCAAACTTGGAGCACCTGCGTGCACACCGGTGGCTTCCAGCGTCGACAGAGCAACCCCGCCAGCAGCACGGGCTTCGTGGTAGGCGATCAGTCGTTCACCGGTCATCAAGGTGCCGTGTGCCGACCGCACAATGCGGTTCTTCAATGTGAAGGGGCCCACATCGAGGGGCTGGAACACGTGCTCGTACAGGCTCACCACTTCACTCCCCCGACCGGTGGCGATCCGGAGGGTCCGAATGAGGCTCACTAGTCTTCGTCAGTGATCGAATTTAGTCTTACGCTTCCTCGCTTCTGGAACCCCGACGACACCGTTCCGTACCGACGCACCTACGAGTTCTGCCAGATGGTGGACAGCCTCGGGTACGCCGGTGGGTTCATCGGTCACCACTCGTTTTCTCCCGAGGTCAAAGACGAAGCGGCGCCTTTTGTCTTTCTCGCCGGTGTGGGTGCCCACACCGAACGGATGCGTCTCGGTACCGGCGTCTACTTGGCAGCGCTGCACCATCCGGCGAACATCATCGAGCAGGTCTCCACGCTTGATCGCATCACCAACGGCCGAGCGGTATTCGGTGTTGGCACCGGCTACCGACCGTACGAGTTCGAGACATACGGCGTTCCATTCCACGAACGCGGGCGTGTTCTCGACGAGGTGCTCAGCGTTTGCCGTCAGGCGTGGACGACCGGCAGTTATGCATGGGACGGTGACTACTTCCACTTTGACGATGTCGCGGTATTTCCCCCGCCGGTCCAGACACCACATCCTCCTATCTACGTGGGTGGCACATCACCGGCCGCGATTCGGCGTGCTGCTCGTCTCGGTGATACGTGGTTCACTTTGCCAATGGAAACGCTTGACGTGGTGACCGAATTGGCCGATCGCTACCGAGCCGCGTGTGCCGCCGAAGGCCGTACACCGCGCATCTGTTTGATGCGCGAGGCATGGGTGGGTGCCGATGACGCCGAGGTTGAACGCGAGTGGTATCCGCGGGCGCTCAGTTTCCACCGCTACTACTGGGAGGCCGGCACCAAGGGCGACGAGTCGGACCCGGTGCTGCAACGAGTTGCTGCTGGTGAGGACCCGCCGTATCGCGAATTCGTGCGCAACCGGGCCTTCGCGGGCACCCCCGAGGTCGTCATCGACGAGATTCGCCGGTGGCACGACGCGATTGGCTTCGATGAATGCTGCTTGATCTTCGCCACGGGTCGCGAAGCCACTACCCCGGAGGCACTCACCCGAGCGACGACATTGTTCGCGCACGAGGTTGCCCCGCATTTCGCCTAAGGCTCACCCGACACTTCGTGTTCAGGGCAGTCTGCTTGCCGCGGATGCTCCAACCATCGAGATCACCGCAGAGAGCACAAAAACCCATGTGAATGACCCTGCGGAATCAGCGATGAGCCCGCCGATCTGCGGCGACACCATCTGCGCCACTCCGAAGGCCAAGGTAGCGGCACTGAATGCCGGGCCATAGGAGTTGGCATCGGTGTTGGCGACGATGTGCGCAGTGATCAACGCCGGACCTCCGGAGAACGCGAGGCCCGCACCGATAGAAGCCAGGATCACCAGCACCGGTTGGCCGGTCAAAATGATCAACCCGCACGCTGCAAATGCGGTGAATGACCCGGTCAGGGTGACGCGCCGCCCAATCCGGTCGGACAGTGCGCCCAAGCTGATACCGCCAAAGGCTGCGGCAATTCCGACCAGGGAGAACATCGCGGACGCGCGCGCCGATGAGAAGCCGGCATCGTCTTTCAGGCGTGCGACAAGAAATGCCAACACCAAGATGTAGGAGAAACCAAACGCCGCGTAGGCGACCGAGGTCGGCACCCATCCACGCACTGTCCTCAGCGCACCGATGCCCCCGATGCCGCCCCCACCGGTTGGGCGTTCACCGCGATCCCTCAGCACCGTCAGCGTGCCGATGAGAACGACGACGGCGATGACGAACTCGATGCGGTAGACCAATTGCCATACATCCACCGCGTCGCGACTCCGGCCGAGAAAGGCGGCGAGTTGCCCGGCAAAGGCTGTGCCGATGCCGATTCCTGAGCCCACCAAACCAACGGCCACACCGGCCCGTTCCGCGGGAAAGACACGCGCGGCAATTTTTGGCGCCGGAATCCAGATGATCGCGCCGCCAACGCCCATACCGAACAGCCCAACCGCGAGCACGACGGCACTCTGAGCGACGCTGGCCAGTGCGAGCGACACAGTGGATGTGGTCAAGCCGATCCGCACGAGGGTGACCAACGACAACCGGCCCGATGCCCAGGACACGAACAAGGTGCCCAGCAGATATGCGGTGACGTTGACCGTGCCAAAGAAACCCGCGAGGGTGTTCGACCCGTCGAGGAGGTCGTCACGGGCTCCGGGTAGGACCACACCCCAGGTGAAGCGCCCGAAGGCCTGCGCCACGCACGTGGATGCCATGACCACTGCGATTGCAAACACCACCCGCTCGCGACGATCAGCAGCTGCTATCGGCGTGGTCATGTTGGCACGCCCCGTGTGTGCCTACTCGCCAACGCGATCTCGGCTCGCCTATGGGACATCATGGACGGAGCAACTCGATACACCGCTCCAAATGTTCATCGTGACGGCCAGCAAATCGAAGAATCACATGACGGGCACCCGCATCGGTGAACTCCGCAATCCAGTCGGCAAAGCCATCATCGGGGCCGGCATAGGTGGCCTGCACCGACCTCATCACCTCCGGAGGAGCGGGATAGTAGGCCGCCATGAAATCGTTCATTTCCTGTTCCGCTGCATCGACGTCGTCGTTCAGAGCCACGGTGACATACGTGGCAGCGGTCACCGCAGAAAGCTCACGACCAGCCGCCTCAACTGCTGCGGTGACCTCGACGAGCCCATCGCGAAAATGCTCTGACGACCCAATGGGAAACCACCCATCGAAACGCGCACCCGCACGACGCTGGGCGGCGGGTGTTGAGCCAGCAGCCCAGAGCGGCGGACCACCATCGCGGTGCGGGGTCGGGGCCACCGCCACGTCATCGAGATCGTAGAAGTCGCTGTGGTGTGTAACCGCTTCGCCTCCCCACAGCCGCTGGCAAATGTCGAGGTGGGCCACGAAGCGGCCGAGACGGCGCTCAAACGGCACGCCAACGGATGCGTGCTCGTGGCGCGATGTGGGGTTATCGCCACCGATACCGACTCCCAGCACCAGCCGACCTTCGGCGATGCGGTCAAGGGTTGCCACCTGATGCGCCATCACCACCGGGTCGCGCAGCACCGGCAGCAGCACCGCAGTGCCGACCGTGATGTTCTGCGTGCGCGCTGCAACAGCGGCCAGCATCGACAGCGGTTCATGCCGAGGACGCGCGGTAATCGAGTCGCCGATCCATACCGAGTCGTAGCCGAGGTGCTCTGCACGGGTCGCCAGATCGAGCATCGGCGGAACGTCGACCTGCCCAGCCATCACCGCTTCACGGGTGGGTAGCAGGTAACCGAATGAGGCCGGGCTGGAGGTCATTGGTCAATCCAACAGTTCCGGGTTCAGCCGCGCGACCGTTTCATAATCGCGTGGTGTCGGCAGCTTCTGGGTGGAGTTGGCACCGTCGACCACGATGGTCTGACCGCTGATGTATGCGGCGTCGTCACTGGCTAAGAACAGTGCCGCAGCCGCAATGTCGTCAGGTGTGCCCATACGCCCGAGAGGGGTCTGCTGCAGCACCGCTTCCACGAGGTGCCGTCGGGTGAACACCGCCTTGGTCATCTCGGTCTCGATCAGGTGTGGAGCGATGCAGTTCACCCGCACGCCAGAGGGGCCGTACTCAAGGGCGGCAACCTGCGTGGCGTACTCCACCGCGGCCTTCGCTGATGCGTAGGCGATATGGCCCATCACCGGCCGGTGTGCCGTTGTCGATGAGATATTGATAAGTGATCCACCACCGCTCACGGCCATGGCATTCGCGGCGTGACGCATGAAGTACAGCGCGCCCGTCAACTGCACCTCCAGCATCGGCGCCAGCACCTCGGGGGTGAGGTCACGCAGCGGGGTACTGTTCGAATATCCGGCATATGAGATCGCCACATCGACGCCACCGTGTTGTTCGACGGTGGCCGCGACAAGGGCTGCCACATCTTCATCGACGGTGATATCGCAGCGCATCGCGGTTGCGCCGAACTCCGCGGCAACCTCCTGCACAACATCGACGCGCCGGCCAGCGATCACCAGCGTCGCCCCCTCTGCGGCAAATCGTTGCACCGTCGCGAGGCCGAATCCGCTGCCACCACCGACGACGATGGCCACCTTGCCGTCGAGCCGTCTCGTCATCGCGAGCACCTCCTACACGCCGTCATCATCACCCCATGATGACCGACTGAGTTCGCAATCACGTCACCGGTCAAGCCGAGTCAATTCTGGAGCTTGGTGACCACGAGATCGAGTTGCGTCAGCCCTCGCAAGATGTAGCTCGGTTCGTATTCGAACACCGCCCCCGGAACGAATCCGGGGACCTCGATGCGGGCCATCAGTTCTTCAAAGGCCACCTTGCCTTCGAGACGCGACAGTGGTGCGCCGATGCAGAAGTGATGGCCTTTTCCGAACGCAAGATGCTCTTTGAGGTTCGGCCGTGACACGTCGAATGATTCGGCATCGTGGAAGATCGTCTCGTCGCGATTCGCCGCGGCGAACATCACCCAGACCGTGGAACCCTTCGGAATGGGGACGCCGTCGATCTCGGTGTCGACGGTGACATGGCGGAACAACCCTTGGTTCGGCGACGACAGTCGCAAGCCTTCTTCCACCAGAGAGTGGATATGTGCGGCTGGGTCACCGGCCACGGTCGCCCAGATCTCTGGTTGTTCGACCAGCATGCGCATCGTCTCATTCAAGAACTTGGTCGTGGTCTCGTTCCCGGCCACCATCAGTTGCCGGATGATGCTGAAGACCTCGGGAAATTCGAGACGCCGCGTCTCACCATCTGGCGTGTCCGGGTCGTCAAAGTCGGCATGGGCAAGTTCGGACAGAATGTCGTCGCAGGGTGCCGACAGGCGGTTCTGGTACTCCTCGAACCAGTACTGCTCGGACTCCACCTGCAGCCGCGCAGCCTGAAGTCGGTCCTCATCTGTTGGGGCGACGCCCAATGCGATGTTGTTCGCATCAGACCATGGCTTCACTCGGTCGATCACATCAGGTGACATATTCAGTGCATGGTGGATGACACGCACTGGCAGCGCGACCGCGAAATCCGCGTGGAAGTCAACCCGACCACGTTCAGGAAATGCATCGATCAACTCGATAGCGATCCCGCGCACTGTGTCTTCGAGGTCCGCTATCCGACGCGGCGAAAATGCCCGAGCGACCAGCTTCCGATATCGAGTTTGACGAGGGGGATCGACCGTCAACATCGTCTCTGCGCGTGGCCATCCTTCTGACAGGATCGCAGCCAACTGATCAGCGATCTCTGCCGATGGAACCGTCTTACGGTTTGAACCCACCGATGAGAACGTCGTGACATCTCGTAGTACCCGATTTACGACGTCGTGTCGGGCCACGAAGTACATACCGCTCGGCTCATGGTGCAGTACCGGTCCGTGGTCGCGGACCGCCGCGTAGTGAGCGAACGGACACTGCTGTACATCACGATCCATCGGGTCGTAGTGCGCAAGATTGATCTGATTCACAACGGCGACATTACTCAGGCGGCATCACGGCAGCAGCCCCGCTCACCTCTGTTAGCGGTTCGTCGGCGATGATGGGGCATGCACTTCACATTCTCTGCAGAGGTGTGGCGATGGCCGGCACGACCGGCATGGCACTTCGTGACGGTGCCATTCGAGGTTGCCGACGAGATCGAGGACGCATCGAGCGAACGCGGCGGATTCGACTCCGTCAAGGTTGAGGTCACCCTTGGACAATTCACTTGGAGCACCTCGCTGTTCCCGAGCGCAGAACACGAAAGCCTCATCCTCCCATTGAAAAAGGGTGCCCGCGATGCAGGTGGTATCGCCGAGGGCGATACCACCGTGCTGACGGTTCGGCTGATCGCCCGTTGATGGCGTTCAGATAGGCGTTTCGTCGAAGTACGCGACTTCTAACGGCGACGCCAGGACGGCCTCCAAGAGCTCTCCGAGCCCGTTATCAAGACGCCAGGCCACGTACGCCTGATGATGCTCGGCGGAAGCCCACCGCTCGTAGAGAACAACATCTTCCGAACCCTGCGCAACTATGGCCTCGACCCCACCGCACCCGTCAAAAGCGCGAGTCTTCGCAAGCCCGTCGGGGCCGGCGAGGTAGTCAAGCCAGCCTTCACGCTTTCCGGGTTGGCATCTAAATGTCGCAATAGCGATGGTCATTCGTAACTCCTTGGTCGGTGTTCTTCAGTGAAAAGTCGGGCTTCCGGCGTGTCGCTCGTTGCTTATGAAGTCACGAAACCCAATAGTTCGGTGGCTCGATGACGCCCGCAGCCTGCATAACGGCCCCCAACTCGGCATCCGCCAACATCTCGGCCATAGTTGCACGGGCGCTCGCCACATCTGCATCGGTCTCCCACACCACGAAGAAACTGTTGCGATCACCGGTGGCGTGAAAGTGGCCTACATGGGTCATACCCGCCGCAGTGAGCCGAGCCGGAGCGTCCTGGTCGTAAACGGCGCGCCACACGTCGTAGTCCGTCACGCGGTGCGACATAAAGACTCTGGTCATTTGATTAACTCCCCCATCTTTGGCGACAACGTGATCGTGCCAGCCGCAAGTTGCGGATTCCTTGCAGGGGTGCCCGCCTGCACCGTCAGGTACCGACAACCTGCTGCGATCAGCCCGCATGGCAATATCAGTAGATGCTGCACACGACCACACGGGTGATACTCACTCGCCGCCCCACCGACACCGCCACGCCCGACTGTTTCGAGGTGGTCACTGAGCCGTTAGCACCACTCGAGTCGGGGCACGTGCGGGTCGATGTGGAGTTCATCTCTGTCGATGCCGGCACGCGCACCATGTTGCGTGGCGAGGGCTTCCACCAGCAGGTCGGTATTGGTGAGACGATCCGCGCCAGCGGCGTGGGCCGGGTGATCGAGTCGGCAGCCGAGGGCTGGGAGGTGGGCCAGGCCGTGCGCGGCGGTCTCGGCGCCCAAACCATCGCCACCGTCGACCCATCGACCCTGCAGCACGTTGACGACACCGGTGGGTCGCTCAGTCGGTATCTCGGCGCGCTCGGGGGCTCCA
Source organism: Ilumatobacteraceae bacterium (assembly GCA_017859395.1). Lineage (GTDB taxonomy): Bacteria > Actinomycetota > Acidimicrobiia > Acidimicrobiales > Ilumatobacteraceae > Casp-actino5. The sequence continues at coordinate 19,251 of JAFMNE010000024.1, read as the reverse complement.
CCGGCGTCACCGCGTGGGTTGGGGTGCGCGAAATCGGCACTCCACAGCCAGGTGAGACTTTCGTGGTGTCGGCAGCGGCCGGTGCGGTGGGGTCAATCGCCGGTCAGATCGCCAAAATCGATGGCGCACGGGTCATCGGTATCGCCGGCGGACCGACCAAGGCCGCGTATCTCACGGACACGCTCGGCTTCGACGCAGCGATTGACTACAAGTCAGAAGATGTCAGTGCTCGTTTGCGCGAACTCGCACCCGATGGCATCAATGTCTTCTTCGACAACGTCGGCGGAGACATCCTCGATGCGGTGCTCGACAACTTGGCGCTGCGCGCTCGCGTGGTGATCTGCGGGGCCATCTCCCAGTACGACCATATGGACGCAGTACGCGGACCGTCGCTGTACCTGCGCCTCGCCGAACGGCAGTCACGAATGGAGGGCTTTGCCTACTTCCACTTCACCGACCGCATCCCTGCGGCCCGCGCCGACCTCAGCCAATGGCTCGATGAGGGCCGATTGATCATGGCCGAGGAGATTCTCGATGGCATCGAGCGATATCCCGAGGCCCTGCAGTTCATGTACACCGGCGGCAACATCGGCAAGTTGATGGTGCGAGCGACCACGGACTGACGCTACGCAGCTCGGCCACTCAGCGGTGGGGGTCAATTGGTTCAGCGTCCCACACCTGAACCTGTGGCGGATCACCGTAGAGGATCTCGGCGGGGCTCCGCTTCTCGATGTTGCCCGTGAGCCCCCGATACATACCAAGGCCGCAGAGCTGACGTAACTGCGGAGAAAAGGTCGCCATCACCTCGGAGGGAATTCCCAACTGCTGGTTTTCCTGCTGACGGATGAACCCGGCGCAGTAGTTCATGGCCACACCCACGCGTACCTCATCGGTGGTGGTGTTGGCCCCACCTCCGTGCCAGGTGCTGCCGTGCCACACCAGCACACTCCCCTTCGGCATCTCGGCAACCACCGTGTCGACGTCTGGCTCCCCATTGAAATAATCCGGACTGTCCCACAGGTGGCTGCCGGGCACGACCCGGGTTGCGCCGTTGCCCGCAGTAAAGTCCGTGAGTGCCCACATCGAATTGCACACCGTGGCAACGTGCGGCTTCGCAAGTGGTTGGATCTGGTCGTCGGCGTGCAGCACCTGACCGGTCTCACCGGGTGCCAGGGAAATCGATGCCAGGCTCGACACCAAGGCCTGAGGGCCGAGAACTCCTTCCACCAGTTCGAGAACCACCGGGTGCACCGGAACCTGCTGCCATATCGCGCCGTGCGCTAACAGGTTGTACGTCCGCGTGGTGCGATTACCTTCAAAACGGTTGTCTGCCGGTCGACGGTCGAGTTCTGACTCCAACCTCCGCACGTCGCTCAGCAACGCGTCAATGAGTCCGGGTTCAATCGCGTTCTCAACGATTGTGTACCCGTCATCAACAAGCTGCTGATGGTGAGAGGTGAGGTCTCGCGCCATGCGATGATCGTAGGCGGGATCGGCACGCGAAGTTCTCCCAACTCTGCGGTACACCTAGTGCAACTACCGAGGCTTGGCGCCCCCACCGACCCGGAGGATCTCCCCTGTCACCCAACTCGACGCATCTGACGCCAAATACACACAAGCGGCACCGATGTCCTGCGGCGTCCCGAGGCGACCCATGGGGATATTCCATTTGGCAAGTACCTCACCCAGTTCGGACTCATCGTGCCCGATGGCCTTCAGCATGACCTCTGTGGGAATCGCACCGGGCGCGACTGCATTCACCCTGATGTCCGGGGCAAATTCTGCTGACAGAGTCCATGTAATTGAGTTTGTTCCCGCCTTCGCTGCCCCGTAGTGCACGCTGCCCGGCACCGGTCCACTTCCAGCGCCCGAGGTGATATTGATGATTGAGCCACTCTCCATGTATCTCTTGGCGGTCATACATCCCACGTAGACGGCAGTCAGATTCAGCATCAATGTCCGATCCCACTCATCACGCGGCAGCTCGATCGCGGGAACCTTCAGCGGTGATCCACCAGCATTGTTCACCCAAATCGTCAATCGACCGAACTCCGCGACTGCAGCACGCGCCAACGAATCCACTGCCTCGTCATCCGTGACATCGGTTTTGACCGCGATGGCCCGGCCGCCGGTTGCGTTGATCTCACTCGCAACCCGCTCAATCTCATCCACCCGGCGAGCGGCAACGACAACAGCTGCACCAGCCTCAGCAAAGGCCGTAGCGATGCCTTCACCGATGCCTCTTCCGGCTCCGGTTATGACCGCTACGTGGCCGGTCAGGTTGAACAATTCTGGTGCGGTGGGCATGTCGTTAAAACTCCTGAAATTAATTGCGTCTGGTCATGTGCAGTTTTGGCTTAGCAAGATCCTGCACATTCACACCTGATCGTCGAGCCGAGCAGCAACCAACGCAATGACGATTTCAGCGTGCGTGGTCGATGCCCAAGGCCACGAGGTGATGTTGCTTTCCAGCGGGATTTGGTGACTATCGAGATGTTTCGAGTTGCCGTCGGCAACGTCGCAGGAAAACACACACCTGCACTATAAGCGATAAGGCCCAATAAAGTGAACGGATGTTCATTTGGAGATAATGTCGACAATTATGAAACCAGCCCGCCGTAACGGGGACGATAGGCCAATGCCACGACTCGGCCGCCCAACCGACGCTCACGGCGATGCCACGCGTGCCCGGATTTTAACTGCAGCACGGACGGCCTTCAGCGATCTTGGCTACGCAGCAACCACCTATCGACTTCTCGCCGAACGCACTGGACTGGCACCATCGGCGTTGTACAACTACTTCGCATCTAAAGCCGACCTCTATCGAGCGGTTCACGCCGATGTCCAGTTGGAAAACTACGCGGGATCGATTCTCCCAGCGATCAGTGGGACAGAGACGTTTGCCGACCGGGTGGACCGGCTTCTTGAGTCGTTTGTAGCCATGAATTCCAAACTCCCCGAGGCCGCACGATTCCAAGCCGCGGCTCGCACCGACACCGCCCGCCATAGCGAACTCGCATCCCTCGGCGAGGCACTTCCCACTCAGCGTCGGCTTCTCTTCGAAGAAATAGTCGACTTGGGCATCGCTACGGGAGAACTTTCAAACGACCACCGACACGAGCTCCTTGCCATGCTCGAAACACTGACGGTCGGACTGATCAACGTGTCAGCCGAGCCCGATGTGCACCGTGCCGCGGTCAGCGGATTCCGCAGAGCAATCACCCGCCTCAGTAGCTACACGAACGAGGCGAAGTGAGCGGTACACGACCACGCACCGCCGTCATATCAGGTGGGGGCACCGGCATCGGGCGAGCTGTCGCCGAGACACTCCTGCGCGATGGCTATCACGTGGCGCTTCTGGGACGGCGCAACGATGTGTTGGCTGATGCTGCTGCCGCGATGGCCCACCTCGGCATCGTGCACACCCACGCTGTCGATTTGTCTGACCCTGGCATGGTTGAAAAATCGCTCCTTCGAGTCGCGGACGATTTCGCCGGCTGTGTCGACGTCGTCGTTGCAAACGCAGGTCGAGGAGCGGCGAGGCCAAGTGATTACTTGGCCTCACACCATGCCACATGGATGGACGCCCTCGCCGGTAACACTATGACCTCGGTCCTCCTCGTCACGGGCCTACGACCCCTCCTCTCAAGTAGCGGTCGAATCATTCTTGTCAGTTCAGCCGCAGCGTCAGGACCAGGCGGAGCCGCATACGGTGCTGCCAAAGCCGCCCTTCACGGGTGGATGTTCGATCTTGCAGCGGAGCTCGGACCGCAGGGGATCACCTGCAATGTTGTCGCACCAGGGTTCATTGATGACACAGACTTATTCGGTGGAGGTCTGGGTGAGGAACGCAGGGCAGACTTCGTTAATCGCACGCTTGTCAAACGCGCAGGTCAACCATTTGATGTGGCCGAGTGCGTTCGATGGCTAGCCGCCCCTGAAACGGGCTACGTAACCGCACAAGTCATCGGTATCGATGGCGGAGCACTGATCAACCCTGGCTAAGCCCAAACCCCTGCAGGCACCTCAGCTAGCCCCGCTGCCAACATTTACTCAAGGACGGTGACCGTTCCTGACGTGCCATTGACTTCGATCAGCGCACCATCTCGAATGCGTTCGGTCGCATCTGTCACCGAGACGACGCAGGGAAGCCCCAACTCTCGGCTGACGATGATGGCATGACTGATCTGCCCGCCGACATTGACCACGACTCCGTCAACTGCCATAAATAAAGGGGTCCACGCCGGGTCCGTGAGCGGCGCCACCATGATGTCGCCGGGTCCGAGCTCGCCGGGATTGCCCGGATCACGCACGATGCGGGCTCTACCTTGCACGATCCCCGGCGAACCGCTGATACCAACTAGGGACTCGCCCTTATCGGCCCGGGAGACAGTGGCGATTCCCTTTCGCGCCCACTTGCTAAGTGGTGGGACATGGGCATCACGGATTATGAAGGGGGGCTCGAGGTCCCAGAGCTCCTGCCAGATCACATACCGGTCAGCGACTATCGATGTGAATCGGCCCGGGTCAACAATGAAGTCCTCAAGCTCATCATCGGTCAACATCCATATGTGCTCAGCATTGTGGAGTACACCTGCCTCTGCGTGCCGCCGGCCGAGCTCGCGAAACACCATGCGGGCCTCGTGCACCGCCTTAACGATCGTGGTCTTCGCTCGTTCACGAAACACCATCATGTTGGCGCCGACGAGTGCAGCCTCAAACATGTTGCTCAGATCAATGTCACCGCCCTTGGCGAGCTTGTCTCGCACATCACTTGCTACTTGTCGGCGATCCGCTGCCAGAGCCTCGGCTCGAAGGTGCGGAGACTGGTCGTCGCCTTGGAACCGGACGCGATCCAAAGCCGCCAACACCAGCTCGGGCTGGATCTCCCACGTCGGGGCGCTGAGCTCCCACTCGTTGGGCCCGCGCGATCCAAACTCCTGAATAAACGCATCCCACATCACCAAAAAATCATTGGCTTCCGGCACGCCGCCCAGACGCTCGAGCAGTCCATCTACACCGAGATCAAACGCTCCGGTCAGGACCGCGGAAGCCCTCACCATGCGCGACAGCTCCCACAGAACAAACGACGGCTCTGCCGAGTCAACATCTCCCAAGCCAGCCATTAGCCGCATCGGGATGTCACTATCACCGATTGCCGCACCGATGACCCCCAAGATGCCGGGGGCAATACCTGATGAGCTGGAGGCAACGGTTAGTTGACTGAAACCATGAACGAGTAACGGTTGCGTCGTCCTTGCCCGATCGAGTAGCTGCCGGTCATCCAGGGCTGTCAAATCTTGTCGGTCACTTCGCAACCGGTCGACTTCGATGCGATCCTCATGCAGTTCGGGCCACTCGGTAGCGGACAGCACCCACGCCGTGTGAGCCTCAATTTTGGGTACCAGATGAGGCTTCTCGTCGTCAGGATGCGCAACGTACGGGGGAACATCTGGGTGATTACCAAAAAAAGCTAAATCAAGTTGCTCGACAGTAACTGCTGGGTTTCGAACTCCTTGCATTCGGATGTTCGCGAGGTTGATGTAGAAGTACCCTCCGAAAAAGCCGAAGACCTCAGGGATGACTAGGTCATACTCGTCCGCCTCGTACAGACCCGTCCGCACCAAACCGTCCGCTGCACCGTGGGAGATGCCGTTGTCCCACACAAACTTTTGGCCCAGAGGGCTCGCTGGGCTGGGCAGCACTTCCCCTGCATTCGCCCTGGTGTAGTGCGGCCACCGCTGACTCGGTGCGTAGTCAGTGATCCAACGGTCTTCCATCACTTTCATCTCCCGTGCTTGGCTGCAAGTTGCATGGCTAATTGAATGGCCGTGGACCGTCGTTAGTCCCAGCGAAGATGTCGGTGCCACTCTCACGCATGTGCTCGCCTCGAGTGTGAGCATGGCCAACATGTTGCAGACCGAACGCCTGTTGTTGAGCAATTTGAAAGCCCTGAGCATCAAGCGTCTGATTAACGGCGAGTTTTGCCAACTTCAGCGCGAAGGACGGCTTGTCAACGATCCGATCTGCCATTGCGAGGGAGGCGTCGAGCAACTTGTCGCGAGGAACGACGTGGTTGACCATGCCCAAGCGATGCGCCTCTTCGGCATCGATCGCATCGCCGGTAAACAAGAGTTCCTTGGCCTTGCGGATACCTAATTCCCACGGATGACAGAACCACTCGACACCGTTGACACCATGGCTCACGGTCAAGTCCTGGAAACTGGCGTCATCAGCAGCGATGATCAGATCACAGACCCACATGAGCATGAGGCCACCCGCGATCACCCGGCCTTGCACCGCGGCGATTGTGGGCTTGGGGATGTCGTGCCAGCGTCGACACATATGAAGGTATGTTTCCTCTTCAAAGGCCATAAGACCCTCGGATCCACTCCGGTTGGGAGATCCCCCCACCCATACTGGGTCTGCCTTGTAGACGCCCGGGCCTTTCAGATCGTGTCCAGCGGAGAAATGCGGGCCTTCCGCAGCAAGCACGATGCACTTGACGCTGTCCGTGTGTGCGCCACGCGTAAACGCGTCGTTGAGTTCGTAGGTCATCTGCTTGTTCTGGGCGTTGCGAGCCTCGGGCCGGTCGAGAGTGATGATCGCGATGCGTCCGTCGCGTACCTCCTCGTATCGGACCATCTTCGGAGCGGTTTCGTCCATGGTTACGTCTCCAGCCTGTGGTGCTTCACCTTTGGGCCACCAACCCAACCGGCGAGGTGGATGTCGACCTCGATCTTGTCACCGCACATGTGCCGCCCGGACGGCGTGAAAATACCCATCCGACCATCTCGTGACTTGACGCGTACGTTGCCGGCACCGTCTTGTTCGTACAGTGCGCCCGTAATCGGGTGAATGATTCCTTTCACAACTCGACCGCGACTTCGCTGTCCAGAGAACCAGAAGCTTCGCCGAGGCTAATCCAAGCATCCAGTTTGTGGTGGAGCCACCGCACCTTCGACTCCATGTAATCAGAGAGGGTTACTGCCCCCTTCTTAGAGGACTCAAGTCCTTGCTGCACCTTGGCCATGTTGGCCAAATCTTGGTTGAAAATTTTGCCAATCATGCCCAGTTCTGGAGCGTCGGTGAACGATTCGTCGGGACCTAACCAATGGACTGGTGCTGGAGGCGGTCGGTCGCCGGCGAACGGCGACAACAGAAAGACCTCCATGATTGAGGTCCGATGATCGTCACCGTTGGGACGAAACCGATAGACGATCCGGTTGAACGACCCCCACGGGTGGAAGTTCGGAAAGATCGTGTAGTCAAAGTTGTCGATCATCTCTGAGTCGCTCCACAGATCCGCGAGATCGCCCACAATCGGACGCCACCGATCTCTGGCAGCCGATGCGGCTACCCGCCGACATGAGTCGCCGTCAGGGATTTCGAACGGCGTCTCCTCATCGACGCGAGTATCCATCATCGCGCGCATCATCTCGTCAGGATCGACGTCGTACCAAAGTGATGGCGATGCGGTTCCGGCCGGCGTGATGACCCGAGAGCAGTTGTCCCAGACATCAACCTGACTGTTTGGGTTCCCGAGGTATTTCGCGGTGACTGGGTGGGTGGTGTCGGCGTGGTACGCCTCACAGAATGCTTCTTGGGAGATCTTCCAGTTGCACTCGATTACCTTCGCGACGTGAGCCTCGACGTAACGACTTGCGAGATCCCACCGATCGAAGTGTCCCAAGCCCTCCCCAACCCAATCAGCAAAGTGCGGGGCATCGAGGTCTGGGTTGATGAATACGAAACCTTGCCAAGTGGCTACCCGCGCCTCGGGAAGTTGAAAATCGCCCGCGTCTGCTCGCGTGGCCAAAGTGGGGAAATCCCAGTCGGCCGGCGCTCGTTTGAATTTCCCGTCAAGATCCCAAGCGAACCCGTGGAACGGACAGCGAATTTCACCTTCGCAGTGCCCATCAAAATCCTTTAGTTGCCGACCACGATGGAGGCAGGAATTCCAGTATGCCTTAATCGTGTCTGGCGCCGTCCTCACGATGACGAAGGAATGTCGAACAATGTCGTAGACGACATAGTCACCTACGTCGGGAATATGTTCCTCGCGGCATGCGAACTGCCATGCCCGGCTCCACACGTGCTGCACTTCCTTCTCGTGCCACGTGCGGCTCGTATAACGCTGTGCCGATATATCGGCGCTACCAAAGTGGCGAGGTGACTCCACTCGCAACTCGTCAGGAACTGCATGCGTATCGGTATCTAGCAACTCTTGATAACTAATTCCCGGCGACCGGGAAGATCCACGTGCCGATTCGTCGACGATGCTCATTCACGACCCCCGGTTGATTACTTCAATCTCTCGGCTCTGAGTTACCGAGCGATTTTCACGCTACCACAGATATGAATCGCTGTTCATATGTGCGACGAGTGTGCGCCATACTGACATCGGCAACCCGCACAACGAGAAGACGCGTGTCAACGAGGCCCTTACCGCCATGAGGACACCAATTTTTGAGGCGGTCTAGGACAAAAAGTCCGATGTAGAACGAACAGAGCCGTACCGGAAAAACATGCACAGCATCGCCTTGGGTCAGGGCACTGGCGACCCGGATCAGGACCTTGGCCCCTCTTAGTTTTATCCGGTACTCACATGACGCAACAGCAAGCGAGATGACCTCCAGACGACGGCGCTACCTTCGGCGACGCAGAAAAATAACTACGGCAACGAGATGCACACACCATGGTCACGACCAACATCAGTGTCGAATTCGCTGCATGGCCCAACACCGCTCGGTTGCATCCGGCAATTGCAACGATCGCATCTGTGCCGCGTGCGCTAAGTCCGCACTAGCCACCCAACAGTGTCGGCTGCGTGGTCGAGTTAACGGTTGTCAACGATGCGCCTAAGTCGCACCGGGATCGCGCTCATCACCGGAAGCCCAGTGATGCGGTCGGTGCCGTCCTCACTGTCGACAAGGCGATTGGTTGGGGCACCAATCTCGCGCACTGCCTCATCGGTCAAACTCATTCCCCCCCACGAATGCGCCATTGCGATGACACCAACTTTGATATCGGGATCGGGCTCGGCAACACCGACAACGGTCGCCCGTGGCGACACAATCTCGAGAAGGTCACCTGCCACTGCCCCCAAGGCGGCCAAATCAGTGGGATGAATGTACGCGTAGTTTGTGGTGGCCACGCGACGAAGACCAGGCAACTCGCTGCCGAGCGAGTTCAACGCATGCTTGAGACGTCTCCCGACGAGGCGGAACGGGTAAGTCGCTGCCTCACAACCGCGGATGATGTCAGCACCCGTTAGCTCAGCACGTACGTCAGCCAACTCCTCGAGCACGTCGCCAGGAGCCACGGCAAACCGTGCGTCTGCATCGGGATCCGCTGCAACAACGCGCACGCGATTGTCGTGATGGATCACCTGACGATTCCGACGCCACTCGGTCATCGGCAGGCGCGCATTACCGAAGACATAGTCGATCACGTCATCATCAGTCAGCGGCTGGTCGGTGAGCTGCGCGCCAACAGGTAGCCGCCCTCCAGGTAAATCAATCGGCGTTCCGTTTCGTGCGGCGATACCCGCGAACACCTCCCATTCGTTGAGGACATCGTCCCCCGAATCGATCACGGCATCGGCGTAGTTGGTGTACGGGGCCGGGAATCGGCGATCCATCACGTTGGGAATATCTGCACGTTCCAGCTGACCCCTTGGTGCGATCACGAAATCAGCCAGTTCCGCAGTCGCCGTGAGTCGGTGATCAATGACCACCAGCAGTTCAAGCTCTCGCAATGCAGCAACGGTCTTTTCTTGGTCAGGCCAAGCTTGCACAGGATTGCCACCAGATACGAGTAACGCCCGCACTTGGCCCTCACCTTCCATCAAGATCTCGTCATTCAATGCGTTTGTCAGCATCTCGTCAGCGAGACCGAACAACCCACGTACGCGGTGCGGCGCTCCTGGTGTTGGAGGTGACGGTGGGATGACCTGGGCGCGACGGGTGTCACCAGGAAACGACATATACGGGCTCTCCAGCGTGTCCCCGGGCTGATTCACCCGTCCACAGAGCACATTGAGTGTGAGCGCCAACGTCTCCATCAAAGTCCCGTGCGGAGCCATGTTCGGGCCAGTGCCAGAGCCTGCGCTTCCGCGCGTGCCGGTTGCGAACATCACCGCAGCTGCTTCGATATCGGACGCTGCTACGCCACAGCGACGCGCGGCATAGTCCAAGGTAAACGGTGTCACTGCCTCTGCAAGAAGATCGATGTGCCCGGGCTCGACATGACGGTCACAAAAATCGCGATCATGCAAGGTGCCGGACAGGATCACGTTGATCATTGCCGCAAGCAACGTTGGGTCTTCACCAGGATTCACCTGCAGCCAAATATCCGCTTGCCCTGCAAGTTCGCTACGTCGCGGATCTACAACGATCAGCCGGAGACCACGCATCTTGGCTTCTCGCAGCTTGACGAACGGATTGGTTCCCTGAAGCCCACCGCCAGCGCCGTAGCTTGACACCATCGGGTTGTATCCGATCGCGAGCGACACGTCAGCATCACCGAAATTGTGCCAACCTGCCTCCCAACTCCCCAGTCGTAGCGCTGCCGTTCGATGTGCTGGCTGGTCGATAGTCAGGGACGTATATATCGATGGTGACCCAAAGCCTTTGTGCCACGCCATCGCCATTGGGACGCCGACGCTGTTTTGGTACGCACCGGTCCCCGTATAGCTCGCCACTGCCCGGGGGCCATGACGGTCGACGATGTCCGCTATCCGTGCAGCAATCTCGTCGAGAGCATCATTCGAACTCACCGGCTCGAGAGCGCCCGACAGGCTTCGCCGAAGGGCGGACCGCAGCCGTCGAGGGTCGTGATACTGATCGGCGAGCTGGCGGCCCTTAATACAGGTGTACCCCTGAAAGAGGGGGTCCGAACGATCGCCACGAACCGCAACGATTCGCGCTCCATCCTCAATATCAATTTCCACTGGACACGCTGCGTGACAAATACGGCAGAAGGTCTTTTTGGTGTCGACCACATCGGTCACCATAGTTGGGTCGACATTGCTCAGCACCGTGCCCTCGTGTCACGGGCGATCTGCGACCTGGGACCACGCTCCTGTCACCCAAGTCCGCCACCCAAGGGACACGACGAGCTGCACGAACGCCATTACTAGTGCGACACCCTCACCTGGGCACGTGCATTTCTTCACCGCTGACGACAACGGATCAGCTACACAACGGCGACCTACAGGTGTAGTTTCGGCGCATGGCGCGCCTGCTATCACTCGCCGCCGGAGTACACCCCGATCTTGAGCCTTCCACCATGGTCAGCACCGCGGCCGCCGCAGGCTGGCCAGCATGTGGCATCTGGTGTGATCCGACGACATGGTCCAACACGACCACCATGGAAGTCCGTCGTCGACTCGATGACACCGGAGTCGTCGCGCTCGACCTCGAGCCGATCATCCCGACGCCGGGTATCGATGACCACGGCGAATACGTGATCGATGTGGCCGCGGAAATCGGTGCTCAGCATGTGCTATTCACCAGCCGCCTACCCGATCTATCTGCCACTATCGAACGCTTTGCCTCACTCTGCGCGATCGCGGCACAGCACGGCGTCAAGCTGGTCTGCGAGTTTCTTCCCATCTTCCCTTTGTCCTCGCTGCGGATGGCAATGCAAGTTGTGGGGGATCATCCACCCGGGACAGCTGGCATCCTCGTCGACAACCTGCACCTCGCAAGATCCGGCGGTTCAGTTGCCGACCTCACAGCAGTCCCCCTCAACCTCATGCCCTACCTCCAGATAGCGGATGCCGCAGGCCCAACACCTCATACGGCCGCAGACCTCCTAGAGGAAGCGGTACATGGTCGGCTGCTTCCGGGTGAAGGTGACCTTCCAATTAAGGATCTTCTGGTAGCAGTTCCGAACGTGGCGCTCTCGTTTGAGGTGAGATCAACTGCGCTGCACGAACGATTCCCTGATCCTGTCGACCGGGCGCGGCACCTCTTCGAACGCGTCTGTACGTACGCGGATCGTTGATCTCGAGGGGTCCGGCACCACACCGGCATCCACCGATTTCTCTCTCGACTGTCGTACTGTGATCTGAGAATCGAGGAGAAGTAAAGGAGAGGTAATGGACCAGCAAAAAGTCTTTGACATGGTACGAACACGGGCAGCCGACGTCAGAACAATCGTGATGTCGTTTACCCTCGCGCACTCGGCACTGCTGATCGTGCTGGGCCTCGGCGGAGCTGGCCTCGCTGATTCTGGCATCCAACTATCCCTCGCAACATTCACTGTTCTGGGTTCTTTGTGGTGTCTCGCCTTCATGGATGACGGAATGCAAGACATGATGGCCGGATTGAGCGATATCGATGGGTTCGAGACGAGCGCGATGGGCAAACGACTCGCCAAAACGCCGATCATCGTGTTTCGTGTCGCGAACCTCGTCATTGTTGCGTTGATTGTGATCGCCGAACTGCTCGCGATCTACTGACGCGGACTTGGCACATATGCGGTGCGCTCTGCATCCAACGACACCGTGTCAGCCCCTCGCTTAGCCGTGGCTGTGCATTCCAGCAATCCATGATGCAAAGCCAGACGGATTGCGACTTTGCCACCGAAGACGCTGCGCGTAAGCGACTCCAGTACTCCACTCTTCACCCCTGCGTCAATCTCCATCTCCAGCGACATCGACGTCATCGCTCCTGACTCTGCGCACATTTGCTCACCTGCGCCAAGAGTCACCCGCGTGAGGAAACGGGACGGGTGTCTCATAGCAATTTCCATGGGCTGCGACAACAATGACATGACGCCGTCGTGAGCGGAGCTTGGTTCTCAGTATCAATGTCTGAACGGTCATTGTCTAGACGACGGGACAGAGCAATACCCACACTGATTCTGATCCGCGAAGGAACCACGGGCATCGATCTCACCGATGACGAGATCCAAGCCGCGGCCGCTCAGTGGCGAGGGTCAATGGGTTCGGCGTCCCACACTTGCACCTGCGGCGAATCGCCATAGAGGATCTCCGCGGGGCTCCGCTTCTCGATGTTGCCCGTGAGCCCCCGATACATCCCAAGACCGCAGAGCTGACGTAACTGCGGAGAAAAGGTCGCCATGACCTCGCGGGGAATACCCAACTGCTGGTTTTCCTGCTGACGGATGAACCCGGCGCAGTAGTTCATTGCCACACCCACGCGCACCTCATCGGTAGTGGTGTTGGCCCCGCCTCCGTGCCAGGTGCTGCCGTGCCACACCAACACACTCCCCTTCGACATCTCCGCAACCACCGTGTCGACGTCTGGCTCCCCATTGAAATAATCCGGACTGTCCCACAAGTGGCTACCGGGCACGACCCGGGTTGCGCCGTTGTCTGCGGTGAAGTCCGTCAGCGCCCACATCGAATTGCACACCGTGGCAACGTGCGGCTTCGCCAGGGGCTGAACCTGGTCGTCGGCATGCAACACCTGACTGGTCTCACCGGGCGCGAGGGAAATCGATGCCAAACTCGACGCATCTGATGCCAAATACACACAAGCGGCACCGATGTCCTGCGGCGTCCCGAGGCGACCCATGGGGATATTCCATTTGGCAAGTACCTCACCCAGTTCGGACTCATCGTGCCCGATGGCCTTCAGCATGACCTCTGTGGGAATCGCACCGGGCGCGACTGCAATCACCGTGATGTCTGGTGCAAATTCCGCTGACAGAGTCCATGCAAGTGAGATTGTTCAGGCTTTTGCTGCTCCGTTGTGAACGCTGCCCGGAACCGGCCCACTGCCAGCGCCCGAAGTGATATTGATGATTGAGCCGCTCTCCACGTACCCCTTGGCGAACACGAACCCCCGCTAACAGCGTCAAATTTAAGCGCTGTCATCCGATCCCACTCACCGATCACTTCTGCTCAATCAGAAACTCAAAGAGATTTCCGCATCTGAACTCATGGAAATTACACCCGGGGGCCCACTCCAAATTAGTCCCAATGGGTCCACCAAGTAGTCCGACGCATTGTCAGGAGTGATACCCACTATCTCCTGCGACCCTGTTGAACATGCGACTGTGGCTCCGGCGATAACTCTGTCAAGAAGTGAGCGACATGCGCCTTGGGTCATTCCGGTAACCACATCAATGCTGTCGATGAAGTCGGTCTGGAGTAGCCGAACAGAATGAGAGGCAAAGAAGATCCCCACCTCATGACCCTCATCAAGCGCCTGTGCTGCGCACGCAAGTCCGACCACACATTTGCGTGGATCAACCGTGGGGTCAGTCGACATCATGAAGAAGTATTGAGTCATGCTGCACCTACCTCGTCAGACCGTTTCTCAGATCGCGTTGTATACGAAGCGGGTGCCACAGTTCTTCAGATCGGGATAGGCGGATGCGACAGCGGCAAGCATTCCGGCGAACCACTCGCCTGCGAGCATCGCATCCGTGAAGGCTCCACACGCCTCAAAAGAATCAAAGTCGATCATGTACTCGACGCGAGCCTGATCGCCACCAGCAAATGATCTCATTAGACGAGGATTTCGCGCGCCGAGACTCTCATGGACTGGTGCTGCATCCCGTGAGCCGGCAATGACTCCTTCAATCGCAGCGGGGGTTCCTTCCCACGTCGTAATTGCAGTTACCAACATCATTCATCCTCAACTTTCTCTCGGATAGAAGAATGGTCGCTCATCATCCTTGCGGCGACCTTGCAGACGCTCCACGCACGGCCGCCACTCAGCGATTGTTGGTCGAAACCGGCTCACCGATAGCGAGTTCATGGCGCCCTCACCGCAGCAGGATGTGAACACACCAATATTTGGACTGCAAATGCTCACACAGCAGGGGAAGATATGCCGTGTGGCGCCTTGTTGATCGGATGAGACCACTCCACGAATGGAATATCAGTCCCCAGCACGACCCTCGTCGCGGTTCCAGCCAGCGAGCGGTGCAGCCAGCCCGCTTCCGCAACCAACCGACATCCTGGCGTCACCTCTGTGACAGTTCCGAATTCGTCGGCGAACGATCCTGAACCGCTCACGACGATGATCGAGGAGGAAAACTCATGCCAGTGCAGATCCTCATCGACATCGTGCACATCATCGAAGGCGATGACGTGAAAACCTGCAGCCTCTAGTTCGGCGCGGGCGGCGGCCTCTTGGACCTCGGCGCCGATTGTGAAATGTATTGATGCCACCGCGGCCTCAGGGCTGCCGCCCGCAGAAGGCAAGCATTTTGTCGAGTG
The DNA here is from genome assembly GCA_017859395.1 of Ilumatobacteraceae bacterium. Lineage (GTDB taxonomy): Bacteria > Actinomycetota > Acidimicrobiia > Acidimicrobiales > Ilumatobacteraceae > Casp-actino5. The sequence continues at coordinate 4,046 of JAFMNE010000024.1, read as the reverse complement.
ACGATGCATCCCCAGCCACTTCAACCTCGGGCCCAAACATCCCTCCCGCGCGCGCATCTTCAGATATGAACGAACTAAAGAACTCTGCGGTCAAGTCAACCAATTCACCCGCCGGATTGAAGTCCTGGCCAGTGGCGCAAGCGAGATCCCAACAGTGCACCAAATTGTCTGAGGACAACAGCTGCAGGGCGTATCCGGCCGGCATCTCCCCAAAAATCAGACTAACCGTCGACTCAAGGTCTCCTACCCCAGCCGCGGCACTATTGATGGCTGCTGTTGCCTCATGGTAGGTGGCATGGTGGTCGCTACCGAGGACGTCTCCCAAATGTTGAGGCATCGACGCGATCAGCTCGGCGGAACGGTCGGCGTCACCCGCAAATCCAGCGGCAAATAGAAAACGGCCGAGGGTGAAATGGCCAATCAAATCTCGGACTGTGAAATCACTGCACGGTGTTGCGAGCGCGAGCTGGTCTGAACGCGTTCCGTCAACCAACCCCGTCAAAATTTCCGACACCTGCTCGAATTGTTCTCTTGGATCCATCACACTGCCTTCCTTATGTAGTCGCACACCATCTAATTATGGAGTTCTGTCGATGCTGATCATCTCGTTCGGACGAAACACTACGTGGACAACCTTGCGAACTACTTGCGGTCACAACGGCACCCCCAGCAACTCCACGCAATCCTGAGCGAGGGCTGGCCCAGACGAACGCGACTTCGCTCCCGTCATCCATCGCCACAAATCTCGACCCCTGCGACGAGTGATGCCCAGGCAGGATGAATCCTCGTTCTTGACCCGTACGTCATGAGCTCAACGTTGCCAAAATCAATGGCTTGCCCACGTGATAGGGAGGCCTCGCCAACGTCCGCTCGGAAGTGCGGTGAAAATTGACATACGCGAGCCACATCCCGTCGATCGGAACAACAGCAATGACAACAACGGAACTGTGATTGACCTGTCCTGAGACGTGCGCTCAATGACTGGCACGCTCTTCGCCTTAGAAGCAGAGCGAACGGCGACCATGAATCGCTGACGGTGACACTGCTTTGCGTGGGTCTCATTAGTCACAACAGGGCCAGATCCGATAATTCGTCAGGACGTGTTGACCACGATCGATCGGTAGCAGTTCCAGTGCACCGCCATGATCAACCAAGTCCGCTGAGCCATTGTCTCAACGCACGACCGATGTCGTCTGGGCTGTCCTCTTGGATGAAGTGACTTCCAGCAACGGTTACTTCCGTCGAGTTTGGCCACGACCGGACGAACTCTCGTTGGGCGCCCGTGAGTATTGCGCCGGGTTCCGCGTTAACGAAAAGATGTGGAGGTGCGGCTTCCGAAAGCCACTCCGCGTACGACTGGACGATGTCGACAACATCGGCTGGTTGACCATTGATTGGGATTTGACGCGGCCACGACAACGTCGGCCATCTATGTTCGGGTTCGGCGAACGGCCGCCGGTACTCGTCATGTTCATCAGGCAGCAGAGTTCTCAAAATCGAGCCCGGAAGAATCGCTTCTACAAACAGGTTCCGGCTCAAAATCATCTCTTCACCTGCATCAGACCGAAGAGCCTGAAAGATGTCACGGGCTGCCTCAGGCCACTCATCCCATGTGACAGGACGGACGATTGCTTCCATGAACACGATGCCCGCTACGCGATCACGATGACGATTCGCCCAGTCGAACCCGAGAGCAGATCCCCAATCGTGCAGAACCAACACGACGTTGTCTCCGATATTCAACGCCTCGAGCAAGGCATCTAAAAACAAACGGTGTTCGGCGAACGTATACGAACCAGGTCCAAGGTCGTCAAGTTTGTCTGAATCACCATGGCCGATGAGGTCCGGCGCGATACATCGGCCTAAGTCCGCTGCAAAGGGAATGATGTTTCTCCACAAGTACGACGATGTCGGGTTTCCATGGAGAAACAGAACAGTCCGGCCATTGCCTGACTCGTGGTACGCCATCTGCTTGCCTGCGACAGAGACGAATCTCTTTTGCAGCGGCGGTGTCAAGCCCTGCGACATACAAAGTCTCCTTAGTGTTGAGGCGATTCCTCTGACTGACGCGTTCCTATCAAACCAGTGGCTGAATCCCGAACTCAGCCTTGGACCACCACACAAATGACCACGGGCTGACCACAATGTTCTCGCAAGGCTGTCGGGACTACTGTCCCCCGAAGCCGATCGACGACAAGGATGTTCCACCGCTCGGTGCGGCCAAGAGATGGCAGAGGGGCTTGCCGATGAACACAACACAACAACGGTCGACATTGGCGGTCGCCTCACTGGCCACCCTTGCTACCTTCCTCGATACCTCCCTCCTCTACGTCGCATTTCCGGCCATCACTTCGACATATGGGGAAACAAGTGCAACGACATTGTCATGGGTGCTGAACGGCTACACGATCGTTTTTGCTGCCCTGCTCATCCCTGCCGGTCAGTATGCAGATCGACTCGGCCATCGACGTGTGTTCCTGCAAGGGTCGGCCTTCTTTACCGCGGCATCAATAGCATGCGGACTTGCCCCAACGGCGGAAATGCTGATCCTGTTCCGAGTCCTGCAAGCCGTCGGCGCAGCAGCCCTGATCCCGTCCTCTCTCGCCCTGATCATCGGTGCATTTGACCATGCGGCGCTTCCTCGTGCAGTTGCTATCTGGGGGGCAGCCAGCGCCGTTGCTGGGTCTATCGGCCCAACTCTCGGAGCATTGTTAATTGAAGGTATGGGATGGAGGTGGGGGTTCTTCATCAACTTGCCTGTCGGCGTGTACACGCTGATTGCTGGGCGCCGAACTCTCGTCGAATCAACTGTGGAGGATTCCACAGTGGCATCACCAGTTGGAATCGCGTTGGTGGTGGTAGCAGCAACCACCCTCTCCTTCTCGATCGTGCAGACAGAGTCGACAGGGTGGCTCACCGGACGCACGGTGTTCTTTCTTCTGCTCGGCCTTCTGGTGACTGGTGCCTTCATCTCTCATCAGTCGCGCACGAAATCCCCTGTGTTGGATCTCAACCTTTTCACGATTCAAAATTTCCGATGGGCGAACATCGCGATGATCGTGTTTGGAACAGCGTTTTCTGCACTGTTCTTTGGGTCGATCCTCTTCTTGACTGATGTCTGGGGGTGGTCCGTACTCGCCGCCGGCTTCGGCATTGCCCCGGGACCCGCCATCGTCGCGATCGTGGCACCGCGTGCAGGCAAACTCGCAGGCCGTATCGGGCAGCGCCCAATTCTCATTGCCGGTGGTGCACTATTTGCAGCGAGTGGGTTGCACCGGGTGTTCTTTCTGACCTCAACGACCAACTACGTAACAGATTGGCTACCGTCGATGGTGCTCAGCGGCATTGGCGTTGGCTGTGTATTCCCTCAACTCGCGAGCGTTGCCGCACAGGCGCTTCCACCTCACCGGCGCGGCGTAGGAGGCGCCGCCGTCCAATCCGCGCGTCAACTCGGCGGCACCTTTGGCGTTGCCATCACAATCGCGTTGGTCAACGACCGTTCAAGCGACCTGCTGTCACGCTATGGGAGAGTGTGGTGGGTAATCACTGTTGGAGGACTCCTTGCCGCTGCGGCTGCGGTTCCCCTACGAACCCACATAACCCGGTCAGAACCATTGGCACACTCAAGTCAAACACAGGGCTGACGCACCGGTAGTTCGGCACGGCAAAGGCCCTCCGCTTCCACACTTTTTGGAGACAACATGAATAACCATGCTGATTATGACCCAGATATTCGAGAGGTAATGCGTTCCATCGCAGGATCAATGGTGGGTGCGGTCACCGTGGCGTGCATTATCGCTGGCCACCGCACCGGCCTGTACCAGGCGATGAGCAATAAGGGCGCTTGCTCGGCGGACGAGATCGCGTCACTGGCTGGCACAAACCAGCGGCTGACACGAGAATGGCTCGACCAGCAGGCGTCTGCAGGACTGCTGACCTACGAGCCATCTTCTGACACGTATCGACTACCACCAGCAGTCGCCACAGCTCTCGCAGATCCCGGATCACCGTTTTGGATGGCTGGCGGGCTCGTTGGCATGCAAGCC
>JAFMNE010000023.1 GCA_017859395.1 Ilumatobacteraceae bacterium | reverse complement strand
CTGGGCGCCAAGTTGATCGCCGACACGGGCGAGTGGGGCACCTACGAATGGGGCGAGCACGTCCTCGGGGCTCCCGGCTACCGCATCGCTGGCGGCTCCGATGAGGTGCAGCGCAACATCGTGGGCGAGCGCGTCCTGGGTCTGCCCGGCGAACCACGGGTCGACAAAGACCTCCCCTGGCGCGACATTCCCCGATAGTCGACGTGGCCGTCCGATCGGCAAGAATCGGAAGGTCACAGAATCGACAAGGAGGAACAACATGGATCTCGGACTCGCCGGCAAAAAGGCTCTCGTTACCGGATCGACCAAGGGCATCGGACGAGCGATCGCCGAGACACTGCTCGCCGAAGGCGCGTCAGTCGCCATCTGCGCTCGCGACGCCGACGGTGTTGCCGCCGCAGTGTCTGAGCTGTCGCCGAAGGGAACCGTGTTCGGGGCCGCCGTCGACGCCGCTGATCTCGACAGCCTCACCGGCTGGATCGACGCCGCTGCAGATGCTCTGGGCGGGATCGACATCTACGTGCACAACACCTCGGCGAAGCCGCAGAAGCAGATCGACCAGTGGATCAACAACTTCAACATTGACCTGAAGGCGCTGGTCGGAGCCGTGGAGGCTGCCAAGGATCGACTCGCCGACGGCGGTGGGTCGTTGATCTCGATTGGCACGACCGCTGTTGCCGAGCACTTTGCCTCTGGCGCGGGCAGCTACAGCGCGTTCAAGGCAGCCGTCACCAACTGGACGCTCGGTCAGGCGCAGGTGCTCGGCAAGATGGGTATCCGATGCAATGTGGTGCAGCCCGGCCCGATCTTCGTCGACGGTGGTGACTGGAACATGATCAAGGACCACATGGCCGACTTCTATGCGGCTACCCAGGCCGCCCATCCCGGTGGCGACCTTGGCACGGTGACCGATGTGGCGAATGCCGTCGCCTTCTTGGCCTCCGACGCTGCACGCCACATCAACGGTGCAAACCTCACCGTGGACGGCGGCTTCACCAAGCGCGTGAACTACTGAGGTTGGCGCAGTGAGCAACGAGCAACCGACCCGCGTCGACGCCTATCTGGTGGCCGGCGGCAAGTGGCATGACATCGACTATGCCCGTGTTGAACTGCTGAAACTGCTGGCCGAGCATCCGCATGTGCGGGTGAAGGTGGGCAGTGACTACGAAGACATTGCCTCGATCACATCGTCGGCGTTCCTCGTGTCGTACACCTGTGATGTTCGGCCGAGCCAGGCCGCGCAGGAGGCGATTCGTGACTGGGTCATCGGTGGTGGCCGGTGGCTGGCGCTACACGGCACCAACTCTGCCCTCGACCTGCCGCGGCCCAACGGTGTGGAGTCGCCCCGGGTATTCCCAACCTGGGTCGACACCTTGGGTTCGCAGTTCATCGCGCACCCACCCATCCAGCCGTATCTGGTGGAGGTCACCGACGACGACCATTGGTTGGTTGCGGGCATTGAACCGTTCGAGACCGATGACGAGTTGTACCTGTTGGAGTACCACCACCGCGAGGAGCTCGTGCCGCTGCTGCACTGCGACTGGGAGGGCGACGCCGCGGGATTCGCCGAGAACGATTGGGCGCGTGACGAACCCGACCGGCATCTCGTGCAATATCTGCGGCGGCTCGGCGACGGCCAGATCCTCTACAACACACTCGGCCATTGTCGTAATCACTGGGACATGGTGCCCCTCGCTGATTACTACCCGTCGACAGAGCGGTGCTCATGGGAGAAGCCGCAGTACCACGAGTTGTTGCGTCGCGGTCTGCGCTGGGCGCTCGGCGCCGACGCCTGACCTCATCGGCCACGCGGCCGGACCGAACACGACAGTGCCCGCCGGATGTCCGGCGGGCACTCGTCGTTCTATGACGTTGTTGTCGCCGGTGGCGACGCGATGTCAGGCCGGTGTCACCTCGACATCGAGGCTGACCAAGCCGCGCAGCATGAAGCTGGGGTGGTAGCGGTACTCGTTCGAGTCGCAGAGGCGGAACGACGCAAGGCCGCGCGCCAGCTCTTCGGCCGCAACCTTTCCCTCGAGGCGTGAGAGAGCAGCGCCGAGGCAGAAGTGCACACCCTTGCCGAATGCCAAGTGGCTGGTGAGGTTGTCGCGATCGGGCGAGAACGTGTCGGGGTCGGGGAAGACGTCAGGGTCTCGGTTGGCAGCGGCGTACATCACTACCGCGCGGTCACCGGGGCACAACGAGGTGCCGGCCACCTCAGCATCGGCCTTCACCACGCGGAACATGCCCTGCGTTGGGGTGGACAACCGCAGGGTCTCCTCGAACACGGCTTTGGCGCGGCTCGGGTCCTCTCGCAGACGGTCCCACTCGGTTGGGTTCTCTCCGAGTAGACGCATCATCTCAGTGAGTGCCTTCGTCGTGGTTTCGTTGCCGGCGACAAGCAACTGCTGGATGATGCTCAACATCTCGGGCATGGTGAGTGGGCGGTCGTCGATCTCCTCACCGTCGTCACCCACCTCCTCGGCGTCGATACGCGCGTTCAACAGGTTCGTGAGAATGTCACCCTGCGGGTTCTCGCGGCGCAGTTCGAGCTGTTCGGCGAAGTACTTCTGGAATTGGATCACCTCGCGCTCGGCCTCGAGGCGTTCCTCAATGGTGATGTTGGTGCCGATACCGGCAATCGATGCGTCGCTCCACCGCTTGAAGTCGGCGAGGCGGTCATCGGGAACGTTCAGTGCTTTGGCGATGACGGTGACGGGCAAGGGCACGGCGAATGTCTCAACGAACTCCACCTTGCCGTCCGTCTCCATTGCGGCAATCACATCGGCGACGAGTCCGCGGGTGATCTCGCGGATCGTCGGCTCGAGATCTGCGATCACTTTGGGGGTGAACGCCTTGGTGACGAGACGACGGAAACGAGTGTGATCCGGCGGGTCGACGGTGAGCATCGTGCCGATCTTGTCGTAGCCGCCTTCTGCCTCGTACAGCTCTTTCATACGGGCTGCGAGTTCAGGATGGAAGTTGGCACCGGCCGTATCGAAACGGTTCGAGAACGTGGCCACATCACGGACGATCTCGGTGACATCGTCGTAACGGGTGACCAGGTGGAGTGTTCCACCGGGTATCTCCGCTGGGTACACCGGTGCATCTTGTTGCATCTTCGCGTAATAGGCGTGGGGACATTGCTGAATGGCAGGGTCGAACAGCCCGAATTCTGAGAGATCGGCGGTGTCGGTCATCGTGTGCTCCTCGTGATGTGGTTTTCAGCGCCCGTTCAACCGCTCCACCACCGGGGCGAAAGCGGCCATATTGCGGGAGGCGACATTGATGTAACTGATGCCGTATTCGTCACGGCGTTGCTCGAGGGTGTCGCAGATTTCGTCGACGGACCCCACGAGCGTGTGCATGTGGGCAGCGAGGACCTCGGGCGGCATGCCGAAGCCCCCGGCCATTGCCTCGAGAGTGGCGGGTGTGCTGGCGGCATCGGGGGTGACTGCAATGAAGTAGGCACCGATCTCCAACTCGATGTCATCGAAGCGGTCACCAGCACCCTCGCGGATCCACTCGATCTTCTCGAGGGTGCCGTCGGCCGTGCCCGACCCGATGCCGTGCGCTCCGATCTTGCCCGCGGAGTTGTCGAAGTTGATCGACACGATGTCGGCGAGTTGTCCCGCGGTGCGCAACACCCGAGGCGATCCGCCACCGATCATGATGGCGGGGCCGTTTGGCTGGGGCGATGCGGGCAGACCGGCCATGTTGTGCACGTTGACGTGCTCACCGGTCTGGTCGAGGTCGGCGCCGGCGAAGTAGGCGCGGGCGAGTTCCACGTGTTCGATCATGCGGTCGATACGCACGCCCGCACGGTCCATCGGGATACCCATGGCGTCGTATTCACTGGTGATCCAGCCCGCGCCATAGCCCGCCTCGAGTCGGCCGCCGGAGAGAAAGTCGATGGTGGCGAGCGACTTCGCGAGGACCACCGGGTGGTGGTAGTCGACGCACATGACCCGGGCCCCCACCTTGATGGTCGATGTCAGTGCCGCCGCACTCATCATTGCGGGGATAGCCGCAACCATCTGCGGCGGATGGCTGGCGGCCTCGGCTGCGGGACCTGGCCCGAGGTAGTGATCAGCGAGGTGAAGACAGGAGTACCCGAGGTCTTCCGCCTGGGTCACGGTGTTGGCCCAGTCCTGCGGGTCCGTTGGTGTGAAGGCCTGAACGCTGAAGCGGAAAGGATGCGGCATGGGGAGAGTCTCCTGCGTGGACGGGTGGTTCCTCAAAAACTAATCGCGTGATAGGTGCCCGACCCCACCGGAGCGCCTGGGAGCGTCACCGGGTGCGGAATCGTCCCCCGACATCGCTGTTCGTGGAGTCGCGCTCTGGTGGTGTGAGGTCAACCGTTGTTGTGCCATCACATTCGTCCACTCGGTAGCAGGCGATGCCCTCCCATGCAGGAGGGCCCTGGTGCGACCCATCGCGCACATCGAATTGTGCACCGTGTAGCGGACAGATCAGCATCGGCCCGCGCAGGCGGCCCTCGCTCAGGCGGCGGTCGGCATGCGAACAGTTGTCGATCACGGCTCGCAGTTCACCCTCGACCCGACAGACCACGATGCCGAATTCCCCGAGATCGGGAAAGGTGCGCATCTCGCCCTCGTCGAGATCCGACAGGTCACCGAGGTCGTGCAGGTCGCTCACATCGGGTCCATGTCGAGGTAGCGGTCGATGTTCTCGTGGAAGTACCGGATGCGCCGTTCCTGATACGGCATGTAGTCATCGCGGTAACCGCGCGACATCAGGCCCCTCTGCTGGGTGCTCCAGATGGCGATGTCCTGGTCGATGCCATGACCGGCTGACACCTCACCGACGCGGCCGACCTGGTGCTCGACCTGATGGTCGATCGATACCCAGTCGCGCATCGAGTTCGAGTAGTACTCGGTGGCCCCCTCGGGGAACAGGGTGAGGTACCACATGTCGAACAGGCACTTGGTGGGATCGGTCGGATGCGGGGTACCGCGCAACCAGATGCAGCCATCGGGCTTCATCGAGAAACTGATGCTCGGGAAGACGGTGTAGTGGTAGTGATCCGTGAGCTGTTCGTCGGAGTAATTGGAGAAGTCGAAACCCTTTGACGCTCCCAGTTCACGCTTGCGGCGTTGCAGCGCCAAACGCAACCCGGCGAGATCATCGCGATACGGCTCGGGATCGAACTCCCAGAATTCGAAGTCCTGCTTCAGGCTTTGGAAGGTGCGATCGGGCCGGCCGGTGTACTGCGGGCCGGGACCGCCACCGGGCATGAGCATTCGCGCGTGGCCCGACGGGTACAGATCGAACTGGCAACCGGTGTGGTGCTCGTTCATCGAGGCCAAGGTCTGGGGGTGCACGAAGGGCAGGTGGTAACTCTCGTTGAAGTTGTCCTGCACGCACTTCCAGTTCCAATCGCCCTCGATCGTCACCCAGTGCGTGCGCTTCATATCTTCCATGCGGTACGCATCGAGGTGGTCGGCAACCGGGCTTAGCCACGTACGCAGGTCGTCACAGGTTTGGTCCATGTTGAACCAGATGAACCCACCCCATGTGTCGCAGGGGATCTCGACCAGATTGCGACGACCGCAGGGGCTGCCCTGGGGAAAGTCGTCCTCGTCGTGCACCCAGGTGCACTCGCCCGTGGTGGCGAAACGCCACCCGTGGTAGGCGCACTGGAACTCCCCAGATGAGAGCGAGCCGACCTCGGAGTTCACCAACTGGTTTCCGCGGTGCTGGCAGACGTTGTAGAAGGCGCGAATGCGGGCGTCATCGCCGCGTACCGCAATGATCGAGTCGCGGCCGATGTCGTAGGTGACGTAGTCACCGGCATTGGGAATCTGGTCGACACGACCGGCGACCTGCCACATGCGCGGCCACAGCCGTTCCCACTCCAGTTGCGCAAAGTCGTGGCTCCAGTAGCGCTCACCCCGAATGGGACGATCCGAGATCGATGGCTCCGGAGCCTTTTCGCGGCTGATGCCACGCGGATTCGGAACGCGTGTCTCAGATGATGTGGTGTCGGTCATGTGCGCCCTCCTCGCCCGTGCCGTTATGTGTTCTGGTGCGTCACCCTAATCAGTCGACCACCGGCAACTCACCGGCGAGGTAGGCATCACGAAGGCGCCGTTTGTTGATCTTGCCCATCGTGTTGCGCTGAAGATCCTCCACCAGCACATATGACCGAGGGCATTTCATGGTGGTGAGCCGTTCACGCATCCACGCAGACAGCTCACCTACATCAATGTTCGACCCGGCGACTGGAATCACCAGGGCGCGCAGTTCTTCACCCATTTCATCGTGCGGCACCCCGATACAGGCACAGTCCGCCACCTGCGGGTGATCGATCAGCACCTGTTCGGCCTCCGCGGGATACAGGTTCGCCCCGCCCGACACGACCATGTCACTGAATCGATCGGTGATGAATACGTATCCGTCGTCGTCGATGTAGCCGATCTCACCCAGGGTGAACAGCCCGGGTGCCGGATTCGCGGCGGCAGTTTTCTCCGGATCGTTGGGGTAGACGATGCCGCGACCGGTGTCATCACGGAAATACAACGGCCCCTCGGTATTGGGCGGCAGTTCATTTAGGTCATCATCGAGGATCACCGCCGTGAACGGCGGCACGGAACGCCCAACTGACCCGGGATGCTCGAGCCACTCCTCGGAACTGATCGTGCAGACGGTGCCGACCTCAGTTGCGCCGTAGGAGTCGCGGAACACTGGGCCGAACCATTCGATCATCGATCGCTTGACATCAACCGGACACTTCGCCCCGGTGTGCGCGAGCATCTGCATCGATGACACGTCGTAGCGAGCCTTGACATCATCGGGCAGTGCCAACATGCGTACGAAGTGGGTAGGCACCATCACCGAGGATCCCGCCCGGTAGCGATCGATCGCAGCCAAGGTTGCCTCGGCATCGAAACGTCCGAGGATCACCGATGGAACACCCGCAGCCAAGAGACGCATGCCCGACAGTGGCCCTGTGTGGTACATCGGACCGACGACAAGGTGTGTGCCAAACGGTACGAACGAGTTCTGTTTGAGTGCTTCGAGGTGCTCGTCGATACTCCCGCCACCGGCGAACATCGTGGGCGGCAACTCGGTGCCTTTCGGGCGGCCGGTGGTTCCCGACGTGTACAACAGGTTCGGACGAGGAGCGAGGTCGGTGGGCGGGTCAGCCGGGTCGGCCGAAGCCAACCACTGCTCCCAATCAATTACCGTTGTGCCGTCGCACAGATCGCCGCAACGCCATGCCACCACAGTGGGCACATCGGCCGCACGAGCTGCCGCGATGCCACGCTCGGCTGTCTCGGGGCCGACGAAGAGCACCCGCGTGGCTGAATCGGTGAGGATGTACTCAGCCTCATCGGTGGTCAGGTGGAAGTTCACCGGCACCGATGACGCTCCGGCGATGAGTGCACCGAGGTGAGCAAGGGCAACCTCGGCGGCATTCTCGGCGAAGATGGCAACCCGACGGGCCTCGCCCAGGTCAATGGCGAGCAGATTGTTTGCGCAGCGGTTCAACGCGTCGCCAACCTCCGCCCAAGTGAACTCACCCCGGTCGTCAACCAGGGCGAATGCGGTGGGGTCGCTCGCTGCGGCCGCAGTGGCAAAGGCCGGCATCAGAGACGGATCTCCACCGGCACACCGGCCATCATCTCGGCATAGTCGATGCCCAGCTGTGCTTGAAGGTGCACATGGAAATCGCGAATCTTCGACTCGGCGTAGTTGGCAAACACCACCTGTCCCGACTCGATATTGCGCACGCCGCGCTGCACCCATGGCAGGTTCAACGAGTCCTGCTGGAAGATCTTCGCGAGGGGCCCGAGGACGAGTGCTTCGGTCCAGTCGTCATCCACTCCCAGGTGCACCACCTTGGCCGGGTCGGGTCGACGATCCGCCTCGGGTGAGGGTGCCATCAACATGACCTCGAAGATGCAGCTGTCCGGATCGTTGCCGTTCGGCCGGAAGCGATAGTTAATCGCGTTGAAGCATCCCCACGGGCTCCAGTTCGGGAACACCGAGTAGTAGATGGCATCAACAAGCTCGGCATCGCAGATGTCATCGGGATCCACCCCGTGATGTGCGCTGAGAGTGCGGCGCAGTTCTTCGCGTCGCATGTCAGCGGAGTATTCGCGCCATGGGGTGCCGTCGTCGGGCTGGTTGATGCTGACTGGAACGGTCTCGAAACCGGGCACCTGCGGACCGCCGATCCACAGGCACAGATGCGGATCTGCCTGGGTGATCGGGCCAGACACCCACACCCCATCCGAATCGAATACGGACACATTGCCGTCGTTGTCGATCACATGCACAACGTCATCGTCGGCGCGCTCGTAGATGAACCCCGACATTGGATGTCGGTACCGGCAGAACTGCTTCCCGTCAGGCCACGGTTCATAGGCGGGCTTATTCGCCAGATGGGGGCTGCGGGTCGAGTTGGGTGAGATTGCCCGGCTGTAGTTCTCGAAGACGTCGTACCGCGAGTTGGCGTCCCCCATCGTCTCCATCAGGGTCGGATGGGTGGCCACCACGTGGTAGGCCTCCATGAAGGCCTCTTGGCACGCCTTCCAGTTCACCGGCATCACCTTGGCGACGTGCACGGCGACATAGCGGTTCTCCATCGGCAAGGTGGCCTGCGTGTCGGGGAACGACCCGAGGAAGTCCGCCAGGGGCGCGGCCTCGGGATCGGGATTGATGAATACGAAGCCGCCATAGCGACCAACTTGCGCCTGCGGAAGGCCGTAGTCGTCGGCATCCACGCTGGGGAAATCCCATTGGCAGGGGATCTCATTCAGCGATCCGTCGAGGCGCCACGACCAGCCATGGAATGCGCATCGCAACACCTTGGCGCCATGACCGTCGCACTCGCGCAGTTTGCGGCCGCGATGGAGGCAGGCATTGCGGTAGGCGGCGATGTCATCGGCACCCTCGCCGGTTCGCACGATGAGATACGACAGATCGGCGATGTCGTACACGACATAGTCGCCCACGCCCCGCAGTTCGTCTTCGTGGCAGGCCAACTGCCACACCTTCTTCCACAACAACTCGACTTCAAGATCGTGGAAAGCCCGCGAGTGGTACACCGCGGCGGGAACCCGCATATCGCCGGCTGGCATCGGTGACGCGGCGCGCAGGTGGTCGGGGACGCGGTCGGTGCGACTATCGGCGTCGAGGAGTTCCTCGTAGCTCACACCGGCCGAGCGGTCGGTTCCGGTCAGGGTCTCAGTCATTGTCGTCGTCCTCGTACGTTGGGTGTCACCCCTGGCCGATGGCCTCGAGGTGTTGGCGGATGCTGCGGGTGAACTCGGCTGCAGGCGCACCATCGAAGGCGCGGTGATCCCAGGTGAGGCTGAGCGTCAGCACCGTGGTTCGGCGGGGGGTGTCGTCGACCCACACGGTCTCGTCGCGCAGGCGACCGACCCCGAGGATCGCGGTGTTGGGGGCGTTGATGACGGGCGTGAACCCGTCCACCCCGTACATCCCGAGCGCGGTCACCGAGAAGGTGCCGCCTTCGAGATCGTCGAGCTTGAGCTTTCCTGCTCGCGCAGCCTCGGCCAATCGCGTGGTCTCGGCTGACAGGTCATCGAGGGAGAGGTTCGCGGTGTCACGAATCACCGGTACGACGAGGCCGTCATCGAGAGCAACGGCCATGCCCACGTTGACCTGCGGCAGAAGCGCGACGCCGTCGCCGGTGATCTGGCTGTTGGCGAAGGGATGATCGACGAGGGCTTTCGCGGCGGCCGCGATGACGTAGTCGGTGAAGCCGGGGGCTGCGCCATTGGCCTTGCGGCGCTCACGGTCGGCGAACACGGCGCTCATGTCGACATCCATATTCAGCGTGAGTTGCGCCATCTGCTGCAACGAGTCGTACATGCGACTGGCGATGGTGCCGCGCATACCCGACATCGGAATGATCGACGTGGGGGTCTGGCTGAGCGGAGCGAAGGCCGGTGCAGGCGCTGGCGCAGCCGCAGGTGCCGTCAGCGGCGTACCCGGCGTGGCGCCGAGAGCCTGCGCGATGAGAGCGCGGGCGTGCGCCACCACGTCCTCGCGTCCCAAGCGGACATCACCGGTGAGCGAGCCAACGGTGTCGAGGTCGATACCGAGTTCATCGGCAAGATGACGGGCGGCAAAACTGGCGAGCGTTCGGCCGGTTCCTGCAGGACGCGCCACCGGCGCGACAGCCGCGGGGGCAGAAGCAACGCGGCGCGCCGGGTCAGCGGCTGCGGCTTCCACGTCTTCAGACACGATGCGCCCGCCGGGTCCGGTGCCCGCCACTGTGGCGATGTCAACGCCCAGTTCGGCAGCGATCCGCTTGGCGTTCGGTGATGCCATGATGCGGCCGGTGCTCGTGCGCGTTGCAGTTGGCAGAGGGGTCGGCGCGGCGGCCGCGGTCGCAGCAGGCGCCGCAGCAGGCGCCGCCGCAGGTGCGCTCGGGGCGGTAGCCACGGGCACCTCCTCACCGGGTTCGAGGAACCAGCCGATCTGCACGCCGCAGTCGTAGCTCTGGCCAACTTCGCCAATGCGGTGCAGCACACCGCTCCCACTTGACTCGACTTCAGATTCGACCTTGTCGGTTTCGATGACCAGCACTGCGTCGCCTTCGGCGACGGTGGCCCCGTCGTCGACCAGCCATTCGAGGATCTTGCCGGCCTCCATGGTGAGGCCGAGCTTGGGCATGTTGAACGGGGTAGCCATCAGTTCTGCTCCGGTGTCGTGTGGTCGTCGGGGAGTTGAGAGTGCAATGCGGCAGCCATCGTGACCTCAACGTCGATGATGTGAGGTCCGTCGTTGGCCACCCGCAGTGTGGCGTGGTCATCGGGCCCGATCACAGCATCGCGCTCGCCGTCGAAACTCAGCGCGCCAGGACCACCGACGGTCACTGTTTCGCCGGGGGCGATGCGCTGGTGGCTGGCCACCCCGAGGGTGGCATACCGCCCGGGGGCGATCGGCGCCGTGAGCCGGGTGGTCGGCGAATTTGGGTCGAACTCGACGTGCACGCCGCCGGGCTCGCGGCGACCACAGGGCGCGGCAGCAGCCGCGATGGCCGACAGACCAACGGAGGCCGGTTCAGCGATGGCGGCGATGAGATGGCGCAGCGAGTCGCCGTGCCAGACGGCACGGCTGCCCGTGAACGCACTAGCCACGAGAGCGACATCGACCAGGCCGAGGTCGGACTCGGTGCGACCGTCGGCGCGCTGAATCTCCACGTCGATCACCTTCGCCCTCCACGATGCATCAGAGAGCGGCACGCGGCCGGTTGCAACCGCCGCGGCGGCATGGCCCGCGAGGGTCGTCTCGATGGCGCGGGGGAACACATTGTTTGTTCCAGTGGAGACAGCGACCATGGGCGCCTCGCGCCATCCTGAGACCACATCGCGATGGGTGCCGTCGCCACCGAACACGACGAGCGCACCTGCACCCAGGTCGCGCAGTCGACGCGCGGCATCGACGGTGTTGTCACGGTGGTCATATGGCGGCGCCTCCACGATGGAGGTGTCGACCTCGTCGATGAGCCCCGGTTCGAGATCCCGTTCGATGCGTTCGAGCGCCCGTTCGGCCAGCGAGCGGCGATCGCCGGTCAGCAAGATCTGCCGTGCGCCGCCCGATATCGCACCGATGACCGCACGACGGATTGCACCGATCTTGGCCATCTCGGTGGTCGGCGATGCCGACGACACGAGACGCCTGATATCGGTGCCCGCGAGCGGGTTGATGACAATGCCGACGGCGGAGGTACACGGCGGGTTGCTCACGCTCCGGGAACAGGACGCCCGACCGTTGCGCGGATGCCCTCGGCGATGCGCTTGGGGCTGGGCACATACTCGGCCTCGAGGCTGGGGCTGAAGGGCACCGGGGTGAACGGTGCGCCGACGCGCCCGACCGGAGCATCGAGGTAATCGAAGCACGACTCTTGGATTTCGGCAGCAATCTCCGCGCCGAGCCCGGCGAAACGCACGGCCTCGTGCACGATGACCACGCGGTTGGTCTTGCGAGCCGAGGTGGCGACGGTCTCGGTATCGAGCGGTAACACGGTGCGCAGGTCAATGACCTCGCAGTCGATGCCCTCGTCGGCGAGGCGCTCAGCGGCCGCCATCGACTCGTGCAGCATCCGGCTGTACGCAACAACGGTGACGTCGGCGCCTTCGCGCACGATGTTTGCCTGGCCCAGAGGGATCTCATAGAGCTCTTCTGGAACCGGCCCCGACATGCCGAACAAGCGCTTGTTCTGCACGAAGATCGTGGGGTTGTCATCACGGACAGAGGCGACGAGCAGGCCCTTGATGTCGTGCGGGGTGGACGGCATGACGACCTTCAAGCCGGGGACATGACACAGCATCGCCTCGAGGCTTTGGCTGTGCTGTGCGGCGGCCGACAAGCCAGCGCCACCCGCCGTGGTGATCGTCATCGGCAGTTTGGCCTTGCCGCCGAACATGTACTTCAACTTGGCAGCCTGGTTCGCGATCTGGTCCATGGACACGAGTGCGAAGTCCATGAACATCAAGTCGACGACGGGGCGCAGGCCGGTCACGGCCGCACCGATGCCGAGGCCGATGATGGCCTGCTCGGAAATGGGTGTGTCCACGGCACGCATGGCGCCGTGAGCGTCTTGCAGCCCGGCGAACCCGCCGAATACGCCGCCGACGCCACCGACGTCCTCACCAGCCACGAAAATGTCGGGATCTTCGGCCATCAACTGGTGAAGTGCCTCGTTGAAGGCACCACCGCAGGTCAGTTCACGGGTCTGGGTGTCTGTTGCGCTCATTTGATGCTCCTCAAGAAACGGTGTAGACGTCGTCGAACAGGGTGTCGGGCTCGGGGAACGGGCTCGATTCAGCGAACTCGACCGCAGCAGCCACGTCGGCAGCCACCTGGTCGTGTACGGCTTGGGCTTCCTCGGGTGACATCAGGCCGGCATCGGCCATGCGCTTCTCGAGCAATGGGATCGGATCGCGTCCCTTGGCCTCTTCGAGTTCGTCGTCGCTGCGGTACTTCATGCCGAGCACCTGCACGCCGTGGTGGTTGTAGTAGCGGTAGGTCTTGGCCTCGATGAATGAGGGGCCGTCACCGGCACGCGCCCGGGCGACGGCTTCGGTGGCTGCTTCGTAGACCGCGACGGCATCCATTCCGTCGACGATCACGCCCGGCATCCCGTAGGCGGCGGCGCGCTCCACCACATCGGTGATCGCCATGGTGGCGTCGCGGCGGGTGTACTCGCCGTACTCGTTGTTCTCACAGGCGAAGACCACGGGCAGCTTCAATGCCGCCGCCATGTTGGCGGCCTCGTGGAAAGCGCCGATGTTCGTTGAACCGTCACCGAAGAATGCCACCGACACGGTGTCGTTGCCGCGGTACTTGTTCGCAAAACCAGCTCCAACGGCAATCGGGGCGCCAGCACCAACGATGCCGTTCGCACCGAGCATGCCGAGGTCGAGATCGCTGATGTGCATCGACCCGCCGCGCCCTTTGCAGTAGCCGGTGGCCTTGCCCATTAGTTCGGCCATCATCAACGACAGGTCGCCGCCCTTGGCGACGAGGTGGCCATGACCGCGGTGGGTGGAACCCACCTGATCGTCGATGCGGAGTGCGGCACACACGCCAGCCGCCACTGCCTCCTGGCCGACATAGAGGTGGATGAAGCCGGGCATCTTGCCCTGTTCGAAAATCTTGCCGGCGGCCTCCTCGAACAACCGGATACGCAGCATTCGAAGATGCAGGTCGCGCAGGGTGTTGAGATCTACGTTCAAGGCATTCGCGTTCACAGGGTCTCCTCAGTGATCGTGTGGTCGCCTCCGGGCGGGGACGACCGGTGACGATCGGAAACTAGCCGACTGGTATGTTGGGTTGCGATTCGGAACTGAGGGGGACCGATGGCACGTATCGATGTACCCGATGGCGACGGCCAGGAGGCCAAGCGCATCTGGAAACTGGCTCCACACGTGGGCGAGGGTCTGCACGCGATGGGCACCGCTATGTACGAGCGCTGCTCAATTCCGATCCGCGAGCGAGAGGCGATGCGGATGCGCATCGCACAGCTCAACCAGTGCCACGTTTGACTGAACACTCGGGCTGCATCGGCGATGCAGCAGGGCATGGATGATGATCTCTACGCGTCGGTATCGCGGTACCACGATGACGAGCGCTTCACGATGCGCGAGAAGCTCGCCATCGAGTTCGGTGAACGTTTCGCCATCGATCACACCGCGATCGATGACGAATTCTGGACGCGATGCGGTGAGCACTTCAGCGACGTCGAACTCCTTGAACTCACGGCCATTGCTGGGTTCTGTGTGGGGATGGGTCGCGCCTATCAGGTGCTCGACATCGCCGTGGATTTCGACGTGCTGTGGAGCCGTGAGCCAGAGAACCCGCGCTGATCTGCGGCCGAGCCCGGCCAGGGTGTCAGCGGAAGTTCAAGAAATCACCGGACATGTCCGCGGGTCCGTTGTACTGCGGAACCAATTCACGACTGGCGAACACCCAACGGCCGTCAACACGGGTGTAGGTGTCTTGGTAGTAGGCAAGGAGGCGACCCTTTGTGCCCCCGTCGTCGCCGCGCCGGTGGTAGTGCTCAATGATGTACCAGCGCCCGGTGCCGGTGCCAGCCTCTTCGTCAAGTTCATAGGTACCGTTCAACACGTTCTGACAAACCGCGTGAAAGCTCCCCATCGCGGAATGCCACAGGCTCAAGATGGCCTCGCGGCCTTCGACGGTGCGTCCGGCGCCGAGCTCCCACGTGGCGTCGGGAGCCCAGGTGGCACCCCACTGCTCGGCGTCGTAGCGGATGACCGCATCGGCATAGAGGTGCTGGAGATGTTCGATCGGATCTCGGCTCATGTGGAGGCACCATACTCGCGGCATTTTGCGTGGCCGTGGCTGGAGATGAGCGGTAATAGAACCGCTGAAAATAACGAGGAGGCGTAAATGTCTGAGGATGTGAACAACCCGATGCGCGATGGCACAGCGCAACCACCGGCCCCAACTCTTGACGAGGTTGATTTCTTCGACCCGGCGATCAACGACTGTCCCTACCACGCGTATCGGACGCTTCGCTCCGAGGCGCCCGTGTGGTTCGACCCCAAGGTGGGAGGCTTCGTCATCACCCGCCATGAGGACGTCAAGTCGGTGCTGAGTGATACCGAACGCTTCAATAACTCGTTGCGGTCAAGCGCCCGTTCGCGCACGCGAGGCGATGTGCTGGCGCTCTACGAGGAAAAGGGGTGGGTGCCCGGACCGACACTGGCCGCTCGTGACGATCCTGAACATCGGCAGATGCGTGCGCTCTTCGATCACGCCTTTCGGCCGAGCCGGATCAAACAACTAGAGCCGCAGATCGCTCAGCTCACGGCAGACCTATTCGACGCGTTCATCGATCGGGGCACCTGTGACTGGGTGAGTGAGTTCGCCGTCCCCCTGCCGCTGCTCGTCATCGGTATCCAGATGGGAGCCGACCCTGACGACATCTGGCGCATTAAGGCGTGGACCGATGCGTGGGTACAGCGACTGGGGCTGATGCAGACCAAAGACGAAGTCATCTGGTCAACCGAGATGGAGATTGAGGCGCAGCATTACTTTCAGCCGATTTTCGAGCGGTTACGTCGCGAGCCGAACGACACATTGTTGTCTGATCTGGTGAACACTGAAATTCCCGAATGGGGCCGTTGCCTCACCGACAATGAACTCCACGCCGAGATGATGGCCGACACCTTTGTGGGTGGATCAGAGACCACCACCAATGCACTGTCTGGTGGTGTACGACTACTGATCGAGAATCCTGACCAGTGGGACCGACTGAAGAGCGACCCCGAGCACTACTTGCCGCGTCTGGTGGAGGAGGTGCTGCGGCTCGAGGCCCCCGTTCAACGTTTGATGCGCACGGCTGCTGTCGATGTCGAGATGCACGGTGTCAGTATCCCAAAGGGATCGATGTTGCTGATCGGCTATGCAGCCGCGAATCGCGACGATCAAGTTTTCGCCGATGCAGAGCGGTTCGACCTCGATCGTGATGATGGCCGGCGACATGTCACGTTCGGGTTCGGGACCCATTACTGCATGGGGGCTCCGCTGGCCCGACGTGAGCTGGTACAGGGGTTCTCCATGCTCGTGGAGCGCATCGATGAGATGTGGTTCTGCGACGACACAGACCTCGGCATCGCACCGAACTACTTCCTTCGCGCATTGAAGGAACTGCGGATCGGCTTCCGGGTGGCAACAAGATGAGTGGCGCCGATTTGCGGGCAGCTTTCGAGGATCTCTTCGTGAACGGATTCCTTGAGCGTCCCACGTTCGATCCCCTTGTGGTTGGGGAAGCGCACGACATGGGTCACGACGACGATGGTGTGCCGCTCATCGATCCACGCATCCTTGACAGCCGCGAATTCTCGCGGAATCCGTACCCGTACTACCGGTTGATGCGCGATCACTATCCGGTGTTCCACGATCGCCTGCACAATGCCTACTTCGTGACCCGTTATGCCGACATCACCGCCGGCTACTTCGACGAGGTCGGTTTCAACACGATTCCCAAGGGTTCGTCATCGGGCGTCCTCGGTAACACTCAGCTAGAACTCAGCGGAATCGAGCACCGACGTCGTCGCAATATCTATGGGCGACACCTCGTCGGAGCGGCGCTCACGAAACGCCTGCACGCCATTCGCGGGCTGGCGACCGAACTCATCGATCAATGGTTCGACCCAGCGAACCCGAAAGGTGTGGTGATCGACCGAGAGCGATCGGTGATGATGATCGAACTCGGACGTGCATTCGCCAACGAGTTTCCCATCAGCGTGGTGGCCCAAGTGTTGGGCATTCCCCAAGACGCTCGTGAGCAATTCACTTGGTGGTACGACGCGATGATGTCCGGGCTCGGCGGCAGCGACACCCACCACGACGGGCTGCTGGCACGCCAGGCGCTTGAGGATTATGTGGGCACTCTGGTGGAAGAACGACGACGCAAGCCAACCCACCTTCTCGATGACGACGGCAATGAAATTTGCCTCGACATCATTTCCGAACTCTGCCACTCCGAGATCGATGGTGACGTCATGTCGACCGAAGAGATCACGTCATTCATTGCCCTGATTGTGGGCGGTGGTGGTGAGACGACGCGGGGTGCGATCTTGAATATGTGGTATCTGCTGCTGCAGCATCCCGAGCAGTGGGAGGCTGTGCGTGATGATCCACAACTGTGGAACGCGGCGTTCCACGAAATGCTCCGGCATTCAACATCGATCGGCGGCCAGCCTCGGCACAACACCTTTGATCTCGAACTCCATGGGGTCAGGGTCCCCGCCGGATCATTGATGCATATGGTCGATGTATCGGCCAACCACGATGAACGGGTGTTCGCCGACCCCGAACGCTTCGATATCGCGCGCTCGGATCTTTACACCGGCCGCATACTCCGGTCGGGTCATGATCGCGACGGACAGTTCAGCCACATGGCATTTGGTGTAGGCCCTCACCTGTGCCCCGGCGCGTGGATTTCCCATCAAGAGGCGGTGATCGGTTCGCAGATTCTTGCCGAACGCGTGAGTGGAGTTCGTATTGCCCGTGAGCGGATGCCGATCGATCTCGATGGCGTGTCGTTGGCACCCATCGGTTTGGGTTCGATCCGGGAACTGTGGTTGGAGTTCGACTTGTGAGCGGCTCCGATGATGCCGCTGACACCGTTGCCGAGAACTCGCATTACCGCTCGTACGAGGTGTACCAACGTGAACGGGTCGGTGACACCACAAACCTGATTCGTCCTCGCCAATTGATCAGCGACGAGTTCCGCTGCGACCCGTACCCGTCGCTGACGATTCTTCGCGAGAACTATCCCTGTTACCGCGACTGGGTGACCAACAGGTTCTGGATCACGCGCTACGACGACGTGACGTCGGTGCTGGCCGACACCGCGAACTTCGCTGCACGCTCTCGTCGGTCGACCTACCCCACAGACTGTGTTGGCCGCTCGCTATGGGGCGAACTCGAGATTGGGTTTGCTGTGCAGAACCGGATCGACGCCGGTCTTGATCGACTATGCAGCGCAGTCGTCGATGCCGTGCGGGCCGACGGCGATCTTGCGGTCTCGTTGGCAGCCGGAACTGTGGTCGAAGTGCTGGCAGCGGTGTTGGGTATCGAACATCACATCGCCGTGGATGTGTGGAGTGCCACTTGGCGTATGCAACAGGGTGCGGGGTGGGATCCTCACGCCAGCGTCCTCGGGCGTCGCGCCCTCGAGGAACTGACGGCGTTGTTCGATCAGTTGTTGGCAGCGCGTGCTGATGGTGACGGCGACGACCTAGTGAGTGTCGCGGCGCGCCTAGAACTTCCGGGTGGTTCGGCGACCGGTCGTGATATCGCAACAACTCTTCTCGAAGCCGACATCGAAACACTGCATGGCGGGTTGGCAAACATGTGGTGCGCCGTGCTGACCGATGACGAACAGATGGACGTGCTCGTCGATGATCCGCGCCTTGTGAAGTTTGCATGGCTTGAAACTCTGCGCCATTCACCACCGGTTCTCGGCGCTGCTCGATGGGCGCGACATGAGGTGGAACGATTTGGTCGACTGCTTCCCGAGGGTGCTCTGGTGTGGTGCTCTGCGGCCGCGGCCAATCGCGACCCACGGGTGTTCGGCCATTCGGACCAATTCGATGTACGCCGGGCAGACCTCTGCCAGCGCGAGCCACGCGGTCAGTACCGAGCCGATGGGCTGCCATCTGGAATCTCGATTGGCACCGGGCTGCCGTCGACGTGGCCTGCTGAGCCTCGTGAACGCCCGCGGTCGCACTATGCCCTGACCCGCGATATCGCCGTTGCTGTGTCGCGGGCGGTGCTCGACGCCACGTCTCACATCACGTTGGCCTCGGATGTAGTGCCCGAATTGTCGTGCCGTCGCCTGGGGGAGATGCACACCTGTTGGCATCTGCCAACGACGATGCGGTGATGATTCAGTTTGCTCTCACAGAGGAGGGGGCAAGACGCAGGGTTGGCCGGCGTACAAACCCACCGAGTCCGCAGTTCGGCCGTCGGGCCCTTCGGCGATCAATTCTGAAATCACCGCAGCCACGTCATCGGGTTGCATCCAGGTGGCCACCATTGCGGGGTCAACATCTGGTCCCATCCAGTTACGAAGCATCTCGGTGTCGGTCGCACCCATGCAGACGTTGTTGACCCGGATGTGGTGACGCGCGAGGCTCCGCGCCCAGTCGAAGGTGAGTCCGTTCAGAGCCCATTTCGATGCGTTGTAGAGGTCCATCGAGCCGTGACCGTGGTGGCGGTCGCAACCGGGCCCGGGGAGCACGTGATCGGTGGAGATGTTGACGATGTCGCCTCCGCCTCGTTCGATCATTGACGGCACGACGTGGCGTCCGAAGAGGAAGGCTCCACGAATATTCGACGCGAACATGCGGTCGAATTCGCCCCCGATGCCGTCGACGCTGTCCGTGGCTGCCGTTGGCCAGATCTCGCCAGCGTTGTTCACCAATACGGCGATGGGGCCGAGGTCGGCCACGGTCGTATCGACAACGTGGCGCACATGGTCGACATCGCCCACATCACCGACGTGGGCAATCGATCCGGTCTCGGCAGCAATCCGTGTGATCTCATCGCGGCGATCGGTGACGACCACCGCATAGCGATCAGCGACGAGGCGACGCGCGACAGCGGCACCGATGCCTTGGGCAGCACCGGTGACGATGGCGACCCGGGCCGCCATATCAGCCGTCGAGACCCTCGGGCAACGGGTAGTGCACGCCGGGAATTCCGGCCTCCATGGCTTGGTACCAGTCGGGCCGCGGCATCACCGGTTCGTAGGAACTCGGCACCATCGGTGCGGTGTCCTTGTTCCATTCGTAATGGATCGGCGGGATCTGGAACCAACCGTTACCGGCGTTGGTGCCACCGTCGACGTGAAGGTCAACGCCGGTGATGTACGACGACAGATCCGAGGCGAGGAACATGACTGCGTTGGTGACTTCTTGGGCCTCGCCGACACGGCGCATCGGCGTACGACTGGCGATCCACTTGTCCATACCCATGGCCTCGAGCGCAACGCGGGTCATCTCGGTCACGATGAAACCCGGCGATACCGAGTTCACCCGCACGCCGCGGTCGGCCCATTCGCAGCCGAGTTGGTGGGTCATATTCACAAGACCGCCCTTCGCGGCCGTATATGCGATGACATTGAGCTCGTTGGCGCCGCTGCCCATGATCGACGCGATGTTGACGATGGAGCCTGAGCCGGCCTCGAGCATGCGGCGTCCACATTCGCGCGCGAAGTAGAACGCGCCGACCAAGTCGACGTTGACGATGTTGTTGAACATGTCGGCATCGAAACTTTCCGCCGACACGCCGCGGACATCGGCGATGCCGGCGTTGTTCACCAGTACATCGATCTTGCCGTGGTCGGCCATACCGGCCTCAACCACGCGCGTCACGTCGCTCTCGACGCTGACGTCGCCCGTGGCGACGGTGACTTTGGCCCCTTTGCCGCGGCATACCTCCGCAACAGCCTCCAGCATGTCGGCGGAGCGCGCGGTGAGCACGAGATCGGCACCCGCATCGGCGAATGCATGAGCGAATTGTTCGCCAAGGCCGTAGCTGGCGCCGGTGATGAGAACGGTCTTGCCGGAGAAATCAAACATGGGAACCCCCAGATGCAGAGTCGTGGTGCAGGGCGCGTGTCGTAGCGCCCCGTCGAGGCCGAGCATACCGATCGGTATGCGGCTGGCCGGAGTCGATGCGTCGGGGGGGTGTCCGGTCGCGGTCGCGATGCTGGCGTTGCGTACCATCTCGCTATGGCACAGCAGGTACCCACCACCACATCCGCCGTTACCGCCGAGTGGCTCACCGACGCGCTTCGCTCATCGGGTGTCTTGTCGGGGTCGGCGAGCGTGGTGTCGATCAGCACCGATCCGACCGCGGCCGGCATCGGGTTCATGGGCGAGGTCGGCAAGATCTCGGTGACCTACGACGGCGACGCGGGCGATGCCCCAACGTCGATGATCGTGAAGTTCCCCACCGCATCGCCCGAGGTCATGGCGATCATGCGCCCCACACGGGTGTACGAGCGCGAACATCGCTTCTATGCCGAGCTGGCAGATGCGACTCCGGTGCGCACCCCCGTGCCGTACCACGTTGTGTGCGAGACCTCTGACGATCCCAATGAAGCCGAGTCGTACATGCTGGTAATGGAAGACCTCGCTGGGTTAGAGATGGGCGATCAACTCGCCGGGCTCAGCCCCGAGCAGACCGAGGCTGCGCTGCGTGGGCTTGCCCGACATCACGCGGCGTTCTGGAATGGCCGTGGTCTCGAGTCGGCATCATTCGTGCCGATCATCAACGGGCCGCTCAACCGAGCCGGACAGGCGATCTACGAGGCGTCGCTGCCCGGATTCAACGAGGTATTCGCGCATGCCCTCTCGCCTGAGATGGCGCCTATTTCGGAGGCATACGGACGGAATCACCCGTTGTTGCTCGACCGTCTGGAGGCCATGCCACACACCCTGGTGCACTTTGACTACCGCGCCGACAACCTGTTCTTCGATCGCTCGGGCGGCGGCTGCGAGGTCGTGGTCATCGACTGGCAGTCGATCTCCATCGGAGGTGGTGCAGCCGATGTGGGCTACCTGATGGGTCAGAACATGGACAATGCCGCGCGGCGCGAACATGAGAACGACCTGTTGCACGCCTATCACGACACGCTGTTGGCCAACGGTGTCACCGGCTACGACTACGACCAGTTCTTCCAGGACTACCGCCTCGGCGTGATCTACGGATGGGTCATCCCGGTGTTCGCCGTTGGCACCCTCGACTCGTCGAGCGAGCGTGCCGTGGCGCTGTGGACCGCGGTGATCGAGCGCGTGCAAGACGCCATCTTCCAGCACGGGGCTCAGGAGTTCGTGTCGTGACCGCATCCGACGAGATGGCGCACGGGGGAGCGTCATCGTCGCCGGATATCCCCAGTTTCTTCGATCCGGCGGTACAGGACGACCCGTTCGCTGCGTACGAGATGATGCGCGAGCAGTGCCCGGTGCACCGCCTGCCCGAGAACGGTATGTACATGGTGACGCGGTACGACGACGCCCGTCGGGTGTTGTCGGACCCGCAGGTGTTCTCGTCGAGCCCGTCGGGTCGCACCGCGCGACTGTCGGAATCGGCTCGCGCTGCGGCACAGGTGATGGCCGATCGTGGTTGGGTGCGAGCCCAGACCCTGCAGCGCACCGACCCCCCGGTGCACACCCATTACCGCCGTCTGCTCGGCAGGGTGTTCGCTCGACGCAACATTGACGCCCTCGCGCCGCGCATCACCGAGATTGCCCATGAACTCATCGACGCCTTTGCTGCGTCGGGAGAGTGTGAGTTCCTCAACGATTTTGCGCTGCCGTTGCCAGGCATCGTCATCTGTGAACAACTCGGACTCGATGCCGCTCAGTACCCGCGTTTCAAGCGGTGGGCTGACGCGATGCTGGCCGGAGCCCAGCGGTCGATGACCGTTGACGAAGCGGTTGAACAGGCCGAAATCGAACTCGACGCCCAGCATCATCTGGCGGCCGAGTTCGAGGCTCGGCGCGATGAGCCCCGCGATGACCTCATCTCGTTGCTCGTCCACGCTCATCGGATGCCCGACGATGATGAAGCAGCAGCAGGTGTTGCCAACGAGGACGAACCGTTCACCATCGAAGAACTGCAAGATCTGATGCACCAATTGGTGACCGGGGGTTTCGAGACGACGACCTCGGCGCTCACCAAGGGGCTGTACCTATTGCTCCAGCATCCCGATCAGATGGCGACGTTGCGCGCCCGGCCAGAACTACTGGACAACTTCATCGACGAGAGCCTGCGGTTCGACGGCCCGGTCGCCGGCCTGTGGCGCACATCGACATGCCCGGTGAGCGTCGGCGATGTCGATATCGAAGAGGGCGCCTCGGTGATGGTCCGCTATGCCGCTGCCAACCGTGACCCCTCGCGATTCGAGAACCCCGATGTCTTCGATATCGAGCGTTCCAACGCCAACGAACACATGGCATTCGGCTTCGGCAATCACTTCTGTATCGGCGCGTGGCTGGCGCGGACCGAACTGCGGATTGCATTCTCCGCGATCCTCGAACGACTCGATGACATCGAGTTGGCGCGCCCACTTGACGATCAGGTGCATGAATTCAGTTTCTTCCTTCGCCCGATGAAGGAGTTGCCGATCAGATTCAACGCCCGCTGAGTCGAGCGCGAGAACTAGTCGCGTTCGTTGCCCATCGTGCCACCTGCCCACCACGCCTCGAAGCGGGGCAGTGCGAGCGAGGTCACGAGTTCGACGATGAAGCCATTGGGTGGCACGACGTAGGTATATGCGCCGTAGCCATCCTCAGGAGATGCGCCTGCAGCAGCGAGTGTCCAGCCGGCATCAAGACAGGCCTGGGTGTCGCCGGCGACGTCATCGCTCCAGACCCCAACATGGTGTGAGCCGGGGTTGTCGCCGGCTTCCCACGGGGTGTTGGGAGGGCCTTGGAGCAACTCGATGTGTTGCGGTCCTTCACAGGAGTACACGTAGGTCAACGGCACCTGGCGGAGCCCAGCATCGGGAGTCCAGATCGACTGGGTGGGGTTGTGTTGCACGGTGGCCCAGGTCACCCCGAGGCGGTCACTCAACTCAGCCATCGCCGCGTCGATGTCGTGCACTCGCACACCTTGGTGATACATGCGCTGGTAGTCGATCATTCCGGGTCTCCCTGTTGTCGCGGCAAATGGCAGTATCGCCCATCGTGGATACGCCAACCATCTTTCATCCCGACCTGCTCCGCGGACGAACCGCACTTGTCACCGGTGGTGGCAGTGGCCTCGGACGGGCGATTGCGACCGGCCTCGCGGCCGCGGGGGCCGACGTGACGATCGCAGCGCGGCGCGAGGAGCGATTGCGCGAGGCCGCGGTGGGTATCGAACAGGCAACAGGTCGCACAGTGGGTGTCGACCTCGTGGATATTCGCGACCTCGACACGGTGAACGCCCTCGCTGATCGTCACGGTGATGTGGACATCTTGGTGAATAACGCCGGTGGGCAGTTCCCACAGAAAGCGCGTGACTTCAGCCCGAACGGCTGGCGGTCGGTGATCGATCTCAACTTGAACGGCACATGGAACATGACCCAGGCCTTCGGTTCGCGCATGCTCGACGGAGCTGGTGGAACGATTTGTCAGATCATCGCCACCGTCGGGCGTGGGGTGCCCGGTATCGCGCATTCGGCGGCCGCGCGTGCAGGCGTGCTGGAACTCACCCGTACCCTTGCCTATGAGTGGGGGCCGTCGGTGCGTTTGAACTGCGTGGCACCGGGCCAGTTCCACACCGAGGGGTGGGATGCCACCTACGACGAGGGAGTGGGCGCCGGGTATGTCGAACAGCCCCTTCCGCACGTCGGCGAAGCCGCCGATATCGCCCATGCCGTCACCTTCTTGGTGTCACCCGCGGCACGGTTCATCAGTGGTGAGGTGCTCTTCGTCGACGGAGGCCTAATTCTTCAGGGCCCGATGTCGGCGCTGCCGCCGGGTGGGTATCCAGAACGCGAACGCCCGCGACATATGTGAGGCACCGCGCGTAGCGCGTTCAGCCGTCGAGGGAAGCGCGCGCGTCGGCGAGCACTCGGCGCATCCCGTCGATGCTGGCAGTGACGTGCTCGATACCCGGGCGGTCCCATGTGGTCTCTGAACACACCTCGAGTTGCCACGGGACATCGGCACCGATGCGCAGAAGCTCGGTGACGAATTTGAGGGCGTTCATCTCGCCGTCGCCCGGTGGTACCCGGTAACGGAGACAGTCCTGCACATAGTCCTCGGGCATGGTCGGCGTGAGCGGGCCATCGTTCATCTGGATGCCGACAACCTGTTCGCCACCGAGGCGACGAATCTGATCAAGATTGTTGCTGCCGCGTGTGTGATGCCAGATGTCGACGCAGAGTCCACCGTTGTCGCGGCCAGCCGCCTCAATGATCGCGCGGCCTGCGTCGGCATCGACGATGTTGGTGAATGGCAAGAACTCAAGTCCCACGACCAGACCGTGATCGGCGGCACGGTCACAGAGCTCACCAAAGCGTCGACCGGCGTCGGCGACGTCGTCGACCACGTCGCCGATGGCCTGCACATATCGACACCCGAAGCGGTCTGCCATCTCAAACGCGGTTGCCTCGTTCGCGGCGTAGGTGTCGTCGGCGAGGCCGACTGTGCCCCATCCGCGAAGCACTTCGATGTCGGTGAGTGGCATGTCGTGCTCTGCGAGAAGATCGTCCAGAAGGCCGAGTTGGTCGTCACGACGCAGTCGTTCGTAGTCGCCGATGTACAACCCGATGCCGTCGTAGCCGGCGCGGTCGGCCGACGCGACGCGGTCGGTGATGTCGTGGTGACGCCCGAGGGTGAAATGACTCAACACGATGTGCTCCGACGACCATTCGTCGCGACCCCGTCGGCTACGTTCGCTCATCGAAGGAGAATCGCACATCACGGTGCGGTGTTGACGAGACGGAGGGTTCAGATATGGGGCGACTCGAAGGCAAGGTGGCGGTGGTCACCGGGGGTGCGAGTGGTATTGGCGAGGGCACCGTTCGACGATTTGTCGAGGAGGGTGCCCGCGTCGTGGTGAGCGACATCCAAGATGAACCGGGCCGAGCCCTGGTGGCTGAACTCGGTGATTCCTGCGTGTACCACCATGCCGATGTGACGGTGGAGGACGAGGTTGCGGCAGCCGTTGCCCTTGCGGAATCCACTTTTGGTTCGATCGATGTGATGTTCAACAACGCGGGCATCATCGGTGCGGTCGGGTCGATCACCGAGACCTCTTATGACGCCTGGAATCGCACCATCGGTGTGCTGTTGTCGAGTGTGTTCCTCGGCATGAAGCATGCGGGTGCCGCGATGGTTGCCCGGGGCGGCCCCGGCGTCATCATCTCGACGTCGAGCACGGCCGGCATCCTCGGCGGTTTGGGTCCGCACGTGTACACCGCGGCGAAGCACGGGGTAATCGGATTGACCAAGTCGGTAGCGAATGAGATGGCACCGTTCGGCATCCGGGTGAATGCGATCTCGCCGGGGAACACCGTCACCGCGATGACAGCGGCAGCGACGACCGGTGATCATTCGAATCTCGAGGCGGCCGCGGAGAAGATCGGAGCGGGCTCCCCACTCGGATACCCCGGACTGCCGGTCGACATTGCGAACGCGGCGGTCTACCTGGCGTCGGAAGAGGCCAGGTACGTCACCGGACACACGCTGGTTGTTGATGCAGGCCAGACGACCTCGGGCATGGTGCCCCAGCGATTCCATCAGGCTCGTGGGGGTTCGGTCATCGGTAGCGCTGCCGACTGATCGTTCCGATCCGTGATGGATATCGCTCGGTATGTACGGTGTCGGTGTTTGACGACCGACGATCGTGTGTCGGCTTGATTAGGGGAGTAACCATGCAGGTTCCAGTAACCGAGGGAGTGTTCACGTGGCCATCCGATGAGCCGCGGCTCATCGGCAGCAAGTGTCTCGAGTGCGGCAACCACATGTTTCCCGTGCAGAGCGGTTGCCCACGCTGCACTGCGGCCAACACCGAGCAGGTCGAACTCAGCCGTCGAGGCACGCTGTGGACGTGGACCATCCAGGGGTTCCCGCCCAAAGCCCCGCCGTATATGGGTAACACCGACCCCGCCACCTTCGAGGCATTCGGTGTGGGGTACGTCGAACTTCCCGGCGAGGTCAAGGTTGAGACCCGTCTCACAGTGGCAGATCCCGAGCAGTTGAATATCGGTATGGAAATGGAGATGGTCATCGTGCCGCTCACCACCGACGATGACGGCAACGAGGTCGTCACATTCGCATTCGCCCCAGTTGAAGGGAGTCAGTCATGAGCAGTGTGTCCAGTGATGATGTCGCCATTGTCGGCATAGGGATGCATGAATTTGGTCGCCATCCCGGCGTCTCCGGTATGGAGCAGGGCGCCATCGCCGTGCGCCGTGCCTGTGTCGATGCCGGTGTGTCGTGGCAGGACATCCAGTTCGCCTTTGGCGGATCTGCGGCCGCTGGCGCGCCCGACACGATGGTGTCGCAGCTCGGCCTCACCGGTTTGCAGTTCATCAATGTCGCCAATGGGTGTGCCACCGGTGGTTCGGCGCTGATCTCGGCGTACAACATGATCAAGGCCGGTGCCTACGACCTGGGTATTGCGGTCGGCTTCGACAAGCACGAGCGCGGCGCATTCCGGGTGAACACCAAGTCCAGCGGCCTCGGCGACTGGTACGGCGCGAGCGGTATGGCGCTCACCACTCAGTTCTTCGGGATGAAAATCAACCGCTACATGCAGGAGAACAACATCTCGCATTCAACGCTGGCGAAGGTGTCAGAGAAGGCTTTCCACAACGGGTCGTTGAACCCCATGGCATGGCGGCGCAAGCCCTTGTCGGAAGCCGAAGTTCTCGAGTCGGCCATGCTGTCGTACCCGCTGACCCAGTACATGTTCTGCTCGCCCGGTGAGGGCGGCGTGGCACTGATTTTGTGTCGTGCTGATCAGGCACATAAGTACTCGGACAAGCCGATCTTCTTGCGCTCGGCTGTGGTGCGGTCGCGTCGTTTCGGCAGCTTCGAAGTGCTCGCGCCGTCGCTGTCGATCGAGCACAACGCTGGTCCCACGGTCGACGCTTCGCAGGCCGCGTTCGAGGCAGCAGGTCTTGGACCAGAAGACATCGACGTCGCCCAGTTACAAGACACCGAGTCCGGTGCAGAGATCATGCACATGGCCGAGAACGGCTTCTGCGAGCACGGTGAGCAAGAACACATGCTGCAGATGGGCGAGACCCAGATCGGCGGTCGACTGCCCATCAATACCGATGGCGGTTGTCTGGCCAATGGCGAGCCCATCGGCGCGTCAGGCCTCCGTCAGGTGTACGAGAACGTCTTGCAGCTGCGCGGTGATGCCGGTGCCCGACAGGTGCCGAACGACCCGAAGGTGGCCTATACGCACGTGTACGGTGCGCCGGGCATCTCAGGTGTCACCATTTTGTCGAGGTGATGAGGTGGCCACGATCCTTGCGCACATCACGGTAAAGCCTGGCTCGGAGGAGCGCTTTGAGGCCATTGCCAAAGAGCTCTACGAGGCCACTCATCGGCTGGAAACGGATGTCTTGCGGTACGAGTACTGGCGCGGTGCCGATCCAAGCAGTTACTACACGCTGTTGTCGTTCACGGATTTCAATTCGTTCATCACCCATCAGGTGAGTGATCACCACGAGTCGGCATCACCCAATATCGGTGAGGTGGTTGCCGGGTTGCGTCTTGAGTGGGTTGACCCGATTGACGGAGCGAGCC
The DNA here is from genome assembly GCA_017859395.1 of Ilumatobacteraceae bacterium. Classification (GTDB taxonomy): domain Bacteria; phylum Actinomycetota; class Acidimicrobiia; order Acidimicrobiales; family Ilumatobacteraceae; genus Casp-actino5. The sequence continues at coordinate 3,325 of JAFMNE010000023.1, read as the reverse complement.
CGCTGCCGCCGACCGAGTCATCGGCTCTGCCAGCCGACCCCACTGAATTGTTCATGACCTACCACGAGCGCTATGCCGCACAGGTAGCGCAGTGGTGGGGTTCAATGCGCTGACCTGCTGCGGTCAGGGCACCAGTTCAGCAAGCACTCGAGCGACGCCATGTTCGTCGTTGGTCGGGCCGATTCGGTCGGCGACCTTTTTGACCGCGTCGACAGCGTTGCCCATCGCGACACCCATGCCGGCCCACGAGATCATGCCCACGTCGTTGTGCTCGTCGCCGAAGGCCACCACGTCGCCTGGTGAGATTCCGAGTTGAGCGCAGAGGTCGTCGAGAGCTGCTGACTTGTCGTTGCCAAAAGGCGACACCTCGATGAAAGGCAGGCCGGACGTCAGTGCAACGGCCCGTTGCTCGAGCGCCTCTTGGACGATGATCTGCAGGTGGTGGGTGCGGTCGTTGTAGTCGTCGTGCCAGACCATCATCTTGCGGACCGGGCGCGGGAGCACATCCAAGATGTCGACAACTGGGGGCCCCATTGGCACCCCTGGTGGCAGCCGGTCAGCGAAGCCTCGCTCGGCCTTGGCGCCTTTGGCGAGTTCGAACCCAATCCCGATACCAGGAATCCGATCACGAAGTCGATTGACCACTGCTTCGGCGACGTCGTTATCAAGGTAGATATCGCGTTCGAAGTGGCCATCGGGCCATTTGGTCACGACCGCACCGTTGGAGCACACCACATGATCGACGTGACCAACCTCGGCAGCGGTGCGCTCCACGACGAGCCAGGGACGGCCGGTGGCAATCACCACGGTGACACCAGCGGCGCGTACGCGTTCAAGTTCGGCGATCGATTCAGCGGCGATGGAGCCGTCGGAACGCGCCAGCGTGCCATCCACGTCAATCGCGACGAGGCGGACGTTCATGCTTGGTTCCGGTACGTGGCGAGGTCGAAATAGTCACGCCACAAGGTGATGAGGCCGTCGTGGACTTCCCACACCCCGGTGACCGGTACCTCGATCCACTTACCGTTGTTGCCGAAGCGGTCGAAACGCTCGTTGAAGACGAGATGGCCGTTCTCGGCCTCGCGGAACACCTTCCATTCGACCTCATCGCAGACACTGACGAAGGGGCCAAGCCCACCGAGGATCGCTTCACGGCCGAATACTTTGCCCATGGGCACGTTGTCGTACTCGCAATCCTCGCTCACTAGTTCGACCGCGGCCGCCACATCGCGGGCTTCGATGCGACGAATGAACTCGTTGACGGTCTCCAGTGGGGTCATGATGCGGACCCGCCCCATGAGTCCCAGTGCAGCACGGTGTCAAGCGGTGGGCGCTTCGCTGGCTTGAATTCGGTGCCGATGGCTTGGCCGCAGGCGATGAGGGCGCACTGGGTGAACTCCTCGTAGGGGATGCCGAGGATCTCAGCGGCCTGCTGTTCGAACATGAGGTGGATCGTTGTCCACGAGGTGCCCAGACCTCGTTCACGGGCGGCGAGCATGAAGCTCCAGGCGCCGGGAAGGATGGAGCCGTACATCGATGCTGCGGCCATGTTGGGCAGGCCGTCGAGCCGTCCGGGGAGGATGGGTATGAGCATCACCGGGATGCGGTGAAAGTTCTCCGCCATGTAGGTGGCCGAGTCGAGCACGCGGTCCTGCTGCGCGATGCGATCGGCGTCGGCACCCTTATATGCCGACGAGACCGATCCCTCCATGCCGACATACATCTCCCATCCCTGCTTGTAGAGGTCGGCGAGAGCGGCGCGCTTGTCGGCATCGGTCACAACCAGCCACTGCCAGGCCTGCATATTCGAACCGGTGGGTGACTGCAGAGCGATCTCGAGGCATTCGCGCACCAGGGTTGGGTCGACAGGCACGTCGAAGTCCATGCGCTTGCGAACGGCGCGGGTGGTGGTCAGCAACTCGTCGGCTGAAAGGTTGAGGCGTGTCATGAAGCGAACCGTAGTCGGCTCCCCGTCGCGACGACCTACCGGCCGGTATGTATCAGGGAAAGATCGTCAGTCGCCCACGTAGGGTGCCATCAACTGCTCCACTCGCAGGTGCTCAGGAATACGGTCGATGCCGATCATCCGGTCGACCTCTTCATGGAAGTGCCAGATCCGACGCTCTTGGTAGTTGATCGGCACGCCGCGCATCGCCGGCGATTCGAGCGAGCGCTGCATCGGCGCCATATTTTCGAAGTCCTCGCCCATGATGCGGTCGAAGTTCTCCATCCGAGCCTCCCAGTGGGGCGGAAGTCCGTTGGAGGGATCGAAGTCGAGCGGTGCGTAGTGCGTCCAGTCGATGCGGGTGGTGCCTTGGTCGATCGGCCAGAAGATGATGAAGGGGAAGCCGTAGGCAGCAATCGGTGTGATCAGATTCGGAAAGATCGAATAGGCCGATGAAGTGCAGCGCACCATCGGATTCACCGTGGGGATATCTATGAACCCCGGCACTTCCCAGTGCTTCCAATCATCCCAGGTCTCCATTCCGAGGTTCTTGTAGGACGATCCCGAAAATGGCGTGACCATGCGCGAGCACCCGTTGGGGAGGAGCCCCATGGTGGCACCGCGGTTGTCAAGGTGGCTGTCGCCATCTTTTTGGTGGATATGCCGGAAGTGGTACACCTCCAAGAACGCCTCTGCGGTGACCTTCCAGTTGCAGGGCACGACCTCGGTACGGCGGGCGACCGTCTGCAAGGTCGGCCCCTGTAGCTCAGCGAGCTGCTCCGGGATCGGGCCCATCCACTCCAGCAGAGGCGTGGCATTGGTGTCTTGGTTGACGAATACCCAACCGTCCCACACTTCACAGCGGATCTGGGGAAGGCATCGTTCGGCACGGTTGAGGCCAACGAAGTCTCGCTCGTCGGGCACGGCAGTGAGCGACCCATCGGTGATGTCGTAACTCCATGAGTGGTACTGACAGCGCAGGGTGCGGGCGTGGCCACGCTCATCACGCACCACCGGCGCACCGCGATGCTGGCAGGTGTTGTAGAAGCAACGCAGTTCGTTGTCGGCGCCACGGACGATGATCAATGGGACACCCAGATCATCGAAGGTGAAGTAGTCGCCCGGAGCGGCGGCATCTTCCACACGGCCGGCGATCACCCATGCACGTGGCCACAGATGAGCGCGTTCGAGCTCCCAGAACTCATCGCTCGTGTATCGCTCGATGGCAATGTCGTGAAAGGCCGGAAACCCCTCCGGTGGCCCGGTGCGCGAATATTCGTAGTGCATCTCGGCGCGAAGCCGATCGATCAGGGTCTGATCCATGGTGTGTCCTCGTCAGCAGAAGCGGGGGAGCAGGTCGCCCACCCCATGGTCGGCCGC
>JAFMNE010000022.1:26655-32268 GCA_017859395.1 Ilumatobacteraceae bacterium | reverse complement strand
AGCCACGTGGAAGACCAGGACAACTGGTGGATGGCTGGCCTGCACCGCACCGTGGAGGTGATCTGTCGGCCACGCACCGCCATTGCCGACATCCCGATCCGTGCCGACCTCGACGACAGCGGTACGGGCCATGCTGAGATCACGACCGTGGTGGCGTCGGTTGATGCCATGGGCCCAGGGTGGTTAGTGCGCACCACCCTCATCGACCCGGCTGGCCGCACTGTTGGGCAGGACCATCAACCGGTGCCGCACCGGCACGACCGTCCCTATGTGTTCACCGGCCATCACTGCATCGCACGATTCGAGGTGCACGATGCCGCACCGTGGAGCGCCGAGACCCCGAACCGTTACCGCGTCGAGGTCGAACTCCTCAACCCGCGCGACCGAGTGGTCGACCGTGCCACCCAACACATTGGTTTCCGCTCCGTGCAGATCGCCGGCCGGGCTCTGTTGGTGAACGGCGCAGCGGTGCGGATTCACGGGGTGAACCGTCACGATCAACATCCCGATCGCGGATCGGCGGTGACCGCTGACGATATTCGCGCCGATCTCACGGCGATGCGGCGCCACAACATCAACGCCATCCGTACCGCGCACTATCCGAACGCCGACATCTTCTATGACCTCTGCGACGAACTGGGCTTCTACGTCATCGACGAGGCAAATATCGAATGCCACGCGCATAACCGGTCACTGAGCGACCGCGCTGACTACGCAGCCACCTGGCTCGACCGTGGGTCGCGCATGGTGACCCGCGACCGCAACCATCCGAGCATCATCATGTGGAGCCTCGGCAACGAAAGCGGGCTGGGTACCTCGCATCACGCTCTCGCCGGATGGATCCGTCGCGCCGACCCGACTCGCCCACTGCACTACGAGGATGCGGTACGCATCGAGGGGTGGGCCGATGGCGGTCGCGCAGTCACCGATGTGGTCTGTCCGATGTATCCGAGCGTGGACGACATCGTGGCCTACGCCCACAGTGGCGCCGATCGCCCGTTGATCATGTGCGAATACAGCCATGCGATGGGCAACTCCAACGGCGGGCTCGCCGACTACTGGGCGGCGATCGACAGCTGTGATGGCCTGCAGGGTGGGTTCATCTGGGAATGGAAAGACCACGGGCTGCGACGCACCCTTGCCGATGGTCGTCGCGTCCTGGCCTATGGCGGACAGTTCGGTGATGCGCCTCACGATGGGAACTTTGTGGCCGACGGGCTGATGTCATCGGATCTCGAGCCACATCCGGCATTGCGCGAAGTGACGTGGGTGCACCGGCCAGTCACCACCGAGATGGCCACCCGCGGTCGACGTCCACGATTGATCGTCACCAACCGGAGGTCGTTCACCGGCTGTGATGACCTGGTGGCGACTTGGGCGCATCGTGTCGATGGTCGGGTTCGTCGCCGTGGGCGACTGCGCATCGGAATACTGCCCGCCGGCCAGAGCACCGAGGTCGATCTGCCTGATGGCGTGCAGGTCGGCATGGATGCGGCTCCGAGTGCTGATCACCGTGTGCATATCGAGTGGTGCACCCGTGACGACACCTGGTGGGCGCCAGCTGGTCACGTGGTGGCTTGGGACGAGGTGGTGCTGCACGGCAGCACCGCACCGGTGCGCCGTCGCGGCGGTGGTGATATCGACCCCACGGTCATCGTCGGTCCTGAACTGTGGCTGCTGCGCGCACCCACCGATAACGACGGGTTCAAGCTGATGCCCGACCTTGCTGAACGATTGGGTGTGGGCGGCCAGGCGTGGCGTCGCTGGCAGAACGCAGGTGTGCACACGCACAACGCGGCCGACGTGGTCGATAGTGCGCATGATGCAACACCGGCACATCCGTCCGGACGCGGCGGAGGTACCCGTCATCATCACCGGGTGGTCGTACCGGCCGAGCACGCCGACCTTCCCCGGGTGGGGGTGCGGTGGTGTCTGCCCAGCGGGTTCGATCGCATGCGCTGGTGGGGGAGGGGCCCGCATGAGAACTACCCGGATCGTGCTGCATCCGCGATGCTCGGTGTGTGGGAGGCGCCGATCGACACCTTGGCCTATCTCGTGCCACAGGAGTACGGCTTGCGCACCGACTGCCGCTGGTTCGAACTCATCGACACTGCCCGTGGCGTCACGGTGCGCTTCGATGACTTCTCACAGCCGTTGCATATTGCGGCGATCCGCCACGACGTTCACGACATGATCCACGCCGGTGTCGACCATGAACTCGTCGACAGCCCCGGGCTGTTCGTACACCTCGACGTGGCGCACCGTGGGGTGGGGACCGCCAGTTGTGGCCCGGATGTGGCACCGGACAATCAACTCGCTGCGGGAACCTACGAATGGTCGTATCGCGTCAGCACCACGACATAGCGAACACGGCTGACCATGGTCATGGTGGTCGGTGATCGCCGTGCCCGCCATCAGGTGGAGATGGTGACCCCTGCTGCTGGTGGCCCGCACCACACACGCGCGCGGTGATCGCCACTGGCGTATCCGTCGAGCACGGCGGTGGTGAATGCCGCGGTCGCCTCGCGGTGCACCAACGCCACCGCGCATCCGGCAAAGCCGCCGCCGGTCATGCGCGCACCCACACATCCGGGGGCTGCAACCGCGGAGGTCACGATGGCATCGAGCGCCGGTGACGACACCTCGAAATCATCACGCAAACTGGCGTGACCCGCGGCCATGACCGCGCGCATCGTCGCCGTATCGCCATCGGCAACAGCGGCCATGAGTTGGTGCACACGTGCGTTCTCGGTCACCACATGGCGCGCACGTCGCCGCAGCAACGGATCCGACAGGGTGTTCACCGCGTCGAGATCGGCGGTTCGCAACGATGCAACGCCAAGCGTCGCGGCTGCGCGCTCACAGGCATCTCGACGGTCGCCGTAAGCGCCATCGGCGAGGCGCCGCCGGGTACCGGTGTCGAGCACAGCGATAGTGATGTCATCGTTGATCGGGGTGTGGGTCATCGTGAGATCGGCGCAGTCGATCACCATGACGTGGCCAGCGCGGGCACCGGCGATCACCAGTGGGTCCATGATGCCACTCGGCACCCCGACCCAGTCGTTCTCCACCTTCTGGGCCAGCCGCGCGATGGCGGTCGGAGTGATCTCATGCCCGGCGAGAGATGCGAGGGCGCTGAGCACCGCGATCTCCAAAGCGGCCGATGATGACACGCCAGCACCGACAGGGAGGTCGGTGTCGATCGTCAGCGCAGAGGCCACAACGTCTTTGCCGTGGTGTGCGCAGACCGCCACACAACCAGCGATGTGCTGGGCCCACTCCGGCACATCGCGCATCGGATCGGCGAGGTTGATCACCGTGTCACCAAAGCCAGCCGCTGTCACTCGCAGATGGTCACCAGTAATTCGCGATGCGGCAACGGTGGTGCCCATCGCCAATGCGACGGGAGCAACATAGCCATCGTTGTAGTCCGTGTGTTCGCCGATGAGGTTCACGCGACCCGGGGCGTTGACGATGACGTGTGGAGTACCAACCGTGGCGGCATGACGTGTGAGCACACGCGTGCGCGCGTCACCAGCAGGTGTGGCCTCCATGGCGGCGACGCTAGTGCTGAGCGCGCCGGTGCTCGGTCCGCGTCAGAAGATCACACCAGCAGCACGTAACGCGGCCGCGTCACGGCCGAGTTCGGTGGCGATCTCATCGGAGTGCTGACCAAATCCCGGAGCCGGTGCACCCGCGGCGCTCGGCGTGGCCGAGAAACGAGCAGGGGGTCGCACCTCGCGGATATTGCCAGCCAGAGGGTGTTCACGTTCGATGAACACCTCGTTGTGCGTGACCTGTGGCAAGTCGGCGAGTTCGTCAATGGTGTGGATGGCCGATGCCGGCACATCATGTTCCTCTGCACCTTGCAAAAAGTCGTCCACCGTTGTGGCGGCCGCGTACTCGCGGATCAGAGTGATCATGGCCCCGGCGTTCTGGGTGCGCGACAGCGCATCGGCGAAGCGTGGATCCTCGGCCATTTCTGGATGGCCCAGCGCCGCGCACAGGCCAGCAAACTCCGAGTCGGACACCGCGCCGGTCGACACGTAGCCGTCGGCCATCTGTGTGGGGGTGTAGTTCGCGGCCAGGGTGGGTGTGCGGTTCACATCGTCGTCAAGCAGTGCGGCGTCCATGCCCGAGTCGGGCCACAGAAACGCCATCGCGGCATCGAGCATGGCGATCACGATGTGTTGGCCACGGCATCGTCCCGAGGCGCGGGCGAACAGAGCGGCGCTGATCGCTTGTGCGGCATTCAACGAGGTGACCTTGTCGCAGATCAACGTGCGATACATCGACGGGACGCCGGTCGTCGGGTCGGTCTGCACCGAGGCAAGTCCCGATGCGGCCTGGATCACGTTGTCGTAGACGCGGCGATGCGACAACGGGCCGTCGGGGCCGTACCCGGAGATTGACACGTAGATCAGATCTGGGTTGGCCGCAGCGAGGTCGTCGTAGCCCAGTCCGAGACGCTCCATGGCGCCGGGCCGGAAGTTCTGAATGAACACGTCGGCATCAGCGACGAGATCGAGGAGCAGGTCGCGACCCTCGTCTTTTTTGAGGTCGACCACCAGGGATCGTTTCCCACGGTTGTTGTTGTTGAAGATGCCGGTCATGCCGCCCTTGTTGGTGCCAAGGAATCGCATGATGTCGCCCAGGCCCGGCGACTCGACCTTGATGACGTCGGCTCCTTGGTCGGCGAGGATCATCGCTGACAGTGGGCCGGAAATCATCACCGACAGATCGAGAACTTTCACACCATCGAGTGCTCCCATCACCAGATGATGACACCGACCTGTGACTCGTCACGTGTCGGACGTCACACCACAGCGGATTCCGCCTCCGGGTGCTGTGAGGGGTGGAACTAGCGTCGCATTCGATCACGTCACCGGGGGGTTACGACGATATGAACCTTGCAGCGATCGGACAGTTCTGGGCGCGTTGGCAACCAGACGCCACCGCCATTCGTTGGGCGGGCAGCGATATCTCATGGTCCGAACTCGACGCGAGCACCGACGCTCTGGCCGCTGGCCTTGCTGAGCGTGGCATCACCCATGGTGATCGCATCGCGATACTCGCGGGGAACTGCCCGCAGTGGTGTGAAGTCAGCGTGGCCGCATGGAAGCTCGGCGCAGTGATCGTGCCGGTGAACACTCGTTTCACCGCCACCGAAGTGGCCTATGTGGTGGCCGATGCCGGGGCGAGCATGTTGATGGTGGATGCCGACCTGGCGGGAATCTGCGATCTCGTCGACACCTCCACTGCCGTGCAGAGCATCGATGACCTTGACGCGCTGCGCCGCACCGACGTACCCGCACCCTGGTGCGACACCGCCGACGACGATCCCGCGTTCATCTGTTACACGTCGGGAACCACCGGCGACCCGAAAGGCGCGGTCCTCACCCATCGCTCATTCGATGCGGCGTCACAGGGGTGGGCGCAGGCACTGTCGCTGTCGCCGACAGATCGCATTGCGTTGCCGTTTCCACTTGCGTTCACCGGCGGTCTTGCATTGTTCCTGTTCTGCTACTGGTCGGGCGCGACTCTTGTGCTGGAACCAGCAGCGGACCCCGACCGGTTATTCGACCTCTTCGAGATCGAACGGGTGACGGCACT
>JAFMNE010000022.1:25219-26360 GCA_017859395.1 Ilumatobacteraceae bacterium | reverse complement strand
GGTGATGTGGGCGAGATCCTGTTGGCCGGGCCGCAGGTGATGGCCGGCTATTGGAACCGACCCGATGCAACAGCGGAGACCCTGCGCGGCGGATGGCTGCACACCGGCGACCTCGGACGCCTCGACGACGACGGGTATCTGTATGTCGTCGACCGGGTGAAAGACATGTTGATCTCCGGAGGCCTCAACGTGTACCCCGCAGAAATCGAACGATTGCTGGCCGGTGTGGACGGCCTCGTCGAAGTCGCCGTCGTCGGTGTGCCCGACGACCGCTGGGGTGAAACCCCGGCGGTCATCGTGTTCAGCGCCGGAGCGCCAGTGGACCCCGCCGTGATCGTCGCCGCCTGTCGCGACACGCTCGCCGACTACAAACAACCGCGGTACCTGGTGGTGCGTGACGAGCCGATGCCGCGTGGCATGTCGGGCAAGATCTTGAAGCGGCACCTTCGCGCCGATCTCATCGACGACCCGTCACCGCTGGTGCCGTTGCGATGACCGAACCTCGTCGACCGGCCGAGCAGGTACGTATCGGCATCACGTTGATGTCGGCCGATACCGCGATTCGCCCCGACGAACTCGCGCGCGAAGCCGAAGCTCGCGGGTTCGAATCACTGTGGGTGCCCGAGCACTCGAATATCCCGACAAGTCGCGAGTCGCCGTGGCCGGGCAGTCTGGACGGCGCACCCCTGCCGGATGAGTACGCGCATCTCCATGACGCATTCGTCGCGTTATCGATGGCGGCTGCGGTGACCTCCACGCTTCGTCTTGGCACCAGTGTCCTGCTGCTCGGTCAGCGCGATGCGATCTGGACCGCAAAACAGATCAGCACCCTCGACCATCTCAGTGGTGGTCGCTGTGAGATCGGCGTGGGCATTGGATGGAACCGCGAAGAGATGGCCAGCCACGGCTACGGCTTCGCCACCCGGTGGGATCGCACCCGCGAGGCGGTCGAGGCCATGCGTGCTCTGTGGCGCAACGACGAGGCGTCGTATGCGGGGTCGCATGTGACGGTGCCACCCACATGGCAGTGGCCCAAGCCTGCGCAGCCCGGGGGTCCGCGGATTCATCTCGGTGGGGGTGTCGGGCCACGCCTTCTCGGCAATGTGGCCCGGTGGGCCGATGGATGGCTGCCGATCTCGGC
>JAFMNE010000022.1:0-24468 GCA_017859395.1 Ilumatobacteraceae bacterium | reverse complement strand
CCGTGGCGCCGTGCCGTCGATACGGCAGCGGCCACCAGCGTGTCGCGATTGGCGACCGGTGTCCCGCCGCGTGGCCGACCGGGACGTCGGCGCAGCAACGGGGGTGTGGCCGGGTTCATGAGCGCACCGTACCCGACCAGGACCATCGAACGTACTCTGAGTACGTTCAATTCGGGAGTGTGATACCGTCCCGCCATGAGCACCGACGTCACCGCAGAACAGAGCACCCGTCCGTGGCATCTCCGCGGCAACTGGGCCCCCGTATTGGATGAGCGCGACGAGTTCGAGCTTGAGGTTGAGGGGACGATCCCCCCCGCTCTCGAGGGCCGTTACGTGCGCACGGGACCCAACCCGGCATCGGGATCCTCACCGCACTGGTTCTTCGGCGACGGTATGGTGCACGGCGTCCGTCTCAGCGGAGGTCGAGCCGAGTGGTACCGCAACCGGTTCATTCGCACGCCCAACGTCACCGACCCCCTCAATGACCCGATGGCGGGCATGGGAGACCTGTCGCGTGGCACCGGCAACACCCATGTGCTGCCGCACAACGGCTCACTGCTGTGCCTTGAAGAAGGGCATTGGCCGTGGCGTCTCGATGGCGACTTGAACACGATCGGGTATGAGAACTGTGGCGGTGCCCTCACCACCGGGCTCACCGCGCATCCGAAGATCTGCCCGATCACCGGTGAACTCATCGGCTTCAGTTACCTGAACTTCGAAGCTCCGCACCTGCGCTATATCCGTATCGCTCCGGACGGCACGCTCACCCAGTTCGAAGGTATCGAGATTCCGAACATGGTGATGATGCACGACTTCAACGTCACCCAGAACCATGTGGTGTTCATGGACCTGCCGGTGCTGTTCGATTTGGAGGCCGCTATCACCGGGGGCATGCCGTTCCAGTTCCAACGCGACGCCGGTGCCCGCCTTGGAGTGATGCCCCGCAATGGCACCAATGACGATGTGCGCTGGATCGAGATCGACCCGTGTTACGTGTTCCATCCGGTGAATGCCTACGAGACCGACACCCACATCACCATCGATGTGTCGCGGCAGCGCGAGGCCTTCAGCAGCAGCAATGACGACTATGCCGAGGTCGGCCGACTGCATCGTTGGAGCATCGACCTTGCGGCCGGCACCGTGACCGAAGAGCAAATCGATGATCGTCCCGGCGACTTCGGTCGCGTCGACGACCGCCTGGTTGGCCAGCGTGCGCGCTACGGATACTTGATGGCGCTTGACGGTGAGGGCAACGCCGAAGAACCTGTGTACGGCGACCGGCTGTACAAGTACGACCTTGAGACCGGCGCCTGCCTCGAACACCATCTGGGGGCCGGTGTGCGTGGCGCCGAGCCGGTATTCGCCCCGGCCTCACCTGATGCGGGCGAAGATGAAGGATGGATCATCAGCCTGGCGCACGACACGGCGAGTGATCGGTCGAAGATGGTGATCATCGACGCGCAGAACTTCTCCGGCCCGCCGGTGGCCACCGTGCACCTGCCGCGACGCGTGCCCTACGGCGCGCATGGCAGCTGGGTGCCTGATCACCTGCTCGCCTGAGTACTCGTTTCATACGTCCACACGTTCGGGGGGAACATGACACGGACAACCGCATTGGTCATCGCTGTGGCGATGACATTCACCGCAGCCTGCGGCGGAGGCGACGATGCTGCGCCGGAGACGACGGCTGCACCCGCGGCCTCGCCGACGACCGCTGCAGCCGAGCCGGATGACGCCACCGACGATGCGGTCACCGATGATGCGGTCTCCGACGAAGGAACCAATGACGACCCGGCCAACGGTGCCACCGACGAGGTCGCCGGTGACGACCCGCCGACCGAGGAGCCCGCGGGCGATGACAGCAGCACCGACGACTCACCAGTCGCCGACCCCGAACCCGCCGATGGGTTCTCGTGGCGGGCACCAGCCGATGGCGAACCAATTCTGATCGGCATGGTCAACACCGAGGGTGTGCCCGGGCTCGACTTCCCGGAAATGCGCACCGATCTCGATCGAGCGGTGGCGTACCTCAACGATCACGGCGGACTCGGCGGGCGGCCGATCGTGATGGAGCACTGTCGCGCGGCTGGGTCACCCGACAGTTCCCAAGAATGTGCGCAGTCCCTCACCGGCAAGGGGGTCGACATGGTGCTTCTCGGCCTCGACATCTTTCCCGGCTACACCACTTTCAGCGCGGCCGGAGTGCCGGTCTTCGGCGCGTTACCGATCCTGCCGAGCGACTACTCCGCTGACGCGCAGTTCGTCACCGGCGGCAACCTCACCACCATGGGGGTGATCGCGGCCATCGCCGTCGAGCACATCGGTGCGCAGAGCGTTGGCATCGTGAGTGCCGACAACATCGGCGCAAACACCTCCGAGACCGACCTGACGAATGCCCTCACCGCCGCGGGGATCGACTACGTGTCGATCAAAGGTGGCGACAACGAAACCGATGCCGGTTTCCAAGCATTGATTCGCGAAGCCGCCGCTGGCGACCCTGACCTTCTCGTGTCGTTGTATTCCGATGCCGGCTGTATCGGGGCCATGCGCGGCCGCGCCCTGCTCGGCATCGACACGCCCGCGATTTCCACCGCGATCTGTGCCGGATCTGATGTGCTGGATGTGGTCGGCGACGACGCCGCGGGATGGATGTTCGTGGGGGTTGGCGAGTCTGACGATTCGATGGCGTCAATTGAGTTCGAAGCGATGCTCGACGATGGCTCAGGCGATGGCGCCAGCGGTGCTGGCCTTGGCGCGTTGGCCGTCACGATGATCGGCACGCTGGCCCGGGTGGCGAACATGTTGGCGGCCGACGGAGTGGCCGTTGATGGCGATGCCATCGCTGCGGTCATGGCCAGTGGCGACGCACCGGGATCGTTCCCAAATGGGGAGACCATTCACTGTGGGGTGGTGGCTGCGTTCCCATCGGTCTGCGGATTCAGCCTGCCGGTCGGGTACTACACCGACGATGGTGACGTGGCCACGCTGCCCGGCTTCGACTCCGTATCCGCGATCGATTACCTGCCCTAGGACGGCGGGGGTCGATGGCCGATTACACCTACTACATCCTGTCGGGATCAGCCGCCGGGGCGGTGATCGCCGCATTCGCGCTGGGGCTGCTGATCACCCACCAAGGGTCGGGCATTGTCAACCTTGCCCACGGAGCGGTGGCTACCTGGGGAGGTTATGTGTATGCCGATCTGCGACGGGGGGCCTACCCATGGCCAGTTCCCGGCATGCCGGCGCGCACCGATCTTGGTGGCGATATCGGACGGTGGCCGTCGTTCGCGCTCGCGGTGCTGACCACGACAGCCATCGCGGTGCTGCTGCACCGGGTCGTCTATCGGCGCCTCGCACACGCACCCGAGTTGGCGCGGGTGGTGGCCGCCATTGGAGTACTCGTGGCCACCATGGGCATCATCAGCCGCCGCTTCGGCGACGACACCGGTCTGCGGGTTGATCCGATCCTGCCGCGTGATCCCGTGCGGTTCAGCGACACGATCGTGGTGTCGGCCGACGGACTGTGGCTGATGGCCATCGTCATCGCAGCGGCCGCCATGACCGCGGTGGTGTGGCGATTCACACGGTTCGGACTTGTTGTGCGAGCCGCCGCGTCGAATGCCAAAGGCCTTGTGCTCCTCGGTCGATCACCCGATGCCGCTGCAGTTGCTGGTTTTGCCCTCGCGGCTGCCAGCGGTGCCGCGGTGGTCATCCTCGCGTCGCCGATGGTGTCGCTCTCGGCCACCACCTTCAGTTTCGGGTTCCTCGTGCCCGCCCTCGGTGCGGTGCTCTGCGGGCGGTTTCGGTCCATTCCCATCACCGTTGCGGCGGGTGTCGCGATCGGCCTCATGCAATCGGTGTTCGTGAAGTTGCAGGTCGACCTGCCGTGGTTCCCGCGATACGGAGCGCGCGAAGGCCTGCCGTTTGTGGTGATCCTGGTTGTGATGTTGATGGTGGGACGCAGCATCCCGAGCCGCGGCGACGACACCGCGTGGCGACTGCCCGTGGTGCCGCCGGTGCAATGGCGGCCGATACCGGCCGCCGTGGCCATCGCATGCGCTGTCATCGGCGTGGTCGCGCTGGGGCCGCTGTGGCGCGGTGCAGTGATCACATCGATGACTGCGATGGTGTTGTCGTTATCGCTGGTGGTGCTGACCGGTTTCGCCGGTCAGGTGTCGCTCGCTCACATGGTCCTGGCTGGGGTGGGGGCGTTCTCGCTGTCACGTCTCGCCACCGACCTCGGCGTGCCCTTCCCCGTGGCCCCGCTGCTCGCCGCCGGCATCGCCACCATCGTCGGCGTGCTGTTGGCTGTGCCCGCCATGCGTGTGCGCGGCACCGAACTCGCGGTGGTCACATTGGCGGGTGGTATTGCCATTGTGGAATTCGTTTTTAAGAATCCCACCTACGTCGGTGACGCCGCCACCGGTGGTGCACGAGTTCCGAACCCAACATTTTTCGGCATGGATCTCGGCTTGGTGGGAGCTGATGATCCGTCACGGGCCGTGTTCGGGGTGCTGGTTCTGGCGATCCTCATCATCGTGGTGGTCGGCGTGATGAACCTACGTGCAAGCGCCACAGGTCGGCGCATCCTTGCCGTGCGCTCGAACGAACGAGCTGCCGCCGCTGTCGGCATCAGCGTGGCGCGGGTGAAGTTGCAGGCATATGCCATGTCGTCATTCATCGCGGGCCTCGGTGGCTGCCTGATCGGATATCGCTTTGGTCAGGTATCGGCCACCACATTCGGCGTGATCGCGTCATTGACCCTGGTGGCATTCACCTACCTCGGTGGGGTCACGTCAATCTCTGGTGCCCTGGTGGCGGGGCTGCTCGCCTCATCAGGGGTGGTGTTCCACGCCCTCGATCGCATCGGTGAGGGGTCGGGGGAATGGGACGTCACCATTGGCGGCTTTGCTTTGGTGGTGGCCGCAGTGATCTACCCAGAAGGCATTGCCGGACGACTGAGAGTTGCCCTGTCACGGCGCCGGCTCGCGCATGCACCATGACGTCCGACTGATCGTCCACCGCCACAGATTCCTACGCTGGGATGCAACGGTCATCACGAGGGAGCACCACATATGAACGGACCTGCTGCGCAGATCGCCGCGCGCTTCGGCGCGGTTGAAGACGCCCAGAACTACATGAGCCTGCTCGAGTTGTTCGCCGATGACGCCGTGTACTTCGACCCGTTCATGGGAGCCCAGCGCGGTCACGACCAACTGCGTGCATTCATGGCGCATATGGAAGAACTCGTACCCGCTGCCGGTGCGACGTTCGCCGACTGGCGCACCGTGGGCGATCGCAATGTGGCTTGGGCCACCTGGATCATGGTGGTGGGTCCCGACCGGACGGAAGTGCCGGGCCAAAGCCTGTACCGCATCGGTGATGACGCCAAAGTGCAATTCGTTGCCGATTATGTGGACAGCGCGGCGTATGCCCAACTGCGACCCGACGGGCCCACCCCCGACCTGTCCGGCGCAGCCGGTATCTCGGCGGGTATGGCCGGCTCCGACGGCGCGGCGGTCGATGTGATTCGCCGGTTCTGGGAGATTCAAGACACCGCCGACTACACCCGCCTCACCGACCTGTTCGCACCGGACGCGGTGTTCACCGATCAGGTCTACGGCCGCTTCGAGGGCCGTGACACCATCGCGGCGTACATGGCCCGGATGGCTTCTGAGATGCCCGAACGGAGCATCACCTTCGAACTTGTCGATATGGCCGGCGACGACACCGTCGCGTGGAGCCAGTGGTGGTGCGTGTTCCCCGATGGTCGGATTCCCGGGTGGACACTGCACACCGTGCGCGACGGCATGATCACCCTCGATGCCGACTATTTCGATGTGGCAGCCGCGCGCCGACTCAGCGGGCGCTGACCGACGACGTCACCGGTTCCTGGGTAGCCGATCAGTCGAGGCTGTCGATCGTGACCGTGCCGGCATTGCCGTCCACCGTCACCATCGCACCGTCGGGGATGATGTCGGTGCCGTTGGCCACCGACACCACACACGGGATGCCCAACTCGCGCGACACGATCATGGCGTGACTGCCTTGGGCACCCACGTTCACCACCACTGCGGCGGCGGGAACCATCAACGGCACCCATGACGGGTCGGTCTGAGGAGCGATCAGCACATCGCCGGGTTCGAGACCCATCGGGTCGGCGGCGTCGCGGATGATGCGGGCGCGACCGGTGGCCGTGCCACCTGATCCAGCAGACCCCTGTAGCACTGCGCCGACGCCAGCGGCGCTCACCGACTTGGCGTCACGACGGGTCATCTCGTCGAGGCCCGGCACCACCTTGTTCACAACGAACACCGGCTCCACCTCGAACAGTTTCTGGTACTGCGCCCAGCGCTGCTCGATCAGGTCGGTCATCGTCTCGGGGTGGTGACGCAACTTGTCGAGTTCGGTATCGGTCACCATGAATAGCTTCTGCACATCGTCGATCACGCCGCGTTCGACGAGGCGCCGGCCGTACTCATAGAGCGCCACGCGGGCTTCGTTGATGACCCGGACCGTGTTGGTCTTGGCGCGTTCACGACCCGCGAGGAACAACTGTGCGGATTGCAGGGCGGCTTCGAAGGTGCCCGCGGTCTCGGCATCACCGGCGATCTTCGCGCGGATATCGGCGGCGATGCGATCACGCTCGGCCACCGACGCCTCGGCGCGCACCTTCGGTGCCTGCGACTCGTCGGAGCGGCGCATCAGGTCGATCGCCGCAAGGGCGATACGGGGCCGCAACTCCCACGATGGTGCCCGCAGGTCGTACTCGTTCTGGCCGCGGAAGCCGTGATCATGTAAGAACTTGTCGAAATCGGCCAGCCATGTGGTGGTGTCAGCTCCACCATCGGCACGCAGACGATCGAGCACCTCGTCGGGGCCGGCCTCAAAAGCGGCACTCACACTGGGCGATGCCGCGGCGGCACGACCGAGATCCCACATGGCGTGCGATGGGGCGGCCGAGTCGACTTCAATTCCCGCGAGCAGGCGGATACCCATGGTCGGGTCACCCAGGGCGTCACAGATCGCCGCGATGGCACCGGTGCCCAGCGCCGACAGCGACGACACAGTCATCGCGGATTCGAACACCTGCTGCAGGTGCCCCATCATCGCGCGGGCACGGGCGATGAGCGCGGCGTCACGCGCTGTCGACAGGTCGGGCCGGGTCTCACGCAACTGTCGTGCCAGTTCACGATCCTCATCGAGGTCGGGCAGCTCGGTGGCCGACATCGCCCAACCGAGCGATGCACCGAGGCGGGCCTCATGTACATCGGAGTCGTGCCAGTCGGCATGCTCGTACGGCGGCACTTCGTCGCGCTCGTCGAAGAAGGCCTGGTCGATCATCTCGGGCGACGCACCCGGCATACGTGCACCGAGGATGCGCGTGAGGGTCAACGGGTTATACGGGTAGCCGCCGAAGATCTTGAACAGGTCAGGCCGGTATGGGTCGACGAACTCGTCGTAGTCAAGGGCACCGATGGTGATGTACGCGTTGCGCAGAGCGGGTGCCATGCCCTCACGCAGTACCAGCCACTGGCCGAGGGGGCTGAACGGGTCGGGGAACACATCGGCGGCGTTGCCGCGTGTCCACGCAGGAAAACGATCCTCGAGATCGGAGTCACAGAACCAGGTGTTGTCGGCATTCATTGGGCTACCCCCTGTGATGGTCGTATGCCCGATGAACTGTAGTGATTTCGTGCGGTCACCACCGCGCCGGTGCTAGCGAGAGAGCACGGCGCACACGCTGATGCCGGGTGCTCCATACACCTGGGTGAACCCGATCTCGGGATCATTGGGTACCTGACGCTCGCCGGCGCGACCCTGCAGTTGGGTCACGCATTCGACGATCTGGCGTAATCCACTGGCACCGATGGGCTCACCATTGCCGATCAGGCCACCGTCGGTGTTCACCGGTAATCGGCCGTGCACACCGAGGCCACCATCAAGAATCAACTCGGCTTGTTCACCGTGATCGCAGAAGCCACATTCGGCGAGGTGCATGAGCGCAGCACCGGCTTCGGTGTCTTGCAGTTGGGCAACGTCGACATCGTTCGGCCGGCATCCCGCCGCCGCGAACGCGGCACTAGCAGCGTCGACGGTGGCGCTGTCGGTCAACTCGGCCGCGAGCCACGGGTTGAAGACCTCGAACGTGCCGAAACGACGGGTACGGAACTCGAGCGACCGCACCTCAACCGCGCGGTCGCTGATGGTGCGAGCCACCTCGGTGGAGGCCAACACCACCGCCGCGCCACCCTCGCTCGGGCTGCAGAACATGTACGAGGTAAGCGGATCGTTCACCATCTGGGCATCCATGATCTCGTCGACACTGAGAGCATTGCGGCGCCATGCATTCGGATTGAGCGAGGAGTTATGCAACTCGGTGGCGGTGATCTCGCCGAGCAGGCGTTCATCGAGGCCGTGCTCGTGCAGGTATCGCTGGGTCTTCAGCGCGAAGAACTGCGTGGTGACCATCATCCCGTCACGGCCGTACCACATGGGTAGGCCGTAATCGGCGGGGTTCGAACCGAAAGCGCCGCGTGCATGCTTGTCGAACCCGACAGCGAGGGCGATCTCGGCAGCACCCGACTCAATCGCCTGTGCGCAGGCCAGCACCGCGCTACCGGCCGTGCCGCAACCGTTGTAGACCTGCATGAACGGCACACCGGTGAGACCCAGTTCGCTCACAAGCGCTGCGGCGTACCCGCTGTCGCGGCTACCCCCGGCGGCGAAACCGACCTGCTCCCATTCCACACCGGCATCGGCGAGCGCCTCGCGAGCGGCGATCAGACCCATCTCCCGACCGGTGATGTCGAAACGGCCGAAGGGGTGCAACCCCACACCGATAATCGACACGCTCATGAGGCACCTCCGTCATCGGCAATCCAGCGGTATGTCCACACCGCGCCATCGTCGTCGGGTTCCCCAAGTTCGAGGCGCACCGAGTCGCCGATGGTCCAGGCATCGACCGGGCGACCGTCCAGTCGTCCCTCGACTTTCACATCACCAAGGTCGACATAACCAACCACATAGGGCTCGAACTCGTCGGGGCCCTCATAGGGCGGCTTCGGGCGGAATCGTTGCACCGTCCAACTCCACAACACGCCGCGCTCGGGCAGAGCACAGTCGGCGGTGGGTGCCCCGCAGCGAGGGCAGGCTGCCTGCGCCGGGAATATCTGCACGTCACATGCGGTGCAACGCGCACCGAGAAGGGCATCGTGATCGGCGGCAGCAAGCCCGCGAGCCGTAGAGGTATCGGCCACCGTTCACACCTCCCAGTCGGTGTCGAGACGCACGAGCGCCTTGCCGATGTTGCCACCACGCAACATGCCGAGGAAGGCCTCAACCGCGTGATCGATGCCGTCGGTCACCGTCTGCAGGGCCTCGACCTCACCGGAGCGCAGCCACCCGGCCACCGTCGACTCGAATTCGGGGCGCATGTCCTCGTGATCGCGGACGATGAACCCACGGATGGTCACCCGCCGCAGAACCGCTTCAATCAGATGGTTGATGTCCTGTCCGCGACCATCGGGGGAGTACTGCGAGATCATGCCGCACAGCGCCACGCGACCACCGATCGACATGTTGTGCAAGGCAGCAACGAGATGTGGGCCACCCACATTGTCGAAGTACAGATCGATGCCATCGGGTGCGAGACGTGGAACTCCGTCGCGCGGGTCCTCCGCGCGGTAGTCCATCGCGTCGTCGTACCCGAGTTCGTTCACCAGTTGCGCCACTTTCGCCGCGCCACCTGCGGACCCAACCACGCGCGTCGCGCCGAGAAGGCGAGCGAAACGTCCTGCCGCCGATCCCACAGCACCAGCCGCAGCGGAGATGAACACGGTGTCGCCATCGTGGAGTTCACCGATGCGTTTGAGACCAGCCCATGCGGTGAATCCGGTTTGGCCGAGCACGCCCAGCCATGCACCCACCGGGGCAGCGTCGGCGTCGATGCGGTAGGCGGTGGCGCCGTCGATTACCGCGTGGTCACGCCAGCCAGCCCGGTGCCGCACCACATCGCCCACCGCGATGTCGGGGTTATTCGATGCCAGCACCTGGCCGACAGCTGACCCGTCGAGGGGTTCGCCGATCTGGAAATTCGTGGTGTACTGCTTCTCTCCAAGATCAAGACGTCCGCGCATCGAGGGGTCAACGCTCATTGCGATATTGCGGAGCACGATCTCTCCATCACCCGGTGTGGGAAGTTCGCGCTCCTCCACAGCGAACATGTCCGGGCTCGGATCGCCTCCGGGTTCTGGCCGGGCCTGCAGGGTGACGATGCGGGTGGAGGTGGGGATCATCAAATTCTCCGTTGTGGTGGGTAGCGGGGTGCCGCGGCAGCGCGGCGATCTCGTGGAGACGTTACTGGACGTGTCCCGGTGCCCTGCAGTCGATAGAGGTCGTGCAGATCAGCGACGCACCACTGCAGGGTTGCCCGAGGTCCATGTCTGTTGCATCAGACGATGCGCAATGCGCCACCCATCGGCGGTGCGCACCACCCGATCTTCGTAGTAGCCGCCGACGATGAAGGTGTTGCCACCCTCAGTGCCCGCGAGCACATGTTGACCCTGCAGTTGGCAGCGGTGCGTCCCCTCGTCACCATCGACACTGACCTGATGATTGCCGACGAGGTGCTGGGTGGCATCGAAACGCAGAATCGCTCCACCGATGCGTTCTTTGATCGCATCGCGGCCCTCACAGGCCACGCCATGGAGCATGCCTGTGGCATCGGGGGTGAAGACCTCGTCGAGGCCATCGATGTTGCGGGAATCGAGCGCCCATGTGTAGGCGATGGCAAGGTCGATGATGGCGGTGCGGTCATCCATGACGTCAGCGTGCCACAGCGACATCTGAGCGAACGTGGTCGATGGTTCTACACTCCGCACATGGTTGTGCCAGCAGGGCTTGGAACTCCGGCACAGATTGCTTATGCAGTGCCCGATGTGGATCGGGCTGCGGCGCACTGGGCCACCCGGGTCGGTGCGGGACCGTTCATCGTGCGGCGCCATATCGAACTCGATGAGGTCTGGTATCGCGGCGAGGCGTCGATGTTCGACCACAGTTCGGCATATGGGCAGTGGGGATCGGTGATGGTCGAACTGGTGCAGGATCACGGCAGTACCCCGAGCGCGGTGCGGGAACGGTTCGGCCCGGACGAGTCAGGGCTGCACCATGTGGCCCACATCGTCGACGACCTCGAGGCGGCGATCGCGTACCTTCATGCGCATGGGTATGCCACGGTGATGAGCGCGCGCACCTCCACCGATGTGTGGTTCCACTTCTTGGAATGCACCGCAGCTGACGGCCCCGACCATCTCATCGAGTTGTATGAGCGCTCACCGGGCCTGGTGGGTTTCTACGAGATGGTCGCTGCCGCCGCGAACGGGTGGGATGGCCGCGATCCCTTCATGTAACGCGCAGCATGTGGGCTGCGCACCGATGTGCGGTCTCAGACCTTCGTGCGGCTTGGACCGGCTGGCGAATTCTTGAACATCGCCTCGGAGTCGAATCCAATCCGGTCGGTCGGCACAATCTCGATCACCACGCGTCCGGGGGTATCGAGATGGTGGATGAAGGCCTCTTGGCGCTCGGTGCTCTCCGGGCGCACCTTCGCGGCGAGCGCGGCATACATCCACTCGAGGGTGGCTCGGTCATCGTGGATGATCGCATCACCTTTGTAGGTGACGGCCTGTGACACCCCAATATCGGTGCCGCGCGACGTGATCGCCACCGCCACCCGTGGCCGAGCCTCCACTGCCGCGACCCGTTTGCGCTGACGGGTACAGGTGATCCAGAACCGGCCGTCGTGGTGCACGTAGTTCATGACCACACCGACGGGGTCACCGGTACGGGTGGTCCACATGAAGGTGCACTCGGTCTGAGCATCGAGCAGGGTCTGTTCGCGGGCGGTGTCGAGGTGGAACTTCGACACGTCCTCATAGGAGTTCACATAGTTGGTGTCGGTTGTGTCATCCATCAGGACTCCTTTGGCTTGTACTGGTAGCTGCGCTGGGTGCGTCCGCCGGCAACCAGATGGTGTTCACCCGTGATCCAGTCGCCCGCGGGGGAGCAGAGCAGCAACACCATCGACGCGATGTCATCGGGAGTGCCGGCCCGACCGAGCGGGATCGTGCGCACCAACTCGTCCAACTGGTTCTCCACGCCCAACACCTCGAGGTAGGCCTCGGTGATCACCGGACCAGGTGACACCGAGTTCACCCGGATACCCCGCTCTGCCAATTCGAGGGCGAGCGTCTGGGTGAGGTTGATCAGCCCGGCCTTGGCGGCCGCATACGGCCCGGTGTAGGGCGAACCGCGGGTGCCGGCCCCCGACGTGATGTTCACAATCACCCCGCCGTCGGGCATATTCGCCGCGGCAGCACGACAACCCTGGAACGCCGATGTGAGGTTCAGTTCCAACTGCGATCGGAAGATGTCATCGGACGTGTCGACGAGAAGATGCACGTCCTTCTCATCGGAACCCCCGACGTTGTTGACCCAGATGTCGAGACGGCCGAACTCGGCAATGGTGCGCTCGGCCACAGTGTCGGAAAAGTCACGGATGTCGCCATCGACGATGAGCGCGCGACGGCCACGGTCGCGCACGCCCGCAGCGGTGATGTCAAGGTCGCTGATTCGGCGTGCATTCAACACCACGTCCGCGCCAGCATCGGCCAGGGCCCACGCGATCGCGCGACCAATTCCCTGGCCGGAACCGGTGACGACCGCTACCTGGCCATCGATGCGGAACGAGTCGAGAATGCTCATGGTTGTCTCCTGACGGTGAGAGGAAGGTGGGTGAGCCCGTGCAGAACGAACGAATCGTTCCGCACCGCGTCACCGGCGAGGGAAATGTGGGGCCAACGCTCGAGCACGGCCTCGATCACCACACGGGTTTCCAGGCGCGCGAGCGGCGCACCGATGCAGAAATGGATGCCCCACCCGAATGCCACATGGCGTCCGAGTTCTGAGCGTGGCCGATCGAGACGGAACTCGTCGGGTGTGTCGAAGCGCTCTGGATCGCGGTTCGCCGCGGCGTAGAGCACCTGCAGTTTGGTATCGGCTGCGAGTTCGGTGCCGTGCACCTCGCACTCGGTGCGGTTGGTGCGGAACAGCCCGTGCACGGGTGAGTCGAAACGCAGCGCTTCCTCAATGGCCGTTGGCACCAGATCGCGATCTGCGCGCACGGCGGCCATCAACTCGGGGCGTTCCAACAGCCGAAACATCAACATGCCGAGAAGGCTTGTGGTGGTCTCATGGCCGGCGACCAGCAACTGGTAGCCGAGGTGGCGTAATTCGCGATCGTCAAGTGTGCCGGCCGCCTGGGCGACGGCCAATCGCGACATCACATCGTCGGGCAGCACATCGCCGACGAGTGAGTCGTCAGGCTGTGCGTCGCCAATCAATGCGCGGCGCTCGGCCACGCCAGCGGCTACGCAATCTTCAACCGCGGCTTTCGCGGCCTGATATCCCGCCACATCACCGCCGGTGAGTGCTGCTACCGATTCGTTGCTCCAGCGCCGGAAGTCATCGTGGAGGCCAGGGTCGACACCGAGCAGATCGGCGATGGCCAGCGCCGGCAGGGGCTCGGCGATTGCTGCAACGAAGTCGAATGTGACCGGTGTATGGCCCCCACTGTCGACAGCCTCAAGAAGTTCGTCGGTGGCGGCCCGCAAGAACGGCTCCATCCGCGCGACCACCGGTGGCACGAGCGCGGGGCGCAGCACGCGCCGCTGACGGGCGTGATCGGGGTCATCGGCCGAACCGAGCACGCCCGAGTCCTGATGGAACACTCCCGGGCCGTGGCGATTCGACCATAGGTCGGTGCGGCGCAGGATCTCGACCACATCGTCGAATCGGCTCACCGCATAGAACGGAGGGTCGTGTTCAGCCACATGATGCAATGGGCACTCTTGGCGCAGCGCGCCGTAATGCTCGGTTGGTTCGAACCGTCGCGCGGCCTCGGTGTGGAAGACATCGTCCATCGTGGTGGATCCCGCATCGACATTACCCAGCGACGTGTTAGCCGCTGCAGCCCGCGATCCGCGGACGTCATCTAACGATCGCTATGGTTCGCAGAAGGCCGATCGACAGCGAAGGGGCATGACAGATGGGCACGATGAGTGTGGACTTCAGCAGCGAGGTCGCCCTTGTTACCGGTGCAGCCGGCGGGATGGGACGTGCCATTGCGGTGGCCTTCGCCCGCGCCGGAGCCAATGTGGTGATGGGTGACGTCGAGGTGGACGGGGGGCGCGAGACCGAACGCCTCGTCGGCGAACACGGTGTTGGCGCGGTGTTCGTACCAACCGACGTCTCCGATGCCGATCAGGTGCAAGCGCTGGTGGCCACCGCCGTCGATCGTTTCGGTGCGCTGCACAACGCGGTGAATGCCGCGGCTATCGAGAATGAGATGGTGCCGCTGCACGAATGTGATGACGACCAGTTCGATCGCATGCAGAACATCAACGTGCGGGGTCTCTTCCTCTGCACGAAACACGAGATCGTTGCGATGCTGAACAATGACAACGGCGACGATGGCCGGGGCCGCATCGTGAACATCGCATCGACAAACTCGTTTCGACCACAACCCAATCAGCCTGCGTACACCGCATCAAAACATGCAGCCGTCGGCCTGACCCGCAGTGCCGCGATCGATTACGCGGCGCACGGCATTCGTATTAACGCGATCTGCCCCGGGTCGATCGACACACCGATGCTACGCAACGCAATGGAGCGTCGAGGCCGCAATGCCGACGAGGTCGCTGCCCGTCTCAGCCGACTCGGTCGCTTCGGCACGCCAGAAGAAATTGCAGCCGCCGCGCTGTGGCTGTGTTCATCGGGTTCATCGTTCACTCTCGGCCATCCACTGGCGGTCGATGCCGGCTACCTCGCGAGCTGATGGTCATGACGACACCGGTACGTGCTGTGATGTGGGATTTCGGAGGGGTGCTGATCACGCCGATCACTCACGCAATGAGCGAAGTTGCCGACTGGCACGGAGTGGACATGGTCGACATGTTGAACATTCTCATGGGTCCCCGTGAGCAGTCGACCAGCGACCATCCGTGGCACCGCGCTGAGCGTGGCGAGATCCCGACTGCCCAGATGCAACACGATGTCGAGCCATGGGCAGTTGCGGCAGGTGTGACGCTGCGAGGCGACGAGTACGAACGACTGTTGCGCGGTGATTTCGATGTTCGTCATCACGTGATCGAATGCATCGGACGGCTGCGTGACGAGGGCTACATCACCGGCTTGCTCACGAACAGCTTTCGTGAATTTCGCCCAGTGTTAGAGGAACGGATCGATATGTCGGTGTTCGATGTGGTCGTTGATTCATCCGAGGTCGGCCATCGCAAACCCGAGCCGGCCATCTACGACCTGGCCACGACGATGCTCGAAGTTGAGGCCGGCGAGGTGCTGTACTTCGACGATTTCGCGGCCAATATCGACGGCGCCGTGGCTGCAGGTTGGCGCACGGTGCACGTCACCGGTGGCGACCACATCATTCCCGACCTTCACAGAGCACTCGGCGTCGACTGAGCCGAACCACGACGAGAGGAGACCATCATGCAGACACCGACTCCCAATCAACTCGCTGCTCGTGAAGCGATTCGTGAGGTCGCCAACCGCTACGCGTACGGAGTCGATCGCCTCGATGCCGACTGCATGCGCTCGGCGTATTGGCCCGAGGCCATCGATAACCACGGCGTCTTCGTCGGCAATGCCTGGGAGTTCGTCGATCGGGTGATGTCGTCACACGACCGCTGGGCATGGACTATGCACACCACCAGCAACCACCGTATTGAGGTTGCCGACGGTGCCGATAGCGCGACTGGCGAGATGTTCAACGTGTCGTATCTGATGACGGCGGACCGCAGTGAAATCCACGTGTGGTACGGCCGGTACGTGGATCGCTACGAACGCCGTGGTGACGAGTGGCGGATCATTCATCGCACCTGTGTGCACGAAGGCACCGAGGTGCGCACCGGGCTGTCACCGATGTCGGTCGACACTCACCTGTTTGCTCAGGGCAGCGAAGGACGGGGTCCGGGCCCTAGTTGATGGCAACGCCCGAGGGTGGCGTCGGTTTAGTTGATTGCGTCGATGATGACCGTGCCGATGTTGCCGTCAAGGGTCACGGTGGCGCCATCGGGGATGCGCAGGGTGGCATCGGCAATGGACGGCACGCAGGGAATGCCCAGCTCGCGGCTCACGATCACCGCATGGGTGCCGATCGCACCGATGTTGGTGATCACACCGCCCGCAGCCAGGAACAACGGGGTCCATGACGGGTCGGTCGACTCGGCGATCAAGATGTCGCCGGGCTCCAACTTGTCGGCATCGTCGAGGCTGTGCAGCACCCGAGCCGTTCCGGTCACCACTCCAGGCGACCCGGCGACGCCGTTGAGCACATCGCCCACCGATACAGCGTCGGCTGTGAGTGAATCTTTGCGCCGCCACTGTGACAGCGGCGGCGCAGCACCTTTCACGATGTACGGCGGTTCCAACTCGTAGAGCGCGAGATAGTCGGCTTCACGCTCGGTAAGACGGGCCGAGAACGCGGCCGGGTCGACCAACCACTCGTCGAGTTCATCAGCCAGCAACATGAAGACCTGTCGCACGTGGCTGAGATGGCCGGCGTCGACCGCGCGCTGTCCGAGCTCCAAGAAACACTGACGTACCTCGCCGACCACGCGGATGTGGTTCGACTTGCAGCGCTCGCGGGCCTGCATGAACACCGCGAGTGAATTCACTGCGGCGCCGAACATGCCCGCTGCCTCGGGGTTATCGGCAAACACCGCGGTGTAGTGCTCGATCAATCGCTGACGCTCGGCAGCACTGGCGGCCAACGACGCCACTGGGTCGTGGTCATCGCTGGCGCCGCGGACCTTGTCGATCGCGCGGGCGAGTAGCAGCGGGCGCGACTCGTAGCTCCACGAATACGGGTCGTACTCGTTTGGCCCCCGGCTGCCATGGGTGTACATGAAGTCGTCCATGGCTGCCGTGAAGGCTCGGGCGCTGTCGGAATCCATGGTGGCCACCCGGGTCAGCACATCCTCGAAGCCAGCGTCGAAGGCAGCCGTGAGTTCAGCGTCAGCGTTCACCTGACGCGATAGCGCGAAGATGCGACCGGCGATGTCGGCTGAATCCACGTCACCGATGCCGGTGATCAGCTTGGTGATGGCCGAGGGGTCATCGGTGATCAGCGTGGGCAGGATGCCGTTGCCAATCGACGACCCGAGAGACGCCCATACCACCTGCGAGAAGGTGGCCCGGAGGTAGCGCTGCATGGTGCGCGCACGTGCAAGTAGTTGCGCATCGGTGAGTGTCGACAGATCTGGCCGCGAGTCGCGCAGGGCTTTCACCTCGACCTTGTGGCGGTCGATCTCGGGCACATTCGGGGTGGCCAGACACCATCCGATGGTGGTTTCGAGTTTCTGGGCATGCCGCGGCGAGTCGTGCCAATCGGCCTCCTCATAAGGCGGGATCTCCTGGCTGTCGGTGTCGAAAAACGTGTTGTCGATCGTCTCCCAGCCGGCACCCGAACGGATACCGAACAGACGCGCCTGCGTCAGCGAGTTGTAGAAGTAACCGCCGAACAGGCCAAACGCCTCAGGCCATTCGGTGTCGTACTCGAGGGCGTCGAACACACCCATTTGCTCGAATCCGTCGACGCAGCCGCGCACCATGCCCGGTTCACAACAGAACGTCCAGCCGATGGGGCTGACCGGATCGGCTAGCACCTCGCCGGCATTACCGCGGGTGTAGTCCGGAAATCGTTCGGTTGGTTCGCGGTCGTAAATCCAGCGGTCGCCGAGCATGTGAGCCCTCCAAGAATGAATGATGGTCGCGCAGACGTTAAGGGGTGCCGATCACGCAGAACAAATGCAATGTGACACCGGGCACATCCTACGGCGTATCGATGCGGTCTGCGTTTCCGAACATCTGTTACAACGCGCCGCGCACTAACGTCGTCACTGTCCGGATTGACATCGACGGAGGGGAACGATGAGCACCGACGAACTACTTCCCGGCGAGGCCCGCGAGATCGGCCCCAGCCTGTACGACCAACTACGTGCCGACCCGATCGCCCCGCCCGACGCACTCCTCGAGGAGAGCTACTCCTTTCGTGGCGACGAGGACGTTCCCTACACCGTGTACATCTCGACCGAGTATGCCGAGCGTGAGTTCGACCTCATGTGGTCACGCACCTGGCAGTGGGCCTGCCACATCGACCATCTCAGCGAGGCGGGCGACTACTACGTCTACGACGTCGGCCCGCACTCGGCGCTGATTGTGCGCGGCGCTGATGGGCAGATCAGGGCCTTCTACAACGCCTGCATGCATCGCGGCACGCAGCTGAAACCACCGGGAACCTGTGGGTTCTCCAACACCTTGCGCTGCCCATTCCACGGTTGGGAATGGAAACTCGACGGATCGTTCAACGAACGCCCCGGCGCATGGGACTTCCCCCACGTCACCGACGACTCCCACCGGCTTCCCGAGATGTCGGTCGACGTGTGGGAGGGATTCGTGTTCGTGAATTTCGATCCCAATGCCGAACCGCTGCTTGATTACCTCGGCGTGATGCCGCGCCATTGGGCCGACTGGGGGCTTGCCGACCGCTACATCGAGACCTTCGTGCGCAAGCGGTTGCCCTGCAACTGGAAAGCTGCCGCGGAGGCCTTCCTCGAGGCGTATCACGTGCGTGAGACCCACTCCACGGGCGAACTCGGTGACGAAGTCACCACCGCATACGACATCTTCGAACCCAACGTGTCGCGGTTCATTCACACGACCGGCTTGAACAGCCCGCTGCGCAACCCACCGCGCACCGAGCAGGAATTGCTGGCGCGCACCACAATGCGCCGGGGAGTCGACACACCCGAGATGCCAGAAGGTGCCCGCGCTCGTGACGTGATCGCCGACATGGTGAAAGAGGCGATGTCGGCTCGCACCGGCCACGACTACAGCGATGTGAGCCAGTCGATGACCCTGGACTCCATCCAGTACTTCGTCTTCCCGAACATGTTCTTCTTCCCGGGTTTGCAGTTGCCCATGGTGTACCGCTTCATTCCCGATCCTGAATCGGTGGACCACAGCTACTTCGATCTGTTGATGATGCGTCCTCGGCCGACCGACAAAAAAGCACCACCGCCGCCGCAGGTCATCAACATCGACATCGATGAGAGCTACTCGGTCGCCGAGGGCCTCGGTCGGCTTGGCCGGGTGTACGACGAAGACACCTCCAATATGGCGGCACAGACGCGGGGGTTCCGCTCGAGCGCCAAACGCGGGCAGACGCTCGGCAACTATCAAGAGGTGCGTGCACGGCACCTGCAAGAGCGGGTGCGCGACTACGCGGGACCGTGGCCAGCACCCTGACCTGCCGGACGACCTGATTGCACTACCCGATGTTGCCGGCGGCAGAGCCCGCCGGCCGCGTTGTCAGTCGACGATGGAAATCGCCTGCGAGGGGCAGATCTCCGCGGCTTCGGTCGCCGCTGCCAGCACCTCGTCGGTCACCTCAACGCTAATCGGCTGAGGCTTTCCCTCATCATCGAGACGGAACAGGTCGGGCTGCATATAGGCGCACTGCCCAGAGGTCGAGCACAGTTCACGGTCGATGACGATCTTGGCCATACACACAGTGTCGCGCGCCGACACGTCCGCTACGGAGTCGGAGTGGAATCATGTCGCGATGGCCAGCGACCCACGAGTGGAGATCACCGATGCCCTATTGCGTTACTGCCGCGGTATCGACCGTCTCGATCCGGTATCCGTGCAGAGCGCCTTCCACCCGGGGGCAGAACTGTGCGATTACGGCCCCGAACCGCTCAGCATCGAAGCATTCGTCGAACATGCGATGGCGTCGCTGGGCAGCCGGTTCAGAGTGACGCAGCACCGGATGTCGAACACGCGTATCGAATTCACCGACGGCGACCCGGACACGGGATCGGCACGGGTCGAGACCTACATGCTGGCGTATCACGTACAAGACACCGACGACGGTGTGCTGCTGCACACCTTCAACGGTCGTTACATCGATCGGTTCGAAGATCGAGACGGCGCGTGGTTGATCGCCCGGCGCACCCTGCGCAACGACTGGTCGCGGGTGGAACCCCTCGGCGAGCCGATGCGGGGGGCATGGATCGCCAGCGGGCGTGCCGGTAGCCCCGACCCACTCGACGACTGACCCGCCACGTATCACGATCGATCACTACACCAGAGGAGAACTGATGAACCTGCCATCTGCACCGACCGCAATCGACGCGGCATGGCTGAACGCCAACATGCCCGATGCGTTCTTGAGCGGCCGCACGGTGACCGCGGTCGGCCACGACAACATCGGCGAGGGAACAGGCATCTTCGGTGAGATCGGCCGGGTGACGGTGACATTCGACGATGGCTCCACCGATTCCGTGATTGCCAAGATGGCCTGCTACGAGCCAGCGAACCTCGCGATTGCCCAGGCGCTCGGCATCTATGAGCGCGAGTTGAACATGTTTGAGCACGTCATGCCGCGCAGTGGCTTGACGGTGCCGTCGGCCTACGTGGCCGAGCGCGGCGAGGGCGGCACCTTCCTCATCGTCATGGAGGATCTCAGCCATTCATGGGATGTGGGCGACCAAGTCGTCGGTGCCACACTGAGCCAAGCAGAGGCCATCGTGGATGCTTTGGCCGCGTTCCATGCGCAGTGGTGGCAACACCCCGATCTCGATACCTTCGAGTGGTTGCCACGACCTGACGCACCGCAATATGTGGCGGCTGTTCCGGGTATCTATGCGGCCGGGCTCGAACCGTTGCAGCAGAACTGGGCTGACCGGGTCGCGCCGGGGTCGGTGGATATCGCGCTGGCTCTTGCGCCGCGCTTCGAAGAGCTGATGCATCGCACCGCGACCGGGCCAGAGACGCTGATCCACACCGATACACGACTCGACAACATCTTCTTCGCCCGCGACGGCTCCGACGCGGTGGCGTTCATCGACTTCCAGCTGGCCCTGCGCGGTCGGGGCGTTGCCGATATCTCGTATCTGGTGGGGACCAGCGTGCCCCATGAGATCGCTTCGGTGCACTGGGAGTCGCTCCTGCGGCGCTGGCACGACGCCATCGTTGCTGCAGGTATCGATTACTCATGGGAGGACGCGCTGCAGCACTATCGCGAAGCCACGCTGTACTACTTGTCGGGCGCCATGTCGTTGATCGGAACATTCGATGCCGGCAACGAGCGCGGCGCGGCCATGGTGGAGGCCTACGCCACGCGCATCCTTGCTCACGCGGTCGACACCGGTGCAGGAGAGGTGCTCTGAACATGGGTGTTCTCGATGAGTTCTCATTGGCTGGGCGGCGCGCGGTGGTGACCGGTGCGGGCAAGGGCATTGGCCGGGGCATTGCGTTGTGCCTCGCGGAAGCCGGTGCCGATGTGGTGGTCTCGGCGCGCACAGCCGCTGATGTGGATGCCGTCGCTGCCGACATCGCTGTGCTCGGTCGCACCGGTGTGGCAGTGACCGCCGATGTCACCAACGCGGATGACCTCGCTCGCCTCGCCGACACCGCTGTTGCTGAACTTGGCGGCATCGACCTGTGGGTGAACAATGCCGGAGGGCTGCCCGATGCAACACCGCGCTATCTCACCAAGACCTCGCCGGAGCAGTTCGCGAAGCAGATCGATCTGAACCTCACCGCGGTCTGGGCGGCCAGCGTGGCGGCGGCCACCCGGATGACCGATGGCGGGTCAATCATCAACATCTCGTCCGGGTCGGCCGTGGGGCCGCAGCTGAAGAACGGGCCGTACGGTGCGTCGAAGGCAGCGGTGAACTCACTGACCCAGACGCTGTCGGTGGAGTTGGCACCGAATATACGGGTGAACGCGGTGTCGCCGGGCCCCGTGCCCACCGAGAACTTTGTGGAGAGCACCGGCTACACCGGTGATCGCGTCGAGATGATCGACAAGCAGTTGCGCATCCCACTTGGGCGCCTG
Organism: Ilumatobacteraceae bacterium; assembly: GCA_017859395.1. Classification (GTDB taxonomy): domain Bacteria; phylum Actinomycetota; class Acidimicrobiia; order Acidimicrobiales; family Ilumatobacteraceae; genus Casp-actino5. The sequence continues at coordinate 2,486 of JAFMNE010000022.1, read as the reverse complement.
GGCACCGACCGCGATATCGGCGCAGCCGTCGTGTTCTTGGCCTCACCTGCGGCGTCGTGGGTGACGGGACAGGTGCTTCTCGTCAACGGCGGACGGTGACCGGTAGCACCTGACCCGATGGGCAACTAGCTGGCGAGCACCTCGTCGCTCACTGCCTCCACCGAGATCGGGATCGACGACTGAATCGCCTGGCCGGTGATATGGCAGTAACCGTTCTCCACATCGATCAGACGGTTGGTTGGTGCGCCGACCTCGCGCACCTGTCCATCGTCCATGGTGGTGCCGCCCCAACTGTGCGCCATCGAGATGGCCCCCGCACGCACGTCCGGGGCGGCCTTGGCCACACCGATCAGCGATCCGTATGGCGACGCAATGCGCACGAGTGACTCATCGTCGACGCCCAACGACGCCATGTCGTCAGGGTTCATATAGGCGTAGTTCGTTGGGTTCTTGCGCCGCAGACCAGCCAACTCGCCGCCGAGTGAGTTGAGGTGGCTCTTGAGGCGGCGTGAGATCAACCGGAAGCGGTGCACGGCCGGGTCGAAACCCGCCATCACCTCAGCCGACGTCGACTCGTTGTAGACCTGACCGAGCTCCTCCATGTGGTCCTCGAGAGCCAACAGGAACCGTCCCGATGCGTCGGGGTCGGCAGGCTTGACCTCGATGGCGTACTCCCAGAGCACCTCGCCAGAGCGCTCGCGGATCACGCTGAGCGGCACACGAGAGTTGTAATAGATCAGATCGAGCACATCATCGTCACTTGGCCGGTCGCCGCGTGGAATGGGTCCACCCGGCAACTCCAGTGTCACATCGAGGCGTTCGGCAATCTCCCAGTACACCTCCCAGTCATTCAACTGGTCGCCGGTGGGCTCAACGATGGCCGGGGTGTAACACGCGTACGGCTCGCGGAACCAGCGGTCCATGAATGGCGGTACATCGGCGCGCTCGAGAGCGAGTCGCGGAGCGAACACGTAATCGGCGAACTCGGCGGTCTGGGTCATGCGGTGATCGATGACGACCAGCAGTTCGAGCGACTCCATTGCCTCAAGAGTGCGCACCATGTCAGGCCAAGCAGCCACCGGGTTGCCACCATTCACGATGAGGGCACGAACCTGCCCGTCACCCGGGGTGGTGATCTCCTGCGCCAGTGTGGTGCACGGCATCTCCCCGCCGATGCCCCGCAGTCCACGGAAGCGGCTCTCGGGCCCATTCGGCAGTCCAAATGGGCCCAATACCTGAGCGCGAGCGGGAGGCTCAGGCTGCAGGAAGCTCGACGTATGGACGGTGTCACCGGCCTGCAGGAAACGATTGCACAGCACGTTGAGGGTCTGAGTCAGGTGTTCCATCAGGCTCGGGTGGGGAGCCATCGACGGACCAGTTCCATTACCGGCAATACCCCGGGTGCCGCCGGCGAACATTCGGGCGGCAGCCACAAGATCATCGGCGTCGATGCCGCAGCGGTCGGCCACGTAGTCCGGTGTGTACGGGTCAACAGCAACTCGTAGTGCATCAATGTGACCGGGCTCTACCCACTGCTCACAGAATTCCGCATCATGGAGATCCTCATCAAGAATCACACGGATCAGACCAGCCAACAGTGTCGGATCTTCACCGGGTCGGACCTGCAGGTGGATATCGGCCTGAGCCGCGAGCTCGGTGCGCCGAGGGTCGACAACCACCAGTTTCATACCCTCGGCCTTACGCCGACGGAGGGTGGCAAATGGATCGGTGCCCTGCAGGCCACCGTTCGGCGAGAAACTTGACACCATCGGGTTGTACCCGATGGCCAACAGCACGTCGGCATCGTTGAAGTTGTTGGGTCCGGCTTCCCACATACCCATCCGCATGGCGGCCGTGCGCTTCATCGGCTGGTCGATGGTGACCGAGGTGTAGTAGCTAAGTGACCCGATGGCACGGTGGAACGCCATCGCCACCGGATGCGATGGAGCGTTCTGATAGCCGCCGGTACCGGTGTACGTGGCCACGGCCCGAGGCCCATGCTCATCGATGATGGCACGCAAACGGGCCGCAACTTCGTCGAGAGCGGTGGCGCTGTCGACCTGTTCCCATCCGCCGTCGGCGGTGCGGCGCAGCGGGTTGTCGATACGACCGGGGTCGGTGAATTGGTCAGGAATCTGGCGACCCTTCACGCAGGTGTAGCCCTTGAAGATCGGGTCGTCATCAACGCCCGACACCTTCATTGGGCGGCCGTCATGCAACTCCACGTCGATCGGGCAGGCGGCATGACAGATACGGCAAAACGAACGGCGGGTTTCGATCGTGGTCATGGTGCCTCCTCAGCGCTTGGCCACGTCGGGTGAGCGGGTCCACATGATCGATGAGTCGAAACTCAAGGCGTAGTCCGGCTCAAATTCGATCACGACACGAGCCGGTGAGTCGAGGAACTCCTGAAACACCTGCGCCGCATGGGCATCATTCGGACGGATGTAGTTTGCGAACGCCGGGTAGAACCAGTCCTTCACCTC
>JAFMNE010000063.1 GCA_017859395.1 Ilumatobacteraceae bacterium | reverse complement strand
CACCCACAGTTCATTACCCGAATCGACGATCTCGACATTCACTTCGTGCACGCGCGGTCACCGCAGCCCGATGCGCAACCGCTGCTGCTGACTCACGGGTGGCCCGGATCCTTCGCGGAGTTCATTGACATCATCGGGCCGCTCACCGACCCGGAAGCTCACGGTGGCGATCCTGCTGATGCCTTCCACGTCGTCTGTCCATCTCTTCCCGGGTACGGGTTCAGTGAACGACCATCAACATATGGCACCGGTGTTGAACAGATTGCGCGTCGATGGGCCGTATTGATGGAACGGCTCGGATACGACCGCTGGATCGCCCAAGGTGGCGACTGGGGAGCGGCGGTGACCACCCAGATCGGTCGGGACGCAGCGAACGGTAACGGATGTATCGGCATCCATGTGAATATGCCGATCGCCCCACCGTCAGCCGAGGCGCTGTCCGCCCCTGATGCTGCAGATCAGGCCGCATTTGCAGCGTTTGAGCACTATCAGAAATGGGATTCTGGATACTCGACCCAGCAGCGCACCCGCCCGCAAACCCTTGGCTATGCGCTCACCGATTCGCCCGTTGGTCAACTGGCCTGGATTCTGGAGAAGTTCTGGGCGTGGACCGACTGCGATGGTCATCCAGAGAATGCCATCGATCGTGACCGCATCCTCGACAATGTCATGATCTATTGGCTGACAGCAACGGCGACATCATCTGCTCGTCTGTACTGGGAGAGCTTCGGGTCATTCGGGGCCGGCGACCCGGTCACGGTGCCCACGGGTGTGGCCGCCTTCCCCGCCGAAATCATCAAGGCGCCGCGTCGGTGGTGCGAATCGGCCTACCACATCGTGCACTGGACCGACATGGAATCAGGCGGTCACTTCGCGGCCATGGAACAGCCCGATGCGCTCGTTGATGACATTCGGGCCTTCGCTCGCCACCTGCGCTGAGCCTGCGCGCCGTCACCCGATGCGTGACACGCCCTCGCCCCAATACCGATCACGCAACAGACGCTTGTACAGCTTTCCGGTGGGTAGGCGGGGCAACTCGGCTTCGTAGTCGATGCTGCGCGGAACCTTCTGCCGGCTGAGGTGCGACCGGCAAAAATCCAGCAGTTCCTCGGTGAGCGCATCGTCGGCTGACACATCCGGCATCGGTTGGATGACGGCCTTGACCTCTTCACCGAGATCTGAATTAGGCACACCGAACACGGCGGCGTCGAACACCTTTGGGTGGGTGATCAACAGGTCTTCAATTTCTTGGGGGTAGATGTTGACCCCACCGGTGATGATCATGAAGGTCTTACGGTCGGTCAGGTACAAGAATCCGTCATCATCGACGTAACCGATGTCGCTCACCGTCGTCATCGCCCCATCGGGTGAGGTTGCCTCCGCGGTGCGCGCGGGATCGTCGAGGTAACTGAACTCCGACCCTGATCCGAACCACAGCGTGCCCGGCGTGCCATTGGGCACCTCGTTCATGTCGTCGTCGAGCACCCGCAGCTCACCGAACACAATCTTTCCAACGGTTCCGCGATGGGCGAGCCATTCATGGGAGTCACAGGCCGCGAACCCAAGGCCCTCAGTCGCGCCGTAATACTCGTGGATGATCGGACCCCACCAGTCGATCATTGCCTCCTTGACCGCAACCGGACACGGAGCTGCTGCGTGTATGGCAATCTCCAAACTCGACAGATCGTGGCGGTTGCGAACCTCGTCGGGCAATTTCAACAACCGCGAGAACATGGTGGGCACCAACTGACTATGGGTCGCGCTGTAGCGCTCAATCAGCGCTAGGTACTCCGCGGCATCGAATCGTTCCATGATGACGACGGTCCCGCCCATGCGCAGAGTGAGGTTCACCGCTGCCTGCGGGGCGGAGTGATACAGCGGCGCCGGCGACAGGTACACCATGTGTTCGCGATAACGCCACAGGCCGGAGAGGAAACTGAACATCGGCATCTGCTCGCCCGGTGGCTGGTCGGGTAGCGGCCGCAGAATTCCCTTCGGTCGTCCGGTGGTGCCGGAGGAGTACAGCATCGCCGTACCGAGGCGTTCGTTGTCGAGTGGTGTCGAGCGGGCGGCCGAGACAGTGTCATCGAAATCGACGAAGCGCTCGTCGGTGATGTGGTCAGGTACGCCACCACACACGAGGATGCGGCGGATGTTGTCGAACTCGGCAAGGGCCTCTTCGACAACGGACAGGCGTTCGGTAGAGGTGATCAACACCTCCGATCGCGAGTTGTTCACGATGTACGCCATCTCGCTGGCCGTCAGATACGAGTTGATGCAGGTGTAGTAGAGCCCCGACCGTTCACCTGCGGCACAGGACTCGAGGTATCGGTCGTTGTTCTCCATGAAGATGGAGTAGTGGTCGCATCTGGTCAGCCCCTGTGCCCGGAGCACATGCGCTAACCGATTGGCTCGCGCCTCAAACTCTGCATATGTCACCGCCTGCCCTGAACTGGCCATGACAAATGCAGGCCGATCGGGATGTTGCGTTGCGTGGTGTCCGGGATACATGTTCCTCCTCGGGTCGGTGACATGTTGATGCTAGATGACAAGGGCTTACCGATGCCGTGGCGGCGCGGTTGGGGGTAGGTTCCACCCATGGAGATCTCGCTATTCGGATTCGACCAGACCATTGAGGACTTCGAGGCCTCACTGCAGCGCGCCGTCGACGAAGGGTTCGCCACATATTGGACCCCCCAGATCTTCGGCATGGATGCCTTAACCGCAATCGCGGTGGCTGCTCGTGCGGTGCCGGGTATCCGTGTCGGGACATCGGTGATTCCCACCTATCCCCGTCATCCCATGATGCTGGCCCAACAAGCGCTGACCACCCAGGCTGCAACCGATGGGAGGCTGTTGCTCGGTATTGGCTTGTCGCATCAACCGGTGGTGGAAGGCATGTGGGGTATGTCCTTTGATCGACCGGTTGCACACATGCGCGATTACCTCGAGATCCTGACGCCGTTACTGCACAAACGCCGGGTGTCCTATGCGGGAGAGTCGCTGACCGGCCGCGGTGAGATCACGCCGCCGCCAGCAGAGGCGCCCCCGGTTCTGGTGGCCGCACTTGGTCCACAGATGTTGCGCCTCGCAGGTCGAGTGGCAGATGGCACGATCACCTGGATGACGGGCCCGGCCACCATCGCCGAACTCACTGCGCCGACGATCACCGCGGCAGCCCACGAGGCCGGTCGACCATCACCCGCCGTTGTTGTCGGTTTGCCGGTGTGCGTGACCAACGATGTCGACGCGGCACGAGCGCGCGCCGACCGTGATTTCGCCATCTATGGTCAACTACCGTCCTATCGCGCAATGCTCGACCGAGAAGGTGCCGCAACCCCAGCCGATGTGGCGATCATCGGTGATGCCACCGAGGTGGCTGATCGCATCGGTGCCCTCGCTGGATGCGGAGCAACGGTCTTTGCGGCCTCGCTGTTCGGGGATCGAGACGAGCAAGAAGCATCGCGGGAGGTCCTCGTCTCGCTGCAGTCGAACTGATCAGGTGGCGCCGCTCCCCGCACCGCACATCGCCGACGCCGAGTCGTGGGTGCGTGCACACCTCGACGGCCTGCACGCGAACCCCGACGACTGGTCACCAAGTCGACGCTTCAGGGGTGGGCAACGCGCCGCCGATACCGCACTGGCTGGATTCGACGGCGTGGGGTATGCCGCACGACGCAATGAGGTTTTACCGCCCTCTGCCCGGGGCGCGTCGGCATTGTCGCCCTACATTCGGCATGGACTGATCTCGTTGTCCACCGCGTGGGCGCACGTCGGGGACGCTCCCCAGCACGATCGCGACAAGTTTCGCGACGAACTGCTCTGGCAGGAGTACGCCCGACATCTATATGTGCGGCTGGGAGCACAGATGGCGAGTCCGCTGCGCTTCGCCCCACCAACCGAACGCAGTGTCGATGGATGGTGGGCCCGTCATGACATGGCATGCCTTGACGCGGCACTATCCGAATTGGATGGTGATGGATGGATGCCGAATCAGATGCGGATGTGGCTGGCCTCACACTGGGCGGTGAGAGAAGGGGCGAACTGGGTCGAAGGAGAGCGGAGGATGTTCCGCGAACTTCTGGATGGGTCCTGTGCGAACCGCGCCGGTTGGCAATGGACCATTGGCACCGCCACCGGGCGTCCCTACGGGTTTTCTCGTTCCCAGGTGGAACGACGCGCACCCGGGCTCTGCGCTACCTGTGCGCTGTCAACGACATGCCCCATTGCCGACTGGCCGGACGCCGATGATTCCGTTCCGCTCACGCATCCCGTCGCGCTCCGCCGTGGCGATCATCCGCCACTGTCGCGTGACCTATCACCTCGCGATGATTCCAATGCGCCAGCCATGGTGTGGCTGACTGCGGAGTCACTTGGCGATGCGGATCCGGCTCTCGCCGCCCACCCCGACCTGTCGGTAATCTTCGTATTCGATGCGCCGCTCCTACAGGGCCTGCGCCTGCACCCGCGGCGACTGGTCTTCATGGTGGAATGTCTCGCAGACCTCGGGGAGCGTCGGGAGGTTTTTATTGACGTGGGCGATCCGGTTGATGTGTTGCCGGTGGATTCTCTTGCGGTGACCAACGCACCGGTTCCGGGGTTTGGTGTGCGAGCGGCCGCGGTCCGGCCCGCTGCGACATATGCCTGGCCGTGGCTGGTGCCCCCAACCGACGGGCCACTCGCTTCGTTCAGCGCGTGGCGTCGTGGTGTGGGGCAGGAGCGTTCTGGTGGGCCGCGTCAGCGATCAACCGGTCGGCGTCGACGACGATGAAGGTGGCGTCGGCCTCCGCGAGAAGAGTCGGAGCGTCGTCATCGGTGTGCAGTGTGCCGGCCATCAGCAACTTGCGTCCATCACGCGAGAGCGGCCAGACGCGACACACCAGAGGCTGGTGTAACGGAGTGCCAGCACGGTAAGTCACGGTCAATCGGCCAGTGAAGGCGGTTTCGCCGACAACACCCAGCACGAAGCCAAAAATGTCGTCGAACAAAGCGGCCACAACACCGCCATGAGATCTCCCGGGTGCACCTTCGTGCGCCGCGCGCAAAGTGACTCGGGCCTCGATGGTGTCGCCAACGCGCCGCAATTCTGGGTCGAGCCCGAGTGGGGACGCGGCACCTGAGATCGGTCGGTCATCTGCGGTGCATTCGAACGGACCCTCCGGATAGGCCGCGCGGCGGTGATCGCCGAACGAATGCGGGTCGCGTGAGCGTGGCGTGCCCGTGGCGAGCGTTGCTACAGCGTCGTCGAGGCGCCGACCGATCTCATCGATGACCTCAACTGGGTGTTCCCGTCCAACGAAGGCGTGGGTGAGGTCACGGATACTGCGACCGGTGCGAGTTCGCGCACGCGCCAACTCGTCGCGCGTGCCGTCGGTGGGTGCTCCGCCAGTCGTCTCGCTCGCCGTCATGGCGACCAGTGTGGCGTGCGGGGGGTGCGCGTAACGATCTCGTGGTTCAGGAAGCAGCGCTGTCGAGCGCTTGTGCGAGTGTGTTCCATGCAAGAACCGCGCACTTGATGCGCACGGGAAACTTCACGACACCTTGCAGTGCTTCGAGATCACCCAACGGAATGTCCTCGGCAGGTTCGTCGCTGTGGTCGTGATCGGCGATGGACATCATGTGCTTGAACCGGTGCAGGAGCGCGCGCGCCTCATCGGTGGTGCGGCCCGTCATCGCCTGGCTCATCATTGATGCACTGCTCTGTGAAATGGAACACCCTTGACCATCGATGGCCACACGGACCACTCGGTCACCGTCGAGTTCCACGAATACGGTGATCTCATCACCACACAAGGGGTTGTGACCATCTGCGCGCACTGCCGGAGGTACCTCGAGTTGGCCTCGGTTGCGGGGGTTCTTGTAGTGGTCGAGGATGATCTCTCGGTACAGATCTTCGAGTCCTGGCATCGTCCCTCCCGGTTCAGAATCCGAAGATATCGCCGGCTGACGACAGCGCTTCGACAAGCACATCGATGTCGTCGGGGCCGTTGTAAATATACAAACTGGCGCGCACGGTGGCGTTCGCTTCGAGAATGCGCATCAATGGTTTTGCGCAATGATGACCTGCGCGCACACACACCCGGTATTCGTCGAGAATCTGGCTCACATCGTGGGGGTGCAGGTCGCGAAATGCAAACGACAGCACCCCGCCCCGCAGCTCCGGATCGGACGGACCGTGGATCGTGATGTCGTCGCCGAAGGCCGCTGTGAGAGTGTCGATGGCATAGCGCGTGAGCTCGCGTTCATGGTCCCGCACCCGATCCATGCCGAGTGTGTCGAGATAGTCGATGGCGGCGTTGAGGCCAACAGCTTCAACGAGTTGCCCAGTGCCGGCCTCAAATCGGGTCGGAACCGGCGCGCAGGAGTACCCGTCGAGTCGAACGTCGTCAATCATGTTGCCACCACCGATCATTGGCGGAAGCGCTTCGAGGATCTCGGCCCGACCCCACAGCACACCGAGCCCCGTCGGTCCGAGCATCTTGTGTGATGAGAATGCGCACAGATCGGCGCCCCATGCCTGAACATCGGTTGGCCCGTGGGGAACTGACTGGCAGGCATCCACCATCGTGACCGCACCGGCGGCACGTGCGCGGGTGCACAGCTCGGCCACCGGGTTGATGGTGCCCAACACGTTGCTCATGGCGGTGACCGCAAGGACGGAGGCCCCATCGAGGAGATCGTCAAGGTTGGCGAGATCGAGTTGCCCGTCATCGGTCAGCGGGATCCATCGCAACTCGATACCAATTTCGTCGTGCATCATTTGCCAGGGGACGATGTTGGCGTGATGTTCCATGTGCGACAGCACGACAACATCGCCTCGGCGTAGGTGGGCTCGGCTCCACGACTGCGCGAAGAGGTTGAGTGCATCGGTGGCGTTGCGAGTGAAGACGATCTCATCGGCCGATGCGGCGTTGATGAAGCGCGCGACCCGATTACGTGCCCCTTCGTAGGCGTCGGTCGCAGCAGCGGCTAAGCGGTAGGCGCTGCGATTAATCGGGCCGTAGGACTCACGCATGAAGCGACCCATAGCGTCGATGACAGCGTTCGGCTTTTGTGATGTGTTCGCAGAGTCGAGGTACACGAGGCGGCGGCCGTCCTCGGGCGCAGCGCTCAGGAGCGGGAAGTCCTGAATGAGGGCATCGACATCGATAGCAGCCATATCAGCCCGCCTGTCGGAACGAGTCGTAGCCACCGGCCTCAAGGGACTCGGCGATCTCCATGCCGCCGGAGGCAATGATGCGTCCATCCATCATGACGTGCACGTGATCGGGTCGAACCTCATCGAGTAGACGCTGGTAGTGGGTGATGAGAATCACGCCCATCTCGGGTCGATCGGCCCGCACCTCGCGGATGCCGGCCGCAACGACGCGCAACGCGTCGATATCGAGGCCTGAGTCAGTTTCATCGAGTATGGCGATCTCGGGCTCTAGCAGGGCCATCTGCATCACTTCATTCCGCTTCTTCTCACCGCCGGAAAATCCCTCGTTCAGATAGCGATCGACGAACGACGAGTCCATGCCGAGTCGCTCCATCCATTCCATCGCCGACAGGCGCAATTCCAGAACCGATAAGTCGGTAGCCCGACGTGCAGATACTGCTTGGCGAAGGAATTGAATAACCGAGACCCCGGGAATCTCCTGCGGGTACTGGAATGCCAGAAAAATACCCGCCCGCGCACGTTCGTCGGGGTCCATTTCAGAGATGTCGGTGTCGCGAAGTTGGATGGCGCCGGCAGTCAGTTCATATTCGGGCGACCCCATGATCGTGCTGCCCAGTGTCGACTTCCCGCACCCATTTGGCCCCATGATCGCGTGCACTTCTCCGGGTGCGACGGTGAGATCAATGCCTTTCAAGATGTCGGCGGCCGGAGGTTGGCCCTGCTCGACAGTGGGTCGGGCGTGCAATCCGCGGACCTTGAAAAGAGCGTCAGCCATGGTCGGCAGTCTACGCTCCGGGCGTTATTTGCACTACGTGGGTAGTGCAAATTCAGGTGTGGCGCTGGACGCGGCCGTCGGCGAGGGCGCGCCACAGTTGCCCATACGACGCGTACGAGTGAGCTGCAGAGATGTACCCAGACGCTGCAAGCGCACGGTGGTACCGCGGGAGGTTCCGCCATGGCACACCGGCGTCGACGTGGTGGGCAAGGTGATACCCCAAGTTGTACGGGCCCATCACAAGCCGGAACCACAGAGGCTGGTGGCTCACGCAATGGGTCGTCATGCGGCGGTCATCATCTGCGGCAAGTCCGCCATGTTCGGCAATGGA
>JAFMNE010000062.1 GCA_017859395.1 Ilumatobacteraceae bacterium | reverse complement strand
AAGCCGCCGGTGTTCCTCTTCGATGAACCCTTCGGTGCGGTCGATGAGATCACGCGAGAACACCTGAATGATGAGACCCAGCGCCTCTTCCAAACCGAAGGGTTCGCCGGGCTATTCATCACGCACTCCATTGCCGAGGCCGTGTTCATGTCGACACGCGTCCTCGTCATGTCGGCACGTCCCGGGCGAATTGTCGCCGAGTTCGATGTGCCCTTCGACTATCCGCGCCATCCCGAACTTCGATTCGACCCAGAGTTCGCTGCGCTGTGCGGCGAGGTCTCCAAGGAACTGAGGGGGTCCCACCAGTGAGTATCGATGATCTGTCCACAACTGCAACGCCGGGTGCCGATGCCTCGGGTGATGCCGCTCCGGTTGACGCGCCCCCGGTTCGCCGTGCACGTCCGCGCCGCACCGTTGGTTCGGTCGCCCTCCAGTTCCTGCCGCCATTGATCCTGGGTGCGGCGATCGTCGGCGCGTGGTACTACGTGTCGTACGGCCTTCTGACACCGGAGCGACGATTCCTTTTGCGTCCGCCGCACGAGATTCTGCAGGTGGGTTTCCTTGATTGGGACCACTTCTCCGAAATCCTGCTGGCTCTGTGGAGTTCCACCCGAGTGGCGCTGATCGGCCTCGGCATATCGATCTGCATCGGATTCTTCCTCGCGACGATCATGAGCCAGACCAAGATCGTCGAACGAGCAGTATTTCCCTACATGGTGATGCTGCAGGCCATTCCGATTCTGGCGATCGTTCCCTTGATCGGGTTCTGGTGGGGGTACGGCACGACATCGCGGATCGCCGTCTGCGTCATCATCTCGCTGTTCCCGATCATCGTGAACACGCTCTTCGGTCTGCAGTCGGCGGAACGTGGTATGCACGACTTGTTCACGTTGCATCACGCCTCACGCCTCACCCGACTGCGCAAGTTGATGTTCCCCGCAGCCCAGCCAGCGATCTTTGCTGGTTTACGTATCTCGGCTGGACTGTCGGTCATCGGCGCCATCGTCGGCGACTACTTCTTCGGCCAGGGAGCGGTCGGCATCGGACAGCTGCTGAAGCGCTATTCGAGCCGCCTCGAAGGCGAGGAACTCCTGGCCGCAGTGATCATGTCCTCCGCACTCGGCGTGGTCGTCTTTTTGTTCTTCGGTTGGTTGCAAGGTGTTGCCATCGGCAAATGGCACGACTCCTCTGGCCCGAACGACTGACCAACACAATCTGAATCTGTCCCATCCATCCAGCCAATTAACAACCCATCCACATCACACTCCGAGGGGGAGCACAGTGACATCAACCCGTACCCGACGACTCCTAAGTGGAGTCCTCGCCCTTTCGCTGGTCGCTGCGGCCTGCGGTGGGGACGACGATGCGACCGACACCACGGCCGCACCTGCCCCAGCGGCGGAGGAACCCGCTGGCGAACCTGCTGAGGAACCGGCCGCCGAACCGGTCGCCGACGGTGTCCTAGCTGATATTTGTCCGTCGCCGTTGGTGATCCAGACGGATTGGCATGCGGAGTCTGAGCATGGTGCTCTGTACAACCTGATCGGTGAGGGTTACACCGTGGAGAAGGGTCGCAGCGCGACTGTTGGTCCAATGGTGTTGGACGGTGTTGATCTCGGGATTGATTTTGAGATCCGTGAGGGTGGCCCGGCAATTGGTTTCTCGTCGCCGTCGTCGATCATCTACAGCGATGATTCGGTGCATCTGGCGTATGCGAATACCGATGCGCAGATCCTGACGTTCCAGGACACACCGATGTTGTCGGTGGTGGCGCCGTTGGAGAAGAACCCGCAGATGATCATGTGGGATCCGGAGACGTATCCAGATGTGGAGGATCTGTCGGATCTTGGTGATCTGGGTGTGACGATCAACATCTTTGCTGGTCAGACCTATGCCGATGTGTTCGTGGCGTTGGGTGTGTTGAGTGAGGATCAGATCGATCCGTCGTATGACGCGACGCCGGCGCGGTTCATTGCCGAGCAGGGCAAGATTGCTCAGCAGGGGTTCGCGTCGTCGGAGCCGTACTCCTACAAGAACACCTTTGAGGAGTGGGGTAAAGATGTTGCGTTCACGTTGTTGAACGACAACGGTTTCCCGATTTACAGCCAGACGATTGCGATCAAGCCTTCTGATAAGGAGGAGATGGATGCGTGTCTGACGGAATTGGTGCCGATCTTCCAGCAATCGGTTGTGAGCTACCACGGTGATCCGGCGGGCGCGAACGCGGTGATTCTGGATGTCAACGAGCAGCTTGATGATGGCTGGGTGTACACCGCGGGCAACGCGGAGTATGCGGCTGGCGCGATGGCTGAGTTTGGCTTGGTCGGCAACGGTCCGGACGCGATTGTTGGCAACATGGACACTGACCGAATCCAAGAGATGATCGACAACATCGCTCTGGCCGGTCTGGAGTTCGAGGAGGGCTTGGCCCCTGCCGACATCGTGACCAACGAGTACATCGACACCAGCATCGGATTCCCGGTCGAGCAGGCCGAACAGGTCAGCTTGGCTGATATTTGTCCGTCGCCGTTGGTGATCCAGACGGATTGGCATGCGGAGTCTGAGCATGGTGCTCTGTACAACCTGATCGGTGAGGGTTACACCGTGGAGAAGGGTCGCAGCGCGACTGTTGGTCCAATGGTGTTGGACGGTGTTGATCTCGGGATTGATTTTGAGATCCGTGAGGGTGGCCCGGCAATTGGTTTCTCGTCGCCGTCGTCGATCATCTACAGCGATGATTCGGTGCATCTGGCGTATGCGAATACCGATGCGCAGATCCTGACGTTCCAGGACACACCGATGTTGTCGGTGGTGGCGCCGTTGGAGAAGAACCCGCAGATGATCATGTGGGATCCGGAGACGTATCCAGATGTGGAGGATCTGTCGGATCTTGGTGATCTGGGTGTGACGATCAACATCTTTGCTGGTCAGACCTATGCCGATGTGTTCGTGGCGTTGGGTGTGTTGAGTGAGGATCAGATCGATCCGTCGTATGACGCGACGCCGGCGCGGTTCATTGCCGAGCAGGGCAAGATTGCTCAGCAGGGGTTCGCGTCGTCGGAGCCGTACTCCTACAAGAACACCTTTGAGGAGTGGGGTAAAGATGTTGCGTTCACGTTGTTGAACGACAACGGTTTCCCGATTTACAGCCAGACGATTGCGATCAAGCCTTCTGATAAGGAGGAGATGGATGCGTGTCTGACGGAATTGGTGCCGATCTTCCAGCAATCGGTTGTGAGCTACCACGGTGATCCGGCGGGCGCGAACGCGGTGATTCTGGATGTCAACGAGCAGCTTGATGATGGCTGGGTGTACACCGCGGGCAACGCGGAGTATGCGGCTGGCGCGATGGCTGAGTTTGGCTTGGTCGGCAACGGTCCGGACGCGATTGTTGGCAACATGGACACTGACCGAATCCAAGAGATGATCGACAACATCGCTCTGGCCGGTCTGGAGTTCGAGGAGGGCTTGGCCCCTGCCGACATCGTGACCAACGAGTACATCGACACCAGCATCGGATTCTGAGCGACGCACAGTTTCTGATCGGTTAGATCATTCAACGCGGGGCCGGCACCTACGGGTGCCGGCCCTTCGCGTGTCTGGTGCCCAGAACTCGATGGTGTCGAGCGACGTTCGCCTCGGGTTTCAACGCGCCTGTTCTCGACTGGGCTCTAGGACATCTTGGGGTCAGCGACCGAGATCGCGAATGACCGCACGTGCGGCATTGCGACCCGCACCACCAAAGACGCCAGCGCCTGGATACGCCGCAGCTCCTCCAAGGTAGAGGCCCGGAACCTTGCTGCGATGGCGGGTAGTGGGTCGAGGCCGACCCATCAGTGTGGCAAGTGGCGACCCTGCGTATGCGGGTGTGTGACCACGATGCATCTGGAACTCCCGTTCGTACCGGTCAGGAGTCATTGCGCGCCACCGGTCAACCTGCAAGGTGCCCGACTCGCACAGGCCGCTGAGAAGTTCAAGCCACCGGGCGGGCTCCTCGCTGCGGGACCAGTCATGGGTGTACGGGGTGAAGAGAACCTCAAGGCTGAGGACGTGCTCATCGGGTGAGAGCTGCATGTCGGCATCGGCAACGCTGGGAATGTTCAACAGCATGGTCGGTAGTGACGCGACGTCGCCGGTGGTGCGACGTCGGTGAGCGTCGGCGAGACCCTCGGGCGTCGGGTGGATCACCGTGGTCGGCGACCAGATATCAGCCTCACCGACCACCTCGCGGAGTTGATCGGCGTGGTGGTAGCTCGGTAGCGACGAGATGACCGCGTCGATTTTCGACTCGTACCCGTCGTGCACCGGTTGCGACCGCCAGTGACCGATCTCTTCGCGAGCCGCAGATGGCCAGTCCTGCTCCCCCGTCGGGTCGTCGAGCCAGTCGACGAATACCCGCTGTGGATCGCAGGCCGCAACCACAGCGCGCGCGGTAATCGTGGAGCCATCGTCAAGACATACCCCGCACACGCCGCCTGAATCGGTGACGAGTTGCTCGACCATCCGAGATGTGATGACCGTGCCCCCGGCCGCAAGAAACGATGCCTCGATGGCGTCGGTCAGCGCACCAGAACCACCCACTGGTCGGCCCGTGCGATTGATGTGTTTGGTGGCATATAAGGCAGCTGCAAGACCGGTGCCGGGTGTCTCTGGACTCACACCCCAGACGGTTGGCCCGTTGGACACCGCGGGCATCCAGATGCGCCAATCGTCGAAATAGGACCGCAGGACATCGGCAGCGCTTGAACGGCTCCATGCGAGTAGGCGCCGTGCGCCTCTGCCGCGAAGGCCAGCCACTCGGCGCAACATCAATGCTGTCGACGGTGTCGTGCGAGCCATGTCGATCGCCAGTCGAGCAACCGGAAGGGCATCGTCGAGATAGCGCCGATATTGCGGTACCCAGGCGGGGTGGATCCGACCGAGAGCATCGAGATGCCGCTCCGGGTCGTGGAAGAACGGCCATGCAGTGGTCTCGCCATGGGTCAAGTGGATGCTGGAGATTTCCGTCTCGATATAGCGCAGCCCATGAGAGGCCAGATCAAGTTCGTCCATGAGCGGCAGTGCCCGGATCATGTTGTGGTCACAGTTGCAGATGTTGAAACGCGCGCCGAGGTCGGTCACGGTGCTGGCACACCCGCCGATGGTGTCACGGGCCTCAACGAGCACGGTGCTTAATCCAGATCGGGCGGTCAGCGCCGCAGAGATGAGCCCGTTATGGCCACCACCGACGACGACGACGTCGACCGCATGGCTCCCCGGCACACCAGCAGCCGATGATGCGGCGCTACTCAATGGGTGGTTGCGCGATGCCGGATCCACGTTCTGAGACTACCGTTGGAGCGGTGGACGGTTTTGCCCAATGGGCCCGCAGTGTGGCGCCGGCCGACCTCGATATCCCAGAGCATTCGATTCCCACCGCGCCGGCAATCGGCGTGTTGGCCGACCCAGATGGCGCCGTGATCGAGCGCGAATCTAATGAGCCTCTCGTCGTCCCCTGTCATCCGAGGCTGTCTATGGTCCCGGCGTACAGTCGGGCCGGGTGGGCCTCTGCACATCCGACGGTGCTCGTCCGGTCGTCGGTGGCTGGTCGGTTGTGTGATGTGGCGGAGAATCTTCCATCACCGTGGGGGCTCCACATCTTTGACGCATGGCGCCCGGTGCAACTGCAAGCTGAGTTGTTCGACGTTGCCTACGCAGACCCGCACCTTCCGCCTGGGTTCTTGGCGCCCCCGTCCACCGACCCCCGCACCCCTCCCCCGCACCTCACCGGTGGCTCGGTCGACCTCACCTTGTCGTGGCATGGCATTCCGTTGTCGCTGGGGACACCTTTTGATGCCTTCTGGGATTCCGCTCACACTGCGGCGCTTGAGGACCACGACGATGTAGACCGCAACGCCCGTCGATGGCTTGTTGCGCTGATGCGCTCTGCCGGATTCATCGTGCTCCACTGTGAGTGGTGGCACTTCGAGTTCGGAACCCGCCGGTGGGCGGCGATCACCGGCCATGACGCGATGTATGGCGCAACGATGCCACCACAGCAGATCACAATCTAATGGGCGCCACCTTGTCCATCGGTCGCCTTGCTGGCACACCGGTGCGCGTGCACTGGAGTCTTCTCATCATCGCCGGTGTGCTGGCAGCCAGCCTGTCCAGCGCGCTCGGTATTGCGGCGGCACTGGTCGGCGTTCTTGGTTTCGTGGGGTCGATTGTGGCTCACGAGGTTGGGCACGCGCTGACCGCACGTCGCTACGGAATCGGAACAACATCGATTGACCTGTGGGCGCTTGGCGGCCTGGCCAGACTGGAGCGTGAGGCGCCTACGCCTCGGTCAGAAGCAGCTATTGCCGCCGCTGGTCCGGCAAGTTCGATGGCCGTTGGGATGTTGAGTGCAGCGGTGTGGTTCTTACTGCGCGGCCGGATCGGCTGGGAGTGGGCATCGCTCGCAGGGTGGTTAGCAGCGGTGAATATCGCGCTCGGGGTGTTCAACATGTTGCCCGGCTCGCCACTTGACGGAGGCCGAGTTGTGCGTGCGTGGCGATGGTCGCGCCATGGCGATCGGATCCGAGCAATGCGTGAGGCCTCACGTATTGGCATCGTCGTTGGATGGTTGGTCGCTGGGGCGGGCGTGCTGGCGTCGCTCCGCGGCTTCTCCTCACCGATGATCATCGTTGTCGGAGTGTTTATTGCGATGAGTGCGCGGGTCGAGGTCGCGGCCGCTGATTTACGAGCGGAGGTCAGTGACGTTCGCCTAAGTGAGTTGATGTGGTGGGGCATCGCGGAGGCGCGGCCGGATACCTCGGTCGCTCAGATGCGTGTTCAACGCTCCCGTCTTGGCGCGGCGGAGATTGTGGCCATCAGCGATGTGTCCGGATCCCATGTGGGATTCGTTACCGAAATGGACCTTGATCGTGTCCCGGTCGCAGAAGCGGACGATGTCCTCCTCGCCGACATCATGACCGGCTGGGACTCGGTGGTGGTGGCGCGCCCCGAGGACCTGTTGGTGTCGGTGCTGGATCGAATAGATCCACATCGCCCCCTCATCGTTGTGCCATGCGGTGCGATGGCGTGCGCGGTGGTTCCGCCATCGCGCCTGCGCGCCAGACTCGGGATCTAAGGCGAGGCCTCAGGCATCAAGTACCGCGTCGGCGCGGTCGGTGACCGGTGGCTTATCGCTCCATGGGAAATTGATCCACAAGTCGGTGCGTCGCCAGACGTAATCACATTGCACAACGGAGTGTGACTTCTCATAGATGACCGCGGTACGCACCTCACCGACCTTGCCAGCGCAGAACTCCTGCACGCTTTTCAGCGTGTGGCCAGTATCGGCGACGTCATCAACAATCAAGATCTTTGCATCGGCAAGGTCGACAAAGTCGGGAGCGGGCGGAAGGATGCGGGGCACCTCAAGGCGTTCATCGACACCGGTGTAGAACTCGACATTCATGGTGTAGGTGTTCTTGACGGCGAGGGCATATCCCATCGCTCCACCGATGAGGAGACCACCACGTGCGATCGAGAGGATCATCGACGGGTCGTAGCCATCGTCAGCAACCATGGTGGCGAGTTCGCGGGATGCGACCCCAAATAGTTCCCAGGTGAGGATCTCGCGGTCGTCGCTCATCAGCCCCAACCTAGTCGGCCATGATGCGCGACAAGGATTCTCCTCGTGCCGCTCGCACGATGTCCATCGGCCGGACGGGAATATGGGGCAGGTCGACCGGGCCTGGCCGCACTTGAGAGATGGCATCGCGGATGGCGGCGATCACCGCAGGGGTGACAGAGATGCACGGGGGTTCACCAACCCCTTTTGCTCCGAGTGGGGCTTGGGGGTCTGGTTCTTCGATCAGGGCGATCTCCACCGGCGGCATGTCGGCGATGGTGGGCAAGAGGTAGTCGGTGAACGATGCGTTCATGATGTGGCCACCGTCCATGATGATCTCTTCGTAGACGGCGAGGCCGAGACCTTGGGCGATACCACCTTCAATTTGTCCGATGACCGACAGAGGGTTCAGCGCACGTCCGACGTCCTGCGCTGTTGCGATCTGGATCACTTTCACCAAGCCGAGTTCCACATCGACGTCAACCACTGCCCGATGGGCTGCAAAGGCGAAGGCGGTGTGGCAGTCACCACGCCCGCTCTGATCGAGTGGCACGGTCGGGCGGTGGTGATACTCCACCGTTTCGTCGTACAACCGGTCGCGCACGATGTCCACGACCGGCATCCGTCGTCCGTCACCGAGGTGCACCACATCGGTGTTGTCCACGGTGTACTCGA
>JAFMNE010000061.1 GCA_017859395.1 Ilumatobacteraceae bacterium | reverse complement strand
GTGACTGTGTGAACCGATCCCTCGAGTTGTCACGCATCATGGGCGGTTAGCCAACTCCTGAGCCGGCAGCCGCCACAGAAATGATGAGCGGATCGTTCAATACGACCTCATCGACGAACCAGAACTCCTCTGTCCAGGACGTCACGACATCGGCACATGCCACTGGGTCGGCCCCAAGGCACAGCACCCGTGGGGCATCACCACCTTGACTCAATTCTTTCTTGATCTCATCAAGGATGGGATCCGAGCGAAATGAGACCCCCAGCAGATCATCTCCAACAGCTCGACCCGCCACCACAACTGGCCACACCGCCCAGTAGTCCCCCACCACAAGGTTCGCATCCGCATCTCGCGCAATCTCGGCGACAGCGGACGCGCGGTCGACAACAGGCATGTGTGCCCCATGAATCGCATCAACTGCTGCCCACGAAGCGACCAATGCGAGGCACCAGATGCCGACGTGAATCACACGTGAGCCGACTATCCGCAGTTGATCCGGCAAGCGCCATCTGATCTGAATGAGGCACTCGGTCACCGCGGCTGAGATCAGAGCGGCCAGCGTTACGAACAGAGGAAAGAAGTAGCGCGGATCATGATTCCGCCCAACCCAGTCATTCATCGAAAATATGAACAGCCACAACCCGGACGACAGAACAAGTGCCGGGTACACAAGCAACGCACGTGACGGCCGCTGCACCGCAGTCCACGCCAGAACGACCCCCGCAATGAGCACCAGTGCGAGCACGGCCCATCCATTTACAACGGCAAGCAGGTTGCGAATGGATAACTGAATGCCGGCAGGCAGGCGTCCGACATCGAACCCCGAGTACAGCGCCCGGTTGTCGACCGGCCCGAACCGTGCCCCTAGCCACGACACTGTTACAGCGGCCGCAGCACCCAACACGGTGAACCCAAACGCACGCCGTATTCGCTGGTGATCGTCGTTGTCGAACAGCACGATCAAGGGTGCAAATACGACAATTGAGGGGTTCAGAGCTGCCGCAATCAACACGACCACAGCCACCGCCCAACGAGAACAGCGACCGAGCCACAACGACATTGCAGCCGCCCACATCAGCGCACTGAAGAAATACATCTGTTCAACGATGAACCGGTACCGGATGACATCCGCCAGCGGCCATACCACGACGATTCCGGCAACCAAGGTGGCAACCGCGGATAGCGGAATCGACACCCGCTGACGTCGTGCTCGCACGTGCAGCAAGCTGAACATCGCGACCACACCAAAGAACGACACCGACAGCACGACTGTCTGCACATGGAAGTTCCACAGCGGGTTGCGAATAGGCGCCGCCAGAAGTGGCAGCAGGTTAAACAACCGGTCCTGACCCCAATAGAACGGCGTCCATTTCTGGGTGGACATCAATGCCGGCAGCAACGCATCGGCATTGGTGAGCTGCATCGAACTCGGAGTTACCCGCCACACCAACAACGCCAGCGACAGTACGAGTGACCCACCAGGCGCGACCCGGCGCACGATTCGAACGCCATGCACGTCGTCGACAATACGCCGGGCTCGTGCCGGTGACGGGGGCTCATCGACCAGCACCTAGCATCGGGGCCGTGGCACGAGTGGAATTCACGGTAGAGCCGTTCGTTGACGGGCAGCCGGGTCCTCATGTGACCGCTCCGGTCGACGCTCTTCGAGCTGCCGGTTTCGACGTCGTATTCGATGCCTTCGGCACCGTGGTCGACACCGATCCCGACCGGGTGGCCGAGGTGGTGTCGATCGCCGTCGGTGCAGCGATCGCGCACGGTGCCACCCACGTGAACACCATGGTCAGCGCCGATGGAGCCGAATTGTGAGCACGCCCGAGCATCCGCTCATCGACGCGGTGCGCCCCGTGCTCGACGCCGTTGGGGCCCGGGTGGTGGATCTCGCCGGCGCATCAGCCGCCGATATCGAACTGCGCTGGGACGGCCACGCTGTCGCGGCCGTGCGACTGCCACCGATTCATGGCGCTCTCGACCGCCTCATCGAAACCGTCGAAGCCGAACTCGGTGGCCCCCTTCCCACCCTGTCGCGCGAAGACAAACAGCGAGCGGTGCGCCTGCTCGATGAACGCGGTGCATTCATCTTGCGTCGCGCCGTCGAAGACGTGGCCGATGCGCTCGAGGTGAGCCGCATCACCGTGTACAACTATTTGAACGCGATCCACCGGTGACGCCCCACATCGTGGACCACCACGACCCATCGACGCGATCACAGATCGAGGTTGTGGCCTTCGATGCCGACGACACGTTGTGGCGTAACGAAGAGTTCTTCCGCGGCGCAGAAGACCTGTTCATGGAACTCGTCGGGCCGTATGTGCCCGACGGTGTGGATCTGCGAGCTGCGCTCACCTCGGTCGAGGTCGGCAACATCCCCCTGTCGGGTTACGGAGTGAAAGCGTTCGGCCTGTCGATGGTGGAATGCGCGGTGACGGTGACCGCCGGTCGGGTTCCGGCATCGGTGATCGGCCGCATCGTCGACCATGTACATGACCTACTGCGACATCCCGTCGAGATCCTCAATGGTGTGCCCGAAACTCTTGCGGCGGTCGGCACCACCCATCGTGTGGTGCTGATCACCAAAGGTGATCTGGTGCATCAGACCCGCAAGGTGCGCACCTCCGGCCTTGAACATCATTTCGAGCACGTGGCGGTGGTGCTCGAGAAGGATCCTGACGCGTATCGGCGGCTCCTCAGCGAATGGGACATCAACCCGGCCACGTTCGCGATGATCGGCAATTCGGTTCGCTCCGACGTGTTGCCGGTGGTGGAGATCGGCGGCTTCGGCATTCATGTGCCGTATCACCTCACCTGGCATCACGAGACCGTCGACGACCCCGAGCATTCCTATGCCGAACTGGGTTCGATCCGCGACGTGCCCGCCTGGCTGGCAGGCCACGCCTGATCTGCGTCGTGGCGGCGGTCAGAGTTTGCGGAGCCGCACCGATTCCACTCGGTGATCCGCGCCTTTGCGCAGCACCAGCCCTGCCCGGTCGCGGGTGGGTTCGATGTTGCTGCGCAGGTTCTCGCCGTTGATGCGTTCCCAGATACCGCGCGCCATCTGCTCGGCGGCGGTGTCATCAAGCCCGGCGAAGTTTCTGAAGTAGCTCTCTGGCCGTGTGAACACCGAGTTGCGCAGGGTGAAGAACCGCTGCACATACCACTCTTCGATATGAGCTGGATCGGCATCGATGTAGATCGAGAAGTCGAAGTAGTCGCTGACGAACTCGGTGCCGTCACGGTCGACCTGCAACACGTTGAGCCCTTCGACGATGACGATGTCGGGGTTTTCCACCACCACGGTGCGGTCATCGACGATGTCGTAGACCACATGGTCGTACACGGGGGCGATCGCCCGCGGTGCGCCGCTCTTCACCGCCCGCAAGAACTCGAGCAGGCCGCGCGTGTCGAAACTCTCGGGGAAACCTTTGCGTTCCATCAGCCCACGGGCCGCTAGTTCCGCGTTGGGGTACAAGAATCCATCGGTGGTCACCAGGTCCACCTTGGGATGGTCGGGCCAGCGCCCCAGTAGGGCCTGCAGCACCCGGCTGAATGTGCTCTTGCCCACCGCGACCGAGCCGGCCACACCGATGACGTACGGCACCTTTGGTGCCATGTCGCCGAGGAACGTGCTCGACACCCGATGCAGGTCCTGCACCGCGCTCACATACAGGTTCAGCAATCGACTGAGCGGCAGGTACACGGTGGCGACTTCATCGAGGTCGATCTGTTCGTTGATACCGAGCAACTGATCGAGGTCGTCAACGCCGAGGGTGAGCGGCGTGGCAGCCCGCAGCCGCGACCATTCATCGCGCGAGAACGTGGTGTAGCGGTCGACCACGGCGCGAACCCTACGCTGTGTCGGTGTCGGATCGGCAAATAGCCGAACGACGACGCCTCGGTGCGTGGTACACGCCACCGGCGCTCGTCGCGAAGGTGGCAGACATGGCGGTGGCCACCGTCGCGTCGCCGACCACCGATTCTGCACACACGATGACCGTGCTCGACCCGGCCTGCGGCGATGGTCGCCTGCTGGTGGCCGCAGCTGAACGGCTGCGTGCCACCGGGCACACGGTGCACACCATCGGCGTCGACATCGACCCGACGCTCACCCACCCAGAGGGCGTGGACGAGTTCATCTGTGCCGATGCGTTGGACATCGACTGGTCGGCGGTGCTGCCCGGTGGATGTGCCGATGTGGTGGTGGGCAACCCACCATTTCGATCGCCGCTGCCACGCGGCCAGAACACAACGTCCGCGCCAACAGCGGACACGGGACCCTATGGCGATCTCGCGCTCGCGTTCATCGATTTGTCGATGACGCTGGTGCGCCCCGGAGGGCGCGTGGTGCTGGTGTTGCCCACATCGGTGCTGGCCTCACGAGATGCGGGGCGTGTTCGACGACGTGCCGAGCAGCGCGCGGTGCTCGACACATGGTGGTGGCATCCCGACCGGGTGTTCGACGCCCACGTCGATGTGTGCGTGCTGGGCTTCACTGCTGGTTCTGCGCCGCGGACGGTGCCCGGGTCGCCGGTGTGGTCGCACGTGGTCACCTCCTCGGTGGGGGTGCCCGATCTCGGCACGTTCACGGTGGATGGAACGGTGGGCGATCGTTGCCGAGTGTCGGCCAATTTCCGCGACGAGTACTACGCCTTGGTCGACGCGGTGGTGCCGTCAGCTGGTGCTACACCCACCCGTGAGCGTCCAGCGCTTGTCACCTCTGGTGTGATCGACCCGTGGCAGTGTCACTGGGGTGAACGCCCGGTGCGATTCGCTGGCCAACGTGTGCAGGCGCCTGTGGTCGACCGCTCACGCCTCACCGGGCGTTTTGTCGCGTGGGCGGAACGCCTGTTGGTGCCCAAGGTGCTGGTCGCCGCACAGACCCGCACCGTAGAAGCCGTGGCTGATGTCGACGGCGTGTGGCTGCCCGGGGTGCCGGTGGTGTCGGTGATCCCGACGGACTCACCAGAGGTGGATGTGCACCAGGTCGCAGCCGTATTGACCTCATCGGTGGCCACGGTGTGGGCGTGGCATCAACGCGCCGGCACCGGGTTGTCGGCAACATCGTTTCGACTGTCACCAGCTGCCGTGGCCGACATGCCCTGGCCAGCCGGCGATCTCACCGCTGCGGTGAAGGCATGTGAGGCTGGTGACATCGATGCGGGGCGTCGCGCCGCCGATGCCGCCTTCGGGGTTGACGCCCGCACCAGCGACATCTTCACGGTGTTCATGGCGTCACTCGTCACACGTCGCAGAACGTGACCTCTGACCTGTGCAGGTCATCGGCCGGACTGGTTGACTGGGGTTATGGCCAGTCGACGTGGTGGGCGCATCGCGGTGACGGTGGCCGCCGCCGGTCTCGCGATAGGTGCAGCGGCATGTGGCTCGGATTCACCCGAAGTACAGCTCAGCGATGCCGCTGCGGCTGGCCGGTCGCTCATGATGTCATCGGGCTGCGCTGCTTGTCACGGCAGCGACGGTGGCGGCGGTGTGGGCCCGGCTTTTGTGGGGCTGTTCATGTCAGACCGGCCGTTGTCGAACGGCACGATCGTGACCGCTGACCGTGACTACCTGGTGGAGTCGATCATGATGCCGGGCATGAAACAGGTGGAGGACTATTCCCTGCCGATGCCGTCGAACTCCTTGACCCGCGATGAGGTGGATCTCATCGTTGGCTACATCGTCGAGTTGGCCACTCCGGGGACGACACCATGAGTGCTGCCCGCCGTGCAGCGATGGCACTGGCTGTGGTGATCGCGGCGATGCTGTCGGCCTGTGGTGGCGATAGCGATGCGGGTTTCGCCGGGTATTCACGGTCACCGGCTCCGCAGGTGGGTGACGTTGCACTTTCGCGTGCTGATGGCTCGGGCGAGGTGGCGTTCCGTGCGGTCGATGGTGGGTTGCTGCTCGTGTATTTCGGGTACACGAACTGCCCTGATTTCTGCCCCACCACTCTCGCTGATCTCAAGGTGGCGTTGAACCGGTTGGGCGATGCCGCAGCAGACGTTGATGTGGCGATGGTGACCGTCGACCCCGATCGTGACCTGCCAATTCTCGATGACTACATCCAGAGTTTCTTCGCTGACGGCATCGCGTTGGGTTCGGCTGACCCCACGGTGCTCACGGCGGCCACCGAACCGTTCGGCGTGTCATATCTCGTGACCGATAACGATGCTGGCGGCACCGACGTGGCGCATTCCACCCAGCTCTACGCCGTGGACGACACGGGGGCGCTGGTGCTCACATGGCCGTTCGGTATCGAGACCCAAGAACTGGCCGATGACATCGGTGACCTTCTCGCCGGACTGCGGCCATGAACTCTGAGCGACTCCCTGCTGATGTTGGCGATATGGCCGCACCACATGGTGGTGCATCACGCCGCCTGATCGCGGCTGTGGTGGTGATTGTGCTCGCCGTCGGCGGACTGGTTGCGGTGATCGTGGCCACCGGTGGTGACGACCCGCAGCGTCCGGGGGTGGCCGCCGCGGTTGGTGACGCCGATATCGATCACGACTATCTGATTCCGGCTGGCACCGGGGCACGCATCGACGGCGGTGAGATCATCGACATCTTGCCGGCCGAGTTGGTGATGACCGTCGGTGAAACGATTCGTATCGTGAATGACGACGACCGGGGGCACACCGTTGGTGTGTTCTATGTGGGGCCGGGCGAAGAGCTCCGCCAGACGTTCACCGCACCTGGTGAACTGTCCGGGGAATGCTCGGTGCATTCCAGCGGTCAGTTCGTGCTGCGTGTGGTGGCGGCGTGACCGGGCATCCAGCGAGCGGTCGACGCCTCCGGCCGTCGATTGGCGCACGTCAACAGTGCGACGATCGGCGACGGTTCACCAGGTCATTCATGCGTGTGTGTGGCGTCGTCTGCGCCGTGGTGCTGTGGCCGACGGGCCCGGTCGCAGCCGATGCGGCAGGGCCAACGGACTACCGCAGTGTGATCACCGAGGTGATCGTGAATGATGCGGTGACCCCTGTGACCACCACCGACGCAACTGTCTCCCTGCCGGGCGCGGTCATCAGCGTGGAGGGTCACGACTCGTTCTTATGGCTACGCGCCGCACCGGGCAGTACCGCCAGCATCCCCGGCTATGAGGGTGAGCCGTATCTGCGGATCGATGCCGACGGCTCGGTGTGGCGGAATCAGCGCAGTTTCTCCACCTATTACAACCAGGACCGTTACGGCGACGCCGCACGACCGGCAATTGTCGACCATTCCGCAGAACCCCTGTGGGAACAGGTGGACGACGACGGATCGTGGGCGTGGCATGACCATCGCATTCACCTGATGGAGTCCACACCACCGATCGGGGCCGAACCTGGTGATGAGGTCGTGAATGCTGTTGTGCCGCTGGTGATCGATGGACGTTCGATCGCGGTTCGGGTGGTGGCCACGCTGCAGCCGTCACCGTCGGTCGTCGCGCCAGTCGTTGGTGCGGTGATCGGATGCATGCTGATGGCTGCGGGTGTGACGGTGTGGCGACGCCAGCGTCATGTCGCGTCGTTAGCCGCTGTGGCCATTGCCGGAATTGCCGCAGGGGCAGCGGTGGTGGCTGGTGCCGGATGGTGGCGTGATGCACCCGCCGACACCGCACCGTCACTCACGTGGTGGGCGCTACCCGCAACGGCATTAGTTGCGGTTGCGGTGGCCGCGGTGACGTGTCGACGTTCAGTGTTCGTCGCCACGGCGGCGGTGGTAGTGGCTGCAGCGCAGATCGTGGTGTGGGCCGTTGGCCGAATTGATGCGCTGTCGGCGGCGCTTATCCCTACGGTGCTGCCCGCTGGTCTTGATCGTGGCCTCACGGTGATGTCTGTCATCACAGCTCTGGGTGCGGCAGCGATGATGGTCATCGCCTGGTTGCAACCGGCCTCGCCATCGGCGTCAGTCGCTGCTGTGAACGACTGATCAACGCTCGGTAGGAGCGTTGTCGCTTGTGATCAGGGCGCAGTGTCGCGAACTTCGGCGGTGACGGTGCGCACCGCACCGCTCGCCATGGTAAGCGTGACGTCGATGGTGTCGCCGACCTCGAGCGGATCCACGAGGCCGATGAGCATGACGTGGTAGCCACCGGGGGCCAGTTCAACGGTCTCACCGGCGGGCAAGGGCAGCGACATGATCTGGCGCATCACCATTGCACCGCCACCCATCTGGCCATCCATGTCACCATCCATGTCCATGTTGTGATCCATGTCCATGCCGTGATCCATGTCCATGTTGTGATCCATGTCCATGCCGCCGTCCATGCCCATCTCGTGCTCACCCGACGCCATCATCTCGTCGTGCTGAGCCGCCATGTCGGCCGACATCATGGTGTGAATCTCTGCGGATGCCGCCACCGATTCATCCACGGCCACCGCGACCACCTCATCACCCGCTCGCGCGGTGATGTGCATGTAGGCCGCGCCCATGGTGACCGCCGCGGGGCTGGTGCGCGCCCACGCACCATCGATCTCGATGGCATCGGGGCCGTCGT
>JAFMNE010000060.1 GCA_017859395.1 Ilumatobacteraceae bacterium | reverse complement strand
GTCACCGTCGTCGTCGGCGCCCAATGGGGTGACGAAGGCAAGGCCAAAATCATCGACCTCCTCGCCAAGGAGCACCCCATGGTGGTGCGCTACCAAGGTGGCCACAATGCGGGTCACACCGTGGTGGTCGGCGACGAGAAATACGCCCTGCAACTCATCCCGTCGGGCATCCTCTACGACGCTGTCACCCCAGTGATCGCCAACGGTGTGGTGGTCGACCTACCCACACTGTTCTCTGAGATCGACACCTTGTCGGCGCGCGGCATCGACTGCACCCGCTTGCGGGTATCGAGCCGAGCCCATCTCATCTTCCCGTGGCATCAAAGCCACGACGCCATCGCCGAAGCCATGCGTGGCGACGACAAGATCGGCACCACGCTGAAAGGCATCGGCCCGGCCTATGCCGACAAGGCCCGCCGGGTGGGTGTGCGTGCCGGCGAAGTGCTCGACCCCGCGCGTTTCGCCGACACGGTGCGCACCCGCTGCACCGCCGAGAACGACATCATTGCCGCAGCCGGCGGCGAGACCCTCGACGTTGACGAGGTGGTGGCCACCTTCGCCGAACTCGGTGCCCGCCTCGCACCGCACATCTGTGACACCGTCAACTTGATTCACGACGAGGTTGCCGCCGGCACCCACGTTCTGCTCGAAGGTGCTCAAGCGACGTTCTTAGATCTCGACCACGGCACCTACCCGTACGTCACCTCGTCGAACCCGATTGCCGGGGGTGCCTGTGCCGGCACCGGGTTGGGCCCCCGCGACATCGATCGTGTGGTGGGTATCACCAAGAGCTACACCACCCGAGTGGGTGCCGGGCCGTTCCCCACCGAACTCACCGATGACCTCGGCGACGCACTGGTGGACATCGGCCGTGAATACGGCACGGTCACCGGGCGCCGCCGCCGTGCGGGCTGGCTCGATTGTGTGATGCTGCGCCACGCCGTGCGCTTGAACAGCCTCACCGAACTCGCCCTCACGAAACTTGATGTGCTCGACACATTCGCCACCGTGCGGGTGTGCACCGGCTATCGCCTCGACGGCGAAGAGCTGTCGGGCTACCCCGACCGCTCCGACGTGCTCGAACGTGTGGAGCCGACCTATGTCGACCTGCCCGGCTGGCAGGCCGACACCACCGGGGCACGCCACCCCGATGACCTGCCCGCGGGTGCGCGCGACCTGCTCGCCCTCGTGGAACGCGAAGTGGGTGTGCCAGTGCGGGTGGTGGGCGTTGGCGCCGACCGCGACGACTACGTGATCTGGAACCAGGGAGCCTGATCAGATGATCGACCGCTACCGCACCCCAGAGATGTCGGCCGCATGGGACGACATCACGCGGTTCGGTCGATGGCTGGAAGTGGAACTCCTGGCCACCGAAGCCCACGCCGCCCTCGGCCTGGTGCCCGCCGATGCCGCCGCAACATGTCGGGCCGCCGCGCCGCACATCGATGATGCCTTCGTGGCCCAGGTAGCCGAACGCGAAGCGATCACCAACCACGACGTGGCCGCTTTTGTCGACGTGGTGCAAGAGGCCATCGGCGCACCTGCTGGCAGTTGGATCCACTACGGGCTCACCTCCACCGATGTGGTCGACACCGCGTTGTGCTGGGCGATGACCGACGCTGTTGATCTGCTGATCGCTGAAGCCGACAGCCTGATCGCGTCGTTGGTGGACCTGGCCGACACCCATGCGGCCACGCCGATGATCGGTCGCACCCACGGTGTGCACGCCGAACCCACCACCTTCGGCGCCAAGGTCGCGCTGTGGGCGTTGCAGATGGATCGCGACCGCACCCGCTTGCATGCCGCTCGGACCTCCGTGGCGGTGATGAAACTCTCGGGCGCGGTCGGCACCTACTCGAACATTCCACCCGAAGTGGAAGCACACGTGGGTGCCGCACTCGGCCTCACGCCGGTACCGGCCACGCAAGTTGTGGCGCGTGACCGACACGCCGAACTGCTGTATGCCTGCGCGAGCGTGGCCGCCACTTGCGAATTGGTGGCAGTGGAATTACGCCACCTGCAACGCACCGAAGTGGCAGAAGCGCGCGAAGGGTTTTCCGCCGGCCAGAAGGGCTCGTCGGCCATGCCGCACAAGCGCAACCCGATCTCGGCCGAAACCATCTCCGGTTTGGCCCGGGTGGTGCGTTCCAACTTGCAAGCCGGGCTATCGGATGTGGCGCTGTGGCATGAACGCGACATCTCGCATTCCAGCGTGGAACGGGTGATCCTGCCCGACACCACCATGCTCGCCCATTACCTGATGCGCCGTTTGCGTCGTCTAGTCGACAACCTCGAGGTGGATGCCGACCGGATGCTGGCGAACCTGTGGTCGAGCCATGGTCTTGTGTTCAGCCAGCCGGTGCTGCTCGGCCTGGTGGCCGGTGGCATGACACGAGACGACGCGTACCGCGTGGTGCAACGAGCGGCGATGGCCGCATGGGACACACAGCGTCCGTTCCGCGACATTCTCGACGCCGACCCAGACGTCACCGCGGTGATGACACCAGCCGATCTCGATGCCGCTTTCGACTTGGATCGGGCATTGGCCAACGTGGATCGCACGCTCGCTGCGCTCGATCACTTGCGCTGAACAACCCTGCTGGCACACCACCGCGCGGGTGGCGACTGGGTGGCGAATCGATGACGTCGATGTGGCGTTTGTAGCGGAGTGATGTGATGTGGCGCCTGCGAGCGATACGGCGTCGGTGATGAATACCGACGCGTATGAGTATGACCAAGCTTTGCGCAGCGGTTGTGTGACACCGACGAAGGCTGCCCGCACATGAGAATGCCCGCGGTGTGTACCGCGGGCATTCATGAGAAACGATCGTGCGCAGTGCGCGATATGGGTCAGATGGAGCGGGGAACGCCGGCGCGCTTCAGCACGGCGGCTTCCACACCCACCTCACGCCAGGTGGCGTAGGAGATGTGGCGACGCTCGCTGTAGGTCTTGGCAACCTTCACGAAGGCCTCTTCGGCGCTGGCGAGATCATCGCCGGAGCCGAGTGACTCGGCCTCATCGAGCAGATCGCGGCGTTCCTGCAGCAGCAACAGCTCGGTGAGCGGATCGGCCGATGCCAACTCCGTCTCGATCTTGGCGAGACGCTTTTGGATGCTTTCGGGCGACCGCTTGCGGCCACGCTTGGGCTTGGCGGAGCGCAGCGCCTCAAGGTAATCGCGCACAACTTTGCTTTCCATACGACCCTGGGCGAGGGCCTGCTTGTGTTCGTCGCTCATTGAGTTTGTTTTTGTTGCCATGTTATGCATCGTATGACATCCAGTTTCTTGAAACAACTAATGGGGTTCATTTGGTTCAAATGTCTGAACAAACATCAATCATCTGTCTGCGTGGGCGGCCAGTTCGACTCCGGCCCGTCAATTGCTTCACGGACAGAGTCGGTTCTCGGAACTGCTGTAATCGCTGAAGAGCGAGAGATAGTCGCGGCAAAAGACGTCATCGCTCGTGAGACAGAAATACGGCTGAATGGCCGTTGGTAGGGCCGCCGTTGACCGCGACCCGTGGAGCAGTCACTCATCATCTGGGTGTGCTGGGTGCGGCGATCACCGCAACAGCGCATCACCCGGCACGGTGAGGATCGACATTCGGGGTTGACATCAATCGGTGCGCGATGAGCGCCACTAACCTCGGCGCGGGCAGTGATGTGCGCCGACCCGCGCCAGCGATGTGCCCACGGAGAGCGACACCTGATGTTTGAACTGACCCCCCACGGCAACGACTGCTTCGTCGGCACCGGCCCCCGCTACCCGTGGGGCGGGCTGTACGGCGGACAGGTGGTGGCCCAGGCATTACGCGCTGCGGCGCACACCACCGATGTCGGGTTCACCCCACATTCGATTCGTGCCTATTTCATACGACGGGGTGACCACACCGAACCGGTGCGTTACGAGGTCGATCGCATTCGCAACGGTCGTTCATTCATCACGCGACGTGTTGTCGCCCGGCAGGCGATTGGGGCAATTCTGAACGCCGAATGTTCATTTCAACGCCCCGAAGACGCTGCTGCGGTGCAAACCGTCACCATGCCCGAGGTGCCATCGCCCGACAGCCTCGTGCAGGACTCGTTCAGTGACCGGTTTGATCGGTGCTTCATTCCCGCCGATGCCCTCGTCGGCCAACCCCATGTCGGCACCGGTCGTATGGCGGCATGGATCAAAGTGAACGACGACCTTCCCGATGATGGCGATGATTATCCGCATCAGTGCTGGCTGGCGTTTACCTCAGACGACTTGCCGCACGACACCGTGCGGGCCACGGTGCGCAGCCACACCGACATGGACCCCGAACGCATCTTCGGCGTGAGCTTGGACCACACCGTGTGGTTCCATCGGCCGATGCGAGCCGATCGCTGGCACCTCCACGACTTCACCACCCACCACCTGGTGTCGGGCCGCGGCCTCGCCGTTGGTCACGTGTACAGCGCCGACGGCGAGCACGTGGCCACCGTGGCCCAAGAAGTACTGCTGCGCGAACGCCGCGACCCCTGAGCCAATCCACCACACATCTCCGCGCACGCCGCCCACGTGCCGACGCCTGAGATCTGTTGTGACACGGGCGTGGCATATTTGGGGTATGAACCGCGTCAAGGTGAGCACGACCGTCGACGCCGACCTACTCGCACGCGCTCGGTCGGCCCGGCCTGGAGCAACGACCGCTGAGCTGATTCATGACGCCCTCTCAGCCCTTGTCGCTCGCCACAAGGCGGCAACGATTGACGCGGCGTATGCATCCGCATATGAGGTTGCCCCTCTGAACGAACCGGACGAATGGGGGTCGCTTGAGGAATTCCGGGCAGCAGTTGGTTCGTCGTCGCGCGGGGCTAACTGCTGATGATGTCGGCCACTAGGTCGAGATGATCGAGATCTGACAGATCAAGCATCTGGAGATAGATCCGTTCGGCACCGGCGGCACGCCAGCGCGCCAACGTGGCGCGCACCTCATCGGGTGTGCCGGCCACACCATTGGCCCGCAACTCATCGGGCTCGCGACCAATCGCGGCTGCACGGCGCGCCACCTCGGCCTCATCGGCACCCACACAAATCACCAACGCAATCGAGCGCACCATCGATGCCGGGTCACGATCGATCGCTGTGCACGCTGCCGACACCCGGGCGTTCTGTTCGGCGAACATCTCGGTGTCGACGAACGGCATGTTGAACTCGGCCGCATACCGTGCCGCCAACGCCGGGGTGCGCGACACGCCGCGCCCACCGATGATGATCGGCGGCCCACCGGCCTGCACCGGTGCCGGCAACGCCGGCGAATCGGTCACCCGGTAGTGGTCGCCAGCGAACGAGAACGTGTCGCCCTCGGCGGTGCCCCACATGCCCGCGATCACGGCCAACTGCTCGGAGAAGATGTCGAAGCGCTCACCGAGAGCAGGGAACCGGATGCCGTAGGCATCGTGCTCGGCCCCATACCAGCCAGTGCCCAACCCCAACTCCACACGCCCACCCGACATGTGGTCCACATTGGCCACCGAAATCGCCAACGGCCCCGGCAGTCGGAACGTGGCCGCAGTCACCAACGTGCCCAAACGAATACGTGATGTCTCACGTGCCAAACCAGCCAGCGTCACCCAGGCATCACTGGGCCCAGGAAGCCCCGACACATCACCCATCTTCAAGTAGTGGTCACTGCGGAAGAACGCATCGAACCCCACAGCTTCGGTGCGCTGGGCCACCGCCAACAGGTCGCTGTAGTAGGCGCCCTGCTGCGGTTCGGTGAACACGCGGTAGTCGGCGAGGGTTCCGAGATCGGTCGATGACGTCATGGTCGCGACCCTACTGACCCACCGTCACGAGCCGACACCACCGCTCGCGACCATCGCCGGGCTTCACTGGACGACATTGCTGTATGGCATCGCCACCGACATCGCTGGATGGCATCGCCACCGACATCGCCGATCGGCAACTGCGTCGCAACCTCGCCTCATTGGTCGCACCGAACACCTTCACCGGTCGTGCGCTCTCGCCTACGCTCGGCGGCGTGAGCGATCTCCCCACCCTCGACACCGCCGGGAATGCCCTTCGCGACCATGTGTTGCGGCACTCGGTGCGGCGCGGCCAATTCACGTTGAAAAGCGGCGCGACTAGCACCTGGTTCCTCGACACCAAACAAACCGCCTGCCGACCCGACGGCATCATCGCCGTGGCCGACGCGTTGTTGGCCATCATTCCCGACGACGCCACCGCCATCGGTGGGCTGACCATGGGCGCCGACCCGGTGGCGTTCGGCGTGGCCGCAGTAGCCGCCACCCGCGGCCGTGACCTACGCAGTTTCAGTGTGCGCAAAGACGCCAAAGACCATGGCGTGACCGGCCGACTCGCGGGCGCTCTCGAACCCGACGACCGGGTGGTGATAGTGGAAGACACCACGACCCGTGGCACCAGCCTGCTCGAGGCCGTGGAGGTGGTGCGCGCCTTTGGTGCCGAAGTGGTGTTCGCCAGCGTGATCGTTGACCGCGGCACCACCTGCACACAGTTGTGTTCCGACGCCGGCGTGCACTACGCGCCACTGCTCACCGCCACCGACCTCGGTTTCGAACCCGGCACCTGAACCCCGCCACATCACACAGCACAACGGTCACACAGCACGAGGACGTCGTTGACATCGTGTGCCGTCACACGGGCTGGGTTCGCCACGCCGTGTTACGAGGCTGGCCAGTAGCGGTCGCGTAGTTGGCGCTTCAACAACTTTCCTGTCGGCAGCCGGGGTAGTTCGTCGACCACATCCACGCTGACTGGGCACTTGTAGTGCGCGATGCGGTCGCGGGCATAGGTAATGAGCCCCGTCGCTAATTCA
Source organism: Ilumatobacteraceae bacterium (assembly GCA_017859395.1). Classification (GTDB taxonomy): domain Bacteria; phylum Actinomycetota; class Acidimicrobiia; order Acidimicrobiales; family Ilumatobacteraceae; genus Casp-actino5. Next base: position 1,692 of record JAFMNE010000060.1, on the reverse strand, counting down.
TCGGCTGGGGGAGCAGCATCGGTGGGTACCACCACCGCTTTCACCTCCTCGCCGAGATCGGTATTCGGCACGCCGATCACCGCAATATCGAGAACCCATGGATGTAACGCCAAGGCGCTCTCCACCTCTTGGGGATAGATGTTGACCCCGCCCGAGATGATCATGTGCGACGCCCGATCGGTGAGGAACAGATAGCCCTCATCATCGACGTAGCCAATGTCGCCGAGGGTGTTCCAACCGTGTTCATTGAATGCAGCAGCGGTCTTAGCGGGGTCGTTGTGATACTCGAACGTCACATCTGTTTCGAACCACACCACACCGGACTCGCCGACGGGCAACTCGTTGCCGTCGTCATCGCAGATATGCAACGCCCCGCGCATCGACTTCCCCACCGACCCTGGCCGCGCCAGCCACTCCTCAGGCCCGATGATGCACGCCCCTGTGGCCTCGGACCCCGCGTAGTACTCGTGAATGATCGGACCCCACCAATCAAACATCGCCTGTTTCACATCCACCGGGCACGGCGCGGCGGCATGCACCGCCATCTGCAGACTCGACATGTCATACCGAGAACGTTCGTCATCGTCGAGGCGCAGCATGCGGATGAAATGCGTCGGCACGAACTGGGCATGGGTGACGCCGTGGCGTTCCACTAACCGCAACACCTCGGCCGCGTCGAAACGCTCCATCACCACCACCGTCGCACCCCAACGTTGACACCCTGTGGACCACACCAGCGGTGCTGCGTGATACAGCGGCGCCGGCACCAAGTACACCGACTCGTTGGTCACGCCGTAATAGGCCGACAGCAGATGAATGGTGGCCATCGGGTTCGTGCCATGTGGTTCACCGGTGATGTCCTTGCGGATCCCCTTCGGCCGCCCCGTCGTGCCCGACGAGTAGAACATGATCGAGCCCTCGAGTTCTTCGTCGATTGGGCCGTCATCGTGACCGGCAACGAAACCGTCGTACCCGACGAAGCCGGGTACGAGATCGTCATCACCGTCGACAATCACCCGCAGCCCGCACGACGCGGGCAGCGTGAGTGTGGTGGCGGTGTCGGCCAGATGCGCCGATGTCATCACCGCCGACGCGCCACAGTCCGCGACGATGTAGGCCATCTCGTCGGCCTGCAGATGCCAGTTGATCGGGATGCAGTACATGCCCGAGCGCTGCGTGGCCCAGAACACCTCGAAATAGGCCGGATGGTTCTCCAACACCACCGCCACCGCATCGCCACGGCCCAGGCCCGCCGCAGCGAACGCACGAGCTAGGCGACGCGAGCGGCGTTCCATCTCGTCATATGTGATGACGATCTCGTCACCACCTCCGACGCCAGCCATGATCACCGCTGGGCAGTCGCCACGGGTCGCTAGATGAGCACCAGGGCGGAACCGGTCATCGAGCGGCGCCGCGTCGTCGGTGCTCATACCTGTTGCGTCCGGATCTGATGTGGTCATGGCCCGCCTCGCTGACTGCGTGCCGTGTGCTGGGCGCGCGCCGACGACGCTAGGTGACCGGTGACATGCCACAGCCATCCGCCGGCCCGACGGTGACGGGGCCGCACGCCGTGACCACGGCGCCGAATACACGAAGGGCACCCCGCAGGGTGCCCGGTGGTCGAGACCGGCGTCGATCCGGTGACCTTCCGCTTTTCAGGCGGACGCTCTGCCAACTGAGCTACTCGACCGA